>JBKPCD010000168.1:0-13434 GCA_046727175.1 Acidobacteriota bacterium | reverse complement strand
CGTACCAACAGTTCGGGCGCGACCGCTTCCTGTCGACGCCCCTGATGAAATGGATGTACGACATGTACATCGCCGATCCGAGTAAACGAAAGGACATCCATGCCTCGCCGCTGCGGGCGAGTATCGAAGAGCTGAAGGGATTGCCGCCGGCGCTCATCCAGGTCGCCGAGAACGACATCCTCCGCGACGAAGGCGAGGCATACGGACGCAAGCTGGACGAGGCCGGTGTCGAAGTCACAACCATCCGTTACGACGGGATGATCCACGATTTCGGTATGCTGAACGGGCTCGCGAACGAACCCGGGACCAGGTCTCTCTCCCGCCATGCCGCGGCGGAGCTCAAGGAGCGCTTGAAATAACGCACGCGCGGCGCTTCGAACGGACAGGACGACCGCGACGTGCTCGCGTACTCCGACTGCCGGTGGTCCAGAATGACCACAACGAGGCGACGATCGAACGGGGCGGGGACGTCACGTCAGACCTCGCGCGTTCCCGCCGCACTGACGTTCGCAATCAGCCGCGTCATGCCATCGCGCGTACGAGCGTTCTCGCAGAAGCAGTCCGAAGATGAGCGCGTGGGTGACGAGCAGTGGCGGCACAATCGAGCTGTCAGAACTCACTGCTGCCATCCGCCCCCGAGCGAGCGATAAATCTGTACCAATGACTGGAGCTCGCGGAGCTCAGCTTGCGCCAGCGCGAGTTGCGCAGCAAAGAATCTCGTCTCGCTATCCAGGACTTCGAGGTAGCTCGCGGCGCCGCCCCGGTAGCGCATGTTCGACAACTTGGTTGCGTCTTCCGCGGCATTGGTCAGCTGCTGCTGCTGGATCTTAACCTCCTGGCTTTTCCGATAGGCAACGAGCGCATCGGACACCTCGCGAAACGCCTGCTGCACCGTGCGTTGATAGGCGAACGTCACCTCTTGAGCGCGGGCTTCGGCAAACCTGACGCGGTTCCGAATTCTCCCTCCTTCAAAGACCGGTTGCAGCGCGGTGGCGCCGAAGGTCCAGAGTCCCGCGGGACCTGAGAACAGCCGGGTGAGAGCTGAGCTTTGAGATCCGCCCAGGGCGGTCAACGAGATTTGCGGGAAATAGTCTGCCCTGGCAACACCGATTTGTGCGTTCGCTGCGACCAGCTGTTGCTCCGCCTGGAGGATGTCCGGGCGGCGTTCGAGCAGCGATGACGGAAGTCCCGCTGGAACCTCCGGTGGATGCGGCTGGTCGACGAGCCGCCGGCCTCGAACGATGCCTTCAGGGTTCTTCCCCACGAGGATGCTGATGAAGTTTTCCTGCTGCTCGATCCGCAGTTCGAGATCAGGGATCGAGGCGCCCGCGCCGAACACGAGTTGTTCAGCCTGTCGCACATCGAGCATGGAGGTGGCGCCACGGTCGGCAAGGAGTTGTGTCAGGCGCAGCGAGTCTCTTCTGGAGGCGAGCGTCTGGCGTGAGATCTCCAGTTCGAGGTCCTGTTCGCGCAATTGAAAATAGGCGGTCGCCACATCGCTGACGAGTGAACTGATGATTTGACGCTGCGCCCACTCCTCCGATAGGAGGTTGGCGCGGGCAGACTCGGTGGCGCGTCGGAATTTGCCCCAGAAATCCAGCTCCCACGCGAGTGAAACACTGACCTGTGCCGGGCTCGTCTCAATGGCGGGTCGCCCGGCAGTCTGAGGTGCACGTTCGTTGAGTACAGATGCCGCGGCGTTGACCTCGGGCAGCTGGTCTGCGCGTGCGATGCCGAGCAGCGCGCGCGCCTCCAGAATCCGTGCCGCCGCAATTCGCACATCGTAGTTCTGTTGGAGAGCAGACCGAATGAGATCGCGCAAGGCGTCATCCTGAAACGCCTCCCACCATTTCTCATCACCGAACGACGCGACATCCGGCTTGACGGCCTGTTCCGCTGATACACCTCTGTACGCCGAAGGCTCGGGCGCGACCGGCCTTTTGTAGTTGGGACCGATTACGCAACCCGAGGACAGGGCCACGAGAAGGCTGGCGCGTAGAATGCCGTTTCTCGCATCCATCTCAATCTCCGTGCGCCGGCAGGGGAGAGATGGAAGGAGACACGCTTCTCCCTGTGCGCTGGCCGATCCTCTCGACGACGACGAACAGCACGGGAATGATGAAGATAGCGATGAGCGTGGCGGCGAGCATGCCTCCAATCACCGTCGTCCCCATAATCTGACGCGCGACAGAACCGGCTCCACTCGCGGTCCAGAGCGGCACGCACCCCAAAACGAAGGCGAACGACGTCATCAGGATCGGCCGCAGGCGTAACCGCGCCGCGGCCAGAGCCGCCTCGGTCAGCGGCTGCCCTCCTTCGTGCGCGTCCTTTGCGAACTCGACGATCAGGATCGCGTTCTTTGCCGTCAGGCCGATGAGCATGACCAGCCCGATCTGTGAGTACACATCGGTTTCAATCTGCACCATGTACGGGGGCAAGTAGGAACTGAGCACGGCGCGACGCAGCCACAGCATGAACAAGGCGCCGAAGACCGCCACTGGCGTGCTCAAGAGCACGCTGAACGGCAATGACCAGCTCTCGTAAAGAGCGGCGAGCACCAGGAACACCACGAGGAGCGAAAATCCAAAGATGACCGATGGAGACACCCCCTGCTGCGCCTTCTTCTCCTGGAACGAAATCCCCAGGTAGTCGTAGCCCATTTCGGGAGGCATCGTCTCGGCAAAGACTTCCTCGAGAGCAGCCATCGCTTCGGCGGAGCTGTGTCCCGGCGCGGCACTGCCAATGATCTGCGCCGAGCGGTACAGGTTGTAGCGCATGGTGAATTCAGGACCGGAACGTGACTCGAATCTCGTCAGCGCGGACAGCGGCACCATGTCGCCGGCTCGGTTCCGGACGTAGAACTCTCCGACGTTCTCGGCCCGATCGCGATAGGCACCCTCGGCCTCGACATACACCTGCCATTGGCGGCCGAACCGGTTGAAGTAGTTGATGAACGACCCTCCCATGAACGCCTGAATCGTTCGATACACATCTTTGATGTCGACACCCTGCTTGAGCACCTTGTCGCGATCCACGACGATGAACTGCTGCGGCACGCTGGGCAGGAATGTCGTCGTCACGGAGGCGAGTTCCGGCCGCTTGCGCGCGGCGGCAACGAACTTGTTGGTGTTGCCGGCGAGAAACGCCACGTCACTTCCCGAGCGGTCTTCGAGAATGAACGTGAAGCCGCCGGATGTTCCCACACCGGGAATGGCCGGAGGAGAAAACGAGAACGCGATGCCCTGCCGGAGGCCGGCGAGTTTCTGGTTCACGCTCTGGCGGATGAACTGATACTGCTCTTCTCTCGTTTGTCGTTCCTTCCATTCTTTCAACGTCACGAAAAAGAATGCACTGTAGCTCGATCGGGTGAGACTGAGCAGGCTGAAGCCGATGACGCTGGTGGTCGACTCGACGCCAGGCGTCTTGGCCAGCAGTTCTTCTATTTCGCGCGCGGTCGCTTCGGTTCTCTGCAGGGACGCGGCGCTGGGGAGCTGCAGGTTCAGAAACATGTATCCCTGGTCCTCGTCTGGCAGAAAGCTCGAAGGCAGGCGGTCGCCGAAGAAGGCTGCGAGGCCGCCGCACGCAAGCAGCAGCGCGAATGCGAGGACGCTCTTCCGGATCAGAGCGCTGGCGACACGTACGTAGCCGTCTGTCGCGCGCGCGAAACCGCGGTTGAACCAGTCGAAGAACCTTCGCAGCAGGCCCCGGCTCCTGCTCCGCGGCCGCAGCAGCAGTGCAGACAGGGCGGGGCTCAACGTGAGCGCGTTGAAGGCAGAGAGGCAGACTGAGATCGCGATGGTCACCGCGAATTGCTGATAGAGGCGCCCGGTAATACCTGGGATGAATGCGGTGGGGATGAACACTGCAGAAAGTACCAAAGCGATGCCCACTACTGGTCCTGATATCTCCTCCATAGCTTTGAGCGTCGCATCTTTCGGCGACATGCCTTCTTCGATGTGATGCTCGACCGCTTCGACCACAACGATTGCGTCGTCTACTACGAGGCCAATCGCCAGAACGAGCCCGAACAGCGACAGCGTGTTGATGGAAAACCCGAACGCCGGGAACACGACGAACGTCCCGATGAGCGAGACGGGCACGGCCAGCAGCGGGATGAGGGTCGCGCGCCACCCCTGCAGGAAGACGTACACCACAACGATCACAAGACCGATGGCAATCAGCAGTGTCTGGACGATCTCTTTGATGCCTTCCGTGACGGCGCGCGTGGTATCCAGCGCAATCGTGTAATCGACGCCGTGCGGCAGTCTCTGCCGCTGCTCGGCGAGAAGGGCCTTGACCCCATTGGCCGCTTCCACGGCATTCGACCCCGGCAACTGATACACCGCGATGATCGCGCTCGGCCGTCCATTCAGATGACCGATGACGGTGTAATCCTGCGCGCCCAGTTCAACCCGGGCGACGTCCCTGACCCGCACGATCCCCCCGTCTGGAGCCGCGCGGACGACGATCTGCTCGAATTCCTCAGGGGACGTGAGCCGCCCCTGCGCCCGCACCGAGTAGCTGAATTGTTGCCCCTTTGGTGCGGGCTCGCCGCCAATCTGACCGGCAGGATTCACGGTATTCTGTGACTGAATCGCCGTCACGATGTCGGGCACGGTGATCGCCAGCTTCGCCAGTTGGTCCGGCTTCACCCAGAGCCGCATCGCATACCGGCCTGCGCCGAAGACCTGAACGCTGCCGATGCCGGGGACGCGGGTCAGCTGATCGTTGAGGTTGATGTAGGCGTAATTCGAGAGGAATTTCGCGTCGTAGGCACCGTTGGGCGAATACAGGCTGATGAGCATCAGCGGCGCGGTGAGCGTCTTCTGCACCGTCACGCCAAAATTCGTGACCTCCACCGGAAGCTGCGAGGCGGCCTGTGCCTGCCGCAGCTGCGCGAGAATCAGGTCGGTATTGGGATCCGTCCGCACGTCGAAGTCGACGATCAGCCGCATTTCGCCGGTCGATGAGTTGACCGAGTACATGTAGTTCATGTTGTCGACGCCGCTCATCTGCTGCTCGATGGGAGTCGCAACAGACTGTTCCACCGTCTGTGCGTCGGCACCAACGTAGGTCGTCTGCACCTGCACTTCAGGCGGCGCGATCGCAGGAAACTGCGAGACGGGAAGGCTGACAATGGTGATTGCGCCGACGATGACCGTGAGCAGAGAGATGACGATCGCGACGATTGGTCGATTGATGAAGAAACGCGACACGTTATACTCCTGCGTCCGGAGACTTGTCAGCGACTGCATTGACGACTGTGCCATCTCTTATCTTCAATTGGCCCTCGACAATCACGCGTTCGCCAGCTTTCAGACCGTCGGTTACGATCCAGAGGTTCCCGACGCGGTCGCCGACCGTAACGGAACGGATCGATACCTTGTTATCCGCGCTCACCACGGCTACCTGGTAACTGCCCTGCAGCTCGGTTACAGCGCGCTGCGGAATCAGCATGGCGCCAACCGCCGTCCGTGCGGAGAGCCGAACGCGTCCGTATCCGCCGGGGCGAAGAAGATTATTGGGATTGGGAAAGACACCGGCGATGCGGATCGTCCCGGTCGCCGCATTGACTTCGCGATCGGCGAAGGAAATCGTTCCAGTGTGTTCATAAGTGCTTCCATCCCCGAGCATCAGCTGAAGCGGTATGCGCTTCCGCTGCGCCTCGACGCTCTGTTCGGTCGGGAACCGGCGATGGAAATCCAGGAACACCTGCTCGCTCACCGTGAAGTAGGCTTTGATCGGATCGACTTGTGAAACGGACGTGAGGACGGAGGTGGGCCCGACGAGGTTTCCGATCTGAACGCGCGCGATGCCGGCGATTCCACTCACCAGCGATGTGACTTTCGTGAACTCCAGGTTGAGTTCGGCTTGCTCGACGTTCGCCTTGGCCGCCAGAACCGAAGCCTGGGCGCCGAGCTTCGCCTGAAGTTCCGTATCGAGCTGGCTTTGGGCGATTGCGCGCGCCTCCGCCAACGGCGTGTCACGTTCGACATCGAGGGTGGCCTTGCCGAGTTGGGCCTCCGCCTGGGCCAACTGCGCCTTTGCCTGATCGAGGGCAGCCTTCAAGGGCCGCGGATCGATCTCAAAGAGCACGTCGCCTTTCCGTACCACCGCTCCTTCCCGGTAGTTCTGCTTGATGATGTACCCGGAAACTCGAGGCTGTATCTCCGCGTTCACATATCCGTCCAGCGTGGCCACCCAGTCGCTGTAAATCGGAGTGTCGCGCTGAATGACGGTGGCGACTTCCACTGTAGGCGGTGGAGCGTCTGACGCCGCTTTGCCGCCGCCGCAGCCGCCGAGGATCAGGAGAGAGCCGGAGAGCAGCGCCCGCGAGGCCCCGTAGTTGACCGAGGATAGGAAGGACATGGGAGGCGCCTCCAACGACCTCGTCTCAGTAAAGAGCCCAAGTAACGCGGTGGGGTGGGGCAGGCGTTCGAGCGGCTTCATGCGGATCGCCTCGAACAGATGAAACCAGACGCGCTACGTCGGATCCATCAGACGAAGGTATCACGATACCTTCGTATCAGATCACTTGACCAGCGTGATGAGTTGCTTCCTTTTTCGACCCAGAGGACCTTCTTCACGTCATCCAGGCCTTCACACAATCGATCGCCTCAGGCGGTCCATACGAGATCGTGCTGCGGCTCCGGCGTTCGGACGGCATCTATCGTTGGTTCCAGAACAACGGCTTTCCGCATCGGGACGGTGGCCAGGATGTACGAGCTCGGCTTGGACCTCCAGGCGACGCCATCGAGCTTCTGTGTGAACAGGTCCGCGGCAGGCGCGAAGTGAGTCGCCCGGACGACCTTCTGCTCCTGCTCCGAAAGGTCTCCTGCGAAATACTTGACGCCTTCCGGGAACATCCAAACGCGTCCGTCCCCGACGTCGATGTGGGAGAAGATTTCTCTGGAGTACCGTCAATGAGTGGTACCCGACGAGAAGCAGGCCAATGCCCTCATATTTTACGTTTCACGGCTAAGGTTTCATCAGAGAGCGTCAGGCTTCTGTTCACTGAAGCAGAGAATGTAGCCGTCAGGATCCTCGACGTAAAAATCGAGGCATGCCCACGGTCTTTCTTCAAGCGGCTTGATCACTCGAGCGCCACGCAGTTCCAACTCGCTGAACAAACCGCGGATGCCCGACACGGAAATGTACGCGTCCAGATGTTCGTTCTGTTTCCGGTGTTCTCTGTCCGCGGCCAGTTTCGGCGCATGCTTGAGGTGTATCGCGAATCCGTCACGCCTGACGGCCGCATAGAACGCCTGATATTTAAAATCGAGCTCGAAGCCAAGCTTGTCACAGTAGTACGCGATCGCTCGGTCAAGGTCATCGACGAGAAACTGCGGGGCTATCCCAGTCACGTGCGTAGCACGGTGAACTGCTACTGTGGACATCTCATTCCTCGACCGCCAATCGGCTCGCGGCGTCTCGTTGGAATTTACCATGCTTCGGGAGGCCACCATTGAGCTGAATCGCGTCACCAGCTCGGTTGGTCTAGATGCTCCATTGTGCGTCTGTCGGCGAGCGCCATTTTAGTTGCCGGTCGTGATGACGACACGAAACCGTGCCTTGTTGCTCATCATCCAGTCGTATGCTTCCTGGGCTTTTTCGAGCGGAAACGTCTCAGTCAACGGACGCACGCCGGTCAACGCCGAGAACCTCATGGTGTCCTCGGAATCGATCGATGAACCCGACGGCCAGCCATAGATGCCGGCCCGCTTGCCGATCAATCCGGCAGTGTTGAGCGGCATCGGGGTAAAGTCGGCGCCGAGCACGACCAAACGCCCGTCTACCGAAAGGCCGCCGATGGTTGCCGCCATTGCCTGGGCGTTGGTGGCGGTCGCCATGATTATCTTCGCGCCGCCCGCGTGCTGCAGTTCGGCGGCAGGGTCGTGCACCGTGCTGTCGATGTAGTGGCCCGCACCGAGTTGTCTCGCCAACAGTTCCTTGTCTTGGCCGCGCGCGATCGCGATCGTGTCAAAGCCCATCTTCGATGCGAACTGGATGGCGAGGTGGCCAAGACCGCCTATGCCGAGGACCGCTACCCTGTCTCCTCCGCGGGCGCCGCTGTTGCGCAACGAGTTGAACGTGGTGATGCCAGCGCACATCAGTGGACCGGCATCAACGGGACTGATCTCGTCCGGAATCAACGCCAGGCCCTCGAAGGGGACTACCACGAAATCTTGATACCCCCCGTCCATCGTGATGCCAGTGATCTGCTGGTTGACACAGGTGATGAAGTTCCCACGCCGGCATGATTCGCAGTGACCGCAGTATCCTCCCAACCATCCGACGCCGACGCGTTGCCCGGCCCTCCACCGCGGCACCTCGGATCCAACGGCATCGATCACACCGGCGATCTCGTGGCCCGGCACGCGCGGATAGGCAATGCCTGGCCAGTGGCCTTCCTTTGTCAGGGCATCGCTATGACAGAGTCCGCAGGCTTGCACCTTGACTCGGACCTGCCGGGGTCCCGGCTGCGGGACCTCTCGCTCGACCAGCTCAAACGGCCCGCCGGGCTTGCTCACCTGCACTGCACGCATGACATCATCCTTCGTAGTTGGTGGCCGAACGGCTGGATTTCGTGCGCCTGCTGGTGCGTCAGCGGGTCGCCCGCGAGATGATCTCGCTTAGTCCTCCATCGGACTTCCAACGATGGCCGGCACGCTCTCAGGCCAGGGACTGAGCACCAGAGCGTTGGCGTGTCGCCATTCGCTTTCCACGAAGCGAATCGACAATCCGTCGATTGTGCGAAATGTCCGCTTGGCTGCGATCTCATTCAGGAGTTGTTCGCGTTGATGCGTCACGACAGATTCTCCTCGTATGTCCGTACCTTTCGGTGTCGCTCGCAAAGACAAAGTCGCGCGCCTTCATCGCCGTATGGCACTCGTGACAGGCCATCTTCGCGAACGCCGCGTCATCTCCGAACGGCTTGAAGGTTCATCGCAGTGCCTCCCTTTTCTTCACGGGACTGGTGGGTAGAGAGCTGAGAAAGCCGCGCACGAGGGCGGCGATGTCCTCAGCAGCGGTGTCCAGGGCGAAATGCCCCGCCTCGAGCACGTGCACCTCGGCGCTCGGCACGTCGCGCTGATAGGCGTGCGGCTCGGAAGGCTCGAATGACAAGTCGTACTTGCCCCAGATCACGAGAAGACGCGGCTGCCTGTCGCGCATCCAGACCTGCCACTTGGGATAGGCGTCGACGTTGGTACGGTAGTCGTAGAAAAGGTCGCTCTGAATGTCCGCCTGACCCGGCCTGTTGAGGAACGCGAATTCATCCGTCCACAGATCAGGGTCGTAACGCTCGACGCTCGGATCGTTCCCAACGTGGCGCGTCCGCGTCGTTGCCAGGGACAAGAGGTTCGTTCGAGGCGCCGTCTCGTTGGCGGCGCGATCCGCCCAGAACGCGCGTCGTGTTTTCCAGTTCGCGCCGAGCCCTTCGTTGTGCGCGACGGCGTCCTGAACGATGAGCGCCTGGACTCGGTCGGGGTGGGCCAACGCCATGCGAAAGCCCACGGGCCCACCGTAGTCCTGCATGTACAGCGTGTAACGTGAGAGCCCGAGCGCTTCGGTGAAGTGGCTGACAATCTCCGCGTAGTGATCGAACGTGTACGCGAACGTCTTGGGAGCCGGCCAGTCGCTGTGGCCGAACCCAGGGTAATCCGGTGCGACCAGGTGATACCGGTCGGACAGTCGTGCGAAGAGCGGCTCGAACATGCGCGATGAAGACGGCAGGCCATGCAGCAGAAGCAGCGTCGGCGCGTCCTTCGAGCCCGCCTCCCGGTAGAAGATGTTGAGCCCATCGATCGTCGCGGTGCGATAGAACGTCGGGTGTTCCACGACACGTTCCTTTGATTGTGAGTGGATCAAGATCTGAAATGGTGCGAGCATGACGAACACCATCATCGCCACCGAGGTCGCTCGATTGCTCGGTGGCTCGAGCCATTGCGCGAACGGGACCGATCGAACAGCCGTGTCGTAAGGCTCGCCCGGTGTCATATTTGCGCACCGCGTGCGTAAGCAGGTTGCGTTGGTGCGGTAGCTTCACATTGTCAGCACGACGCGAAATCGTGCGTGGCCGCTCATCATGCGCGCGTACGCCTCGCCTGCACGTTGGAGCGCATATGTTTCAATCATCGGACGCACGCCGGTCAGTTCCGCGAAGTGCAGGGTGTCCTCGCCATCGGCTGGTGTTCCCGTGTTCCAGCCCTGAATCGTTCGCATGCCCGTAATGAGCTGGACCGGTGTGACCTCAATGGGATCAGCTGTCGCGCCCACCACCATGAGCCGGCCGTTCGGCGCCAGACCGTCGACGAGCTCTGACATCGCTTTCGAGCTTGGGGCCGTCGCGAGAATGACTTGCGCTCCGCCCAGTTGTCGAAGGGCTTCCGCTGGCTTCGTGGACGCGCTGTCGATGTACACGCTCGCGCCGAGTTGGGTTGCAAGCGCCGCCGTGTCGGATCCACGCCCGATCGCGGCGACCTTGTACCCGAACTTGTTTGCGAACTGAATCCCGAGGTGACCCAGTCCGCCGATGCCCTCCACCGCAACCAGATCGCCGGGGAACGCACCGCAGTGTCGCAGGGCGTTGTAGGTGGTGATGCCCGCGCACAACAAAGGAGCCGCCTCGACGTCCTGGAGACTTTCCGGTATCGGTACCAGCGCCTCCACGGGAGCGATCATGTACTGCTGATAGCCGCCGTCATAGCTGATGCCCGGGACTTGCAGATGCTCGCAATTGCGAAAATCGCCACGCCGGCACTGACGACACGTGCCATCGTGGCCGCCGTGCCAGCCGACGCCGACGCGCTGCCCCGTCTTCCACGCCGAGATGCCCGGACCGACTTCATGGACGATCCCCGCAACCTCGTGCCCTGGAACCCGCGGATACTGAATGCCCGGCCACGTGCCTTCGATGGTGAACGCGTCACTGTGGCACACACCGCAGGCCTGGACCTTGATGCGTACCTGTCCCGCACCCGGTTCCGGAATCTTGCGCTCGACCATCTGGAAGTCCATCCCCGGCTTCGGAACCTGTGCCGTCATGGACGCGATTGCGACGCGTGTCGTTGCCATAATGCCCTCCGAATCCTCAAACCATTTGTGCAGCTTTCATTCAGCCTTCACCTCGAAAATGACTTCCAGCTCCACTGGTGCGCCGAGCGGAAGGCTCGCAACGCCGTACACGAGGCGGCAGGGGTTCCTCGCTTCTCCGAACACGTCCTGGAGCAGATTGGAAGCGCCATCCGCGACTTTCGGCTGATCGCGCACATCCCCGGATGTCGCCACAGACACGCCGAGTCGAACGATGCGCGTCACTCTGTCGAGCGATCCCAGGTGATCGCGCGCAACCGCGAGAGCATTCAACGCGGCGAGGCGAGCCGCCCGTGCTGCCGTTTCAACGTCCAGTTCCGCACCCACGCGCCCGACGAACGCCGGGCCGTTGTGCGCTGTTGGAAGCATGCCGCTCAGAAAGAGCAGATTGCCGGTCTGGACTGCTTCCGCATACGTCCCGAAGGGCCTTGGTGGCGCCGGCAGGGTTATGCTGAGATCTTTCATCCGCTGCTCAGCGCTGACCGTCGTGCTGGTTCTCGGGGCGAGCGGATCGTTCGTGGCGGCGGTCATCAGCGCCTCCCGGAGTGATCTGAAGGCGGCCCGTCGTTTGGCCGCAAAGAGTTCTGGGTGCTCCCGCGCGGCGAAGTGTCCACCGTTGTCGACCAGCTTCGCATCCAACTTTCGCCAGTCGTAGCCCGTGCCCCAGTAGCGAACGAGCGCTTGCAGCTTTTCGAGCTGACGCCCTGCGATCGATCCGTCATCGTTTCGCAATTGGACCACCGCGTCGCCGACACGCGTCTGCGGAGGTCTGTGAGGTCCGCATCAGGGACGTTGATGAGAAAGCCAGAACCACCCTCGCGGCAACGATGATTCCGGTTCGGAGTGAAGCGGCGTGGCTCAGTCCGGCGAGGCGCTTCATTGTGACCTTCTCGACCAGAATGAAACCAGACGCGCGTTGTCGAATCTATTGGACGATCGTATCGGTGATACTTTGGTATCAGTCGGTCAAGTGAACGATGCGTACTCGTGTCGACGCTGGTGTGACCGGCCCGGTGGGCGCCGTCGACTGCCGTCGTGCGCGCGCAGATGAGCCGGAACCGATACCAAAGTCTCATGGACGATTTCGCCCTGGGCGAGCATCCTCTTGCATCGTCGTTACAAGCAGACGGGGAATGATCAGACGGAGGTCAGAATGAGCGCCACACAGATGAGCAAAGAACCAATCCCCACACCTGCGACGGTGGCCCTGAAGCTCGAGGTCATCGTCCTTCCGGTGTCCGACGTCGATCGCGCGAAGCGCTTCTACCAGAGATTGGGGTGGCGGCTGGACGCCGATTTCGCCGAAGGTGACGACTGGCATGTCGTGCAGCTGACACCTCCCGGCTCACCGTGCTCCATCTTCGTCGGCAAGGGACTCACGACAGCCGTCCCGGGCTCAATGCAGGGAACGTTCCTCATCGTCGACGATGTCGAGGCGGCACGTTCTGAGCTCGTCGGACGCGGCGTCGACGTGAGCGAAGTGTTCCATTTCGACGGCAACCTCATCCGTGTCGCCGGGACGAAGGGGCGCGTGCCGGGACCGGACCCGGAACGTCGTTCCTATTTCTCTTTCGTTTCTTTCAGCGATCCAGACGGCAACAGCTGGCTGCTCCAGGAGATCAAGACGCGTCTCCCCGGACGAGGCCTGAGCAACTTCGACGTCGCGACGCTCACCGAGCTCCTGAAAGAAGCCGAGAAGCACCATGGCGAGTACGAACCGACCGCTCCCAAGCACCACTGGTCTGGGTTCTACGCCGCCTACATCGTCGCTCGTCAGGATGGCAAGACTCCGGAGGAGGCGGCGAAAGATGGCGTGCGCAACATCGAAAGCGTCCGCCGGTGAGGGCGGACATCGTTCCCGGTGCGATCTTTCCCGACTACGAGCTTTCAGATCACCGGGGCACGCACCGCACGCTCTCGGAGTTGCAAGGAGGCGATCCGCTCGTGCTGGTGCTCTCCCGCGGAGGTTTCTGTCCAAAGGATAGGAGACAGCACGAAGGGCTCCTGCAACTCCATCGCGAGATGCAGGTCGGCTACTGCCGTCTCGTCACCATCTCGACGGACAACCTGCTCGAGACGAACGAGTTCCGCAATGGCGTCGGCGCCCAGTGGACGTTTCTCTCGGACCCTGGGCGCAAAGTGCAGAAGGATCTCGACATCGCGGAATACACCGACCCGCAACACAATCCGATGATCCCTCACACGCTGGTGCTCGAGCCCGGCCTGCGTGTCTACAAGATCTACAACGGCTACTGGTTCTTCGGCCGGCCGACGGTGGAGGAGCTGCGCCTCGACCTGCGCGCCGTGCTGCAGCGCTGCCGTCCCGATTGGGACATCAGC
>JBKPCD010000167.1:0-23097 GCA_046727175.1 Acidobacteriota bacterium | reverse complement strand
TCAGAAGCTAGAGCGATCGTGATCTCTGCCGCTGTAACTTCTAATCCTCTGACTCAACTGGCGCCAGAAGCTCTAAAGCTAACAGGATGCTGAAAAACGCGTCCTGGCAGATGGAAAATGGAAAAAGCCTGAGCATTTTGCCATCTCCCATTTGCCATTTTCTATCAGGCCGGCTTTTTTCTGCGGCCTGCTAAAATCCACGAACCGAACGCGATGGTGAGCCCTGACGTTCTACTTTCTAGCTTCTGACCTAATCTTGGACAAGCAGCAATTAGCTGAACATCTGCGTTTTTATGAGGAGCTCGGCGTCGACGGCATCAGCAGCGACGTCCGCTGGCGGGCACGCGGCGATGGCTCGTTGCGTGCGACGGAGGAGCCCGAGCCGCGACGTCTCGACACGATTCCGCTGACGGTCGCGCGGTCGGCGCAAGCGGTCCTCGATGCGGTGCGTGCCGAACTCGGCGACTGCACGCGGTGCAAGCTGCACGCGCTCGGACGCCGGCAGATCGTCTTCGGCGTCGGCAACCCCAGCGCGGACCTCATGTTCGTCGGCGAAGCGCCAGGAGCGGATGAAGATCTCCAAGGTATTCCGTTCGTTGGACGCGCAGGGCAGTTGCTGACGAAGATCATCGAGGCAATCGGATTGCGCCGCGAGGACGTCTACATCGCGAACGTGATCAAGTGCCGGCCACCCGAGAACAGAAACCCCGACCCGGACGAGGTCGACACGTGCGAGCCGTTTCTGTTTCAGCAGATTGACGCCATCAAACCGAAGGTGATCGTTGCGCTCGGCACCTTCGCAGCCAGAGCCCTCCTCAAAACCCAGGACCCGATCTCACGGCTGCGCGGACGTGTGTACGACTATCGCGGCGCGAAACTAATCCCTACGTTCCATCCGGCATTCCTGCTGCGCAGTCCCGATCGCAAACGCGACGTCTGGGAAGACATGAAGAAGGCGCGAGGGCTCCTCCACGAGCCTTCCTCCGACGAGTAGCGCGGATGCGCCTCGTTCGCGTCGCCGTGCCCGTCCCCGCGCTCGATGCTCTGACATACGGCGTTCCGGACACCTTTCGCGAGCCGACCGTCGGCACACGCGTTCTCGTGCCGCTCGGGAAACGGATCATGACGGGATTGGTGATTGGTTCTTCGCTGAGCGAAACCGGGGTTCGGGATTCGGGGCTCGGGGCTCGCGGTTCGACGTTCGAGTCCAGTGAAACGGCAGTCTTCGAGTCCGAAACAACGCGCGCAACCCGAACACCAACCGCGAAACGTGGCATTCCGGATTCAACGAGCCACCGAACTACCGAGCTACGGAGCCACCGGTTCGGGAGGGCCGAATCCCGAACCCCGAACCCCGAATCCCGGCAAGCGTCAGAGATTAAGCCGATTGTCGACATCCTCGACCCCGATCCCTTTTTGCCCGACGACGTCGTCAAGCTGGCAGCGTGGGTTGCCGAGTATTACGCATGCGGCATCGGAGCGGCGATTGCCGCGACCATGCCCCCACGCGCGTGGATCGAGACGGAGCGGTACGCGCAGATTACCGAACGCGGTCACGGCGCGATGCTCACCGAACGTGGGCACCGGCGCGCGATCCTCGAGCGACTCGGTGCGGGAAAACCAGTGCGGATCGTCGCAGCCGGTCGCGGCGGACACACGGCGCTGATGACGCTGGAGCGCGATGGCCTGATCACCATCACGAACCCGCTCAAGGGTACGTCTGATGCCTCTCGTACTGTGCGGCTCGCGATGCTCACGGCCGAGGGTCAGGACATCGTCGACAGCGTGGGCAAGTCAACGGCGATCGAAGCGGCGCCTCGTCTCGGCGCGCGACAGCGTGAGGCGCTCGACCTTCTCCAAGGCGCGCCCGACGGGATCGATTCAGGAACTTTGGCGCAACAGGGGATTGGCGCCGCAACGTTGGCGCGGTTGAAGGCGCTGGGCCTGGTCACGTTCGTCCGGCGCCGAATCGAACGCGATCCTCACGATCTCGAAAGCCCGCTTGCGGCAACCGCCCAGCTGACGCTGACGCCGCAGCAGGGTGTTGCGCTGGGGCGTCTGTCCGAGCTGGCGGAGGCGCGCACGTTTCACACCGCGCTCCTGCACGGCGTTACTGGCAGCGGCAAGACGGAGATCTACCTGCGCCTGGCAGCCAAGGTCCGGAGCCAACAGAGAGGAGTGCTGATACTCGTGCCGGAGATCGCGCTCACTCCGGCCGTCGCAGCGGTCGTTCGAAACGCGTTCGGCGATGCGGTGGCGATCCAGCACAGCGGACTCTCAGACGGTGAGCGGCACGACCAGTGGCAGCGCATCCGGCGCGGCGATGTCGACGTCGTCGTCGGCACGAGATCGGCCGTGTTCGCGCCATTGCGAGCACTGGGACTGGTCATTGTCGACGAAGAGCACGATGCGTCCTACAAGCAGGACGAGACGCCGCGATACAACGGACGCGACGTTGCGATAATCCGCGGCCGCCACGCCGATGCGCTCGTCGTCCTCGGCTCTGCGACGCCCTCTCTCGAGAGCTATCAGAACGCGCAAAACGGGCGCTACGCGCTCGTGACGCTCGACAGGCGGATCCTGGACCGCCCGCTCGCCGACGTGCGGGTTGTCGATATGCGGCAGGAATACGCCGCCGCCGGACCGGACCTGATCCTCAGCAGCGTGTTGTGCGATGCCATCACCAGACGGCTCGAGGCGCGCGAACAGGTGATGGTGCTCCTCAATCGGCGCGGTTTCGCGACATCGGTGATCTGCCGGCAGTGCGGTGCCACGCTCGACTGCCCGAACTGCAGCCTCTCGCTGATCGTCCATAGGGCGGCACGACGCGCGCGCTGCCACTACTGCAACTTCTCGCTGCCCATTCCAAGCGTCTGCACGACCTGCGGCGGCTCGTTCCTCGAGCAGGTCGGCTTCGGCACGGAGCGGGTCGAGGGTGAAATCGTCGAGAAGTTTCCGGGCGCACGGGTCGCGCGAGTGGATCGCGACACGATTCGCAAGCGCGGAGCGCTCTCGAGTCTCCTGGCGCGCTTCGCAGCTGGTGACCTGGACGTGCTCGTGGGCACTCAGATGATTGCGAAAGGACACGATTTCCCGCGCGTGACGCTCGTCGGCGTGATATCCGCCGATGTCGGTCTGGGGATCGCGGATTTCCGAGCGGCCGAGCGCACGTTTCAGCTCCTCACGCAAGTCGTCGGGCGAGCGGGGCGCGGCCACGTCCGCGGCGAAGCGATCGTCCAGACGCTGTTTCCCAATCACTACAGCATCCGGCACGCCTGCCGTCAGGACTACGGTGCGTTTTTCAGCGACGAGATCGCGTTTCGACGGGCGATGCGATATCCGCCCGCCGTTGCCTTGATCAACGCAGTCGTCAAGGCGCGAACGTTCGACACGGCGATGCAGGATGCCGCCGATCTCATTCGTCGCGTGCGGTCATCCGGCGATCCGTACCGCGTACTAGGTCCAGCCCCCGCTCCGCTGAGCCGCTTGAAAGGAGAGCATCGCGCCCAGTTCTTCATCAAAGGGACGAACCGCCGCGGGATGCGTGAGGCGCTGCGGCAGGCGCTCGCCAGCCGACCCGAGGTTGCCAGGCGGACGATGGTCGATGTGGACCCGTTGAACGTCTTGTAGGAGATGCGTTCTACTGAAGGAACTCGATCGGAACCGGAGTGAAGCAGAGAACCAGCATCGCGAGAGCCGCGATCGCGATCGCCTGACGCCCACGGCCGATTTCCTCGTCTTCGTAGAGGACCTTAGGGTGAGAGGGACCGAATGCGAGCAGCATCACCAGCATGATGATCGTGAAAAGCAGCCAGCTGGTGGAGACGAAGGTCATGACGACAGCGGTCCCAGCGGTCAGGACAGATACCGGCGTGGAGTACCTGCCGAGAGCGGCGTAGGAAATGTGTCCACCATCGAGTTGGCCGAACGGGAGAAGGTTGAGCGCCGTCGCGAGCATACCGAACCACGCAGCGAAGACCATCGGATGAGCATTCAGCGCCAGACCATCGCGAATCGGACCAAACACGAGGTACGTTGCAAGTTTGAAGAGCAGCGGCTCACCGAACGCGACCTGCCCGACTCCCTTCGGCAGCGGTATGATTCTCGAGAGCGACAACCCCCAGAAGAGGAATGGCGTGAGCGCCACGAAGCCCGCGATGGGGCCCGCAACTCCGATATCGAAAAGCGCCGCGCGCGTTGGAAACGCCTCACGGATCCGAATCACCGCGCCGAACGTTCCCGTGAACCCGATTGGCGCCGGAATGAAGTAGGGGAGCGAGGCATCGACGTTGTAGCGGCGGCACAGCACGTAATGCCCCAGTTCGTGTGCTCCGAGGATCAGCACCACTGGGAGGGCGTACCACAATCCGCTAAGTATCGAGATCCGCGCGGCGTGCTGACCGATGTCAGACGCAAACGAGCCATAATATCGAATGCCGGCGAGTGTCGCCGTGACGACCGTGAGCAGCAGCAACGCGACGTGCAGCCAGCGCCGATCCTTGAAGCGGTCACGCCGGCGCGGCAGGGGGGGCGGCGCGGTCGAGAATTCGACCGGGTATTCAGGAGACTGCGGGCCTTCCCAACGGGGGAAGCTTTCGCCGGATGGATCGTGTGTCAAAGCGGGAACAGCGTTCAGCCGCCGATGTTCTGGAGATCCTTGCCCGGCTTGAACCGAATGGTGCGTCCGGGTGGAATCCGGACCTCCTTGCCCGTTCGCGGATTCCGGCCGATGCCACGTTTGCGGGGCTTGACCTGAAAGACGCCAAAGCCGCGGAGCTCGATCCGCTCGCCGCGCTGCATCGACAGCCGCATCGCATCGAAGACGGCGTCCACCGCTACCTCGGCCTTGACCTTGGTGATGTCGGCGACCTTCGATACCTCGTTGACGATGTCAACCTTGATCATGCTTAGGCGCTCCTCAGGAATTCTAAATACTATAAATAGTTAGACTTACGCTGTCAAGGCCGGTGCTAACTACATTTTCTACATGTCCCTGAAACGCTCGGCCGGCGGCCCTGCGGTGGTCCTGGTCGGCCGCCCGAACGTCGGCAAATCGACACTTTTCAACCGCGTGACCGGCTCACGTCGAGCCATCGTGACGCCGATTGCCGGAACGACTCGCGATGTCATCGCCCAGCCCGCGGAGTGGCAGGGCACCACGTTCACGCTTGTCGATACCGGCGGGATGTTTGGAGCCAGCGAGGATCCGCTGCAGGCGCTGGTTGTCGAGCACGGGCGCCGGACGCTGGCAAGCGCGGATGTGATTGTCCTGGTCGTGGATGGCCGAGAAGGGTTAGTGCCGGCCGATCAGGAGATTGCGGCTGCGCTTCGATCCGCCTCCGTGCCTGTCATCCTCGCGGTCAACAAGACGGACGATCGGCGCGCGCGCGGGCGGGCGCTCGAGTTCTACGAGCTCGGCTTCGAACCAGTGGTCGAGATCGCCGCCGAACCTGGTCAGGGAATCGGCGATCTCCTCGACGAGGTCGTTGAGCGTCTGCCCACGCGACGTGAATCGGGCCGGACGCAGGAACCGGCGCTGATGGTGGTCGCGATCGTCGGCCGGCCAAACGTCGGTAAATCATCGCTCCTGAATCGCTTGCTGAAGGAGGAGCGTGCGCTCGTCAGCGAGATTCCAGGCACCACACGGGATACCGTGGACGCATTGCTGCGCTGGCATCGGCGAACATTTCGGATTGTTGATACTGCGGGCATTCGCCGTCCGGGCAGAATCGCCAGGTCGGGACAGCTCGAAGCAGTCGCCGTCGTTGCCGCCCGGCGCGCCATCGAGGAGGCCGATGTTGCCGTCATTGTGGTTGACGCAACCGAGGGAGCGACGGATCAAGACGCCGCCATCGCGGGTGAAGCCGACAAAGCCGGGTGCGGAGTCATCCTCGCCGCCAACAAGTGGGATCTGATGAAGGGACGAGGCACGGACTTCTCGAAGACCTTCGACGAGGATCTTCGTCGGCAGCTGAAGTTCCTGGATTACGCGCCGCTCCTTCACATCTCTGCAGCAACAGGTGAGCGGACGGGGAGGGTCCTCGAAACGATCGACAAGGTCGCCGAGGCCCGCAAGCGCCGCATCCCGACCGCGGAGCTGAATCGCTTCATCCAGGCCGTCAGTGCGGTCCATCCACCGGTGAGTCCTGGCAGGAGACAGGTTCGGATCCTGTATGCCGCTCAGACGGGTGTCGCACCACCCACGTTCGTGTTCTTCACGAACGTAGCGACCGAGTTTCACTTTTCCTACGAGCGTTACCTGATCAACCGGTTGCGCGAATCCTTCGGCCTGTTAGGCACGCCAGTGAGAATTCAAGTCCGCCGCCGCGCCAAGTGACGGGGACATCCAATCGTGCCAGCCAGGTGGGACATCCAACGGTGCCAGCCAACTGGGACAGGCACGTGTGCCAGCCAACTGGGACAGCCAGGTGGGACATCCAACCGTGCCATCCAACCGGGGCATCCAAGCGTGGCAGCCAGTGGTGGATGTCACGATTGGCTGTCCCCAATAGCACGCGACGGACGGTCGGCGTGGGTCGAGCGCGCGGTGTAGCACGCGCCGAGACCGGCCGCGGCAATCACTCCGATGTACCAGAGCGCCGCTGAACCCCGCCAGCCGGTGAGGTCGGCCGTCAAGGGCGCGCCCAGCAGCACGAAGTGCGTCGCCAGCGCAGCGATGGCGGCCAGGAGCCCGAATCTGATCACGACAGCGATAAAGACGCTGATGATCGCGATGCCCAGAACAATCTGCAGGACCGGATACCCGGGATTGAACATTCCCTGAACGACGACCGGTGTGAACCAGACGATTGCGGCGATCACGGCAAGCCAGCGGCGCTTCAGGAGCATTAGAAGAGCGGCGATCCCTGCTGTCCCGAGCATGCCCGACGTGATCGCGCTCGTAATCTGGCTGACCAACTGCGAGAACACGTACCGCGATCCGCTGAACGGTCTGAGCCCTGATACAACGGGCATCGGCTCCGGCCGTCCGAAGAGAGGCGGCAACAGGTAATAGAGCGCGAACACCAGTGTCATCGCGAGCCCGGCCGAGATGCCGACGAGCATGTCCTTGCCGACGTGAGGATCTCTCCAGCTGCCGCTGATCACGCGTGTCCAGCCAATGAGGCTGTCGGGTGACGATCGACGGACGTAAGGTTCGAGGCCGAGATACGTCATCCACAACACGGCGGCGTTGAACAGCGCGACGCCAATAGCCGCAAAGACGCGCGTGATTTCCAGCCCGAGGCTTGCAACGTGCGTTGAGCCGAGCAGCCAGGCCGCAAGACTCGTGATGAAGACGATCGACGCTGCCCGGAACGCACCGACGCGGTCTCCGCGTTCGAGTCGAACATTCCGACGCGCGAGAACAGCGCCGACGACCATGAGGGCCGGCATCATGACGTTCGCGATCGAGTCAACGACCTGCGTGAAAATGGAACCCGTCGCGGGTTGCGAGCGCGCGGAGCGCGACCACGGGCCTGACGTGCTGAAGAAGACGGGACGACCGTGATACGCAGCAGCGTCAATCCTCAGCGTGATGTCCGGCTGGTTCGGCAATCGACCTTCCCACGCAGCGCGCTCGTCGGCGTAAACGAGCGGAATCCATCGCGGTTTCGCCGGTGTGAACGCCGTCATCGGGATGCCGGCTGCCGCGAACAATGCAGCCCAATTCGTCGAGCCATGCGGCTGCTCGCTCTCAATCGGCTCCGGCACCGCATGGAACTCCGACAGCCGACCGGACGCGTCCACGACGACGAGCGCCATGCCGCTGACGTTGAATGGTGGATTCGTTGCCGCGACGTTGTTCTCGTTGCCGATCGGCACGAGCGGCCGCGGGCTGGTCCGATACCAGAGAATGATTGATTCCGGTCGCTCGACGGCAAGCTTCTGCCATCGATCGCGGGCCGTGGATGTCTCGTCGATGTACCGCGGATAATCGAGTGATACGGCAAATCCGGATGCCGTTGCTGCCGGCGGCGTCGTGTAGCCGAGTGTCGCGAGCGCTTCCTGCGCGCGATCTGTGAGGGCCTCGGCAGGCTTGGGCAGCGGGACACGATTGATCAACAGGATTCGCTGATCGATCAGCACCAGTGCCGCCATCGTTACGGCAACCCAGGCGAGTCCCGCCGCAGCCCACCCGACAGCAATTGCTTCACTGCTCCCTGCAGCAGCGACCATCTCTGGCGATGGCGTCTCGCCGGCCGCAAGGGCCGCCGCGAGCGGATCGCCGCCGGGCAGCGCGGCCGCAACGGCCAGTGCCGAGGCCGGCCGTTCTTCCGGCTGCGGCCGCAGGCAGCGCATGATCCCGCGATCGATCTCCGGCGTCAGCTCGCGCACGATGGCCGATGGCGGCGCGATTCCCGACTGCTCGCGCTTGCGAATCAGTTCCGCCAGATTCGCAGCTTCCAGCGCTCGCTGTCCCGTGAAGATCTCGTAGAGCACCAGCCCAAGCGCGTAGATGTCGCTCCGCGCCGTCACCTCGCCACCGGCGAGTTGCTCAGGCGCCATGTACGCGGGCGTCCCTGCACGAATACTCTCGCCCGCAACACCCGCCAGCCCGAAGTCCGTGAGCCGCACTTTGCCGCTCGCGTCGAGCATCACGTTCGCGGGCTTCAGGTCCCGATGGATCACGCCGCGCTCGTGCGCCGCCGCAAGCCCCGCA
Organism: Acidobacteriota bacterium; assembly: GCA_046727175.1. Taxonomy (GTDB): domain Bacteria; phylum Acidobacteriota; class Vicinamibacteria; order Vicinamibacterales; family 2-12-FULL-66-21; genus JBKPCD01. The sequence goes on along the minus strand of JBKPCD010000167.1, from coordinate 14,435 downwards.
CACATCTGCCGCGCGATCTCGAGAGCGCGATTCTCCGGAAAGCGTCCAACGCGCCGCAGCAGCGACGCGAGATCCTCCCCGTCGACGTACTCCATCGACAGAAACGTGTGGCCGTCGACTTCGTCGATATCGTACACGCGGCAGACGTTCGGGTGTGACACCTGCCGCGCCATCCGCACTTCGGTATGGAGCTGCGTCAGTCGCGCCGGATCGCGATCGACATCGGCTGGCAAGAACTTGAGGGCAACCGGCTGGCCGAGCTTCAGATCGTCCGCCCGGTACACCTCGCCCATGCCGCCACGCCCGAGGCGTTCGATGATGCGATACCGGCCACCGAGCAGCGTCCCCGGCTCGAAGCGGCCATGATCAATCGCGCCCGACGAGGACAGCCATCCCGAGGATGAAGAAGAGCGGCTGCTGCTGCCCGCGCCACTCGAGCCCGACTTCGGCCGATTGCTCGGCGCGCTCGCGCCCTGCGCAAGACGCGTCACGTCGTCTCCAGCGCCGGGCGAGACCGTCTTGATTTCGCTGTCACCGACTGGAGTGCGGCATTTCGGGCAGATGCCACCGGATTCCTGCGGCACTACGATCGCAGCGCAATTCGGGCAGGAAATAATGCTCGGCACGTGTGCTAACCGCGATTATATGGCGAGCGATCGATGTCTTTCAGTCGTATTGAAGCACGCGCCCGAAGACGGGCTGCCCGGCTCGCGACAAATAGAACCCGTATGCTGCGAGCGCGAGGATGCTCAGCATGATCAGGGATGACATCGGGGCGTGAGGCTTGGTCAGATCGAGTGTCAGAGGCGCATTGCTGAGCACTTGATTGATCAGGAACGCGGTCGCCTGAGCGACCAGGCCGAAGAAGAGAAGCGCGGCAACGATCGGGACGACGAACGCAACGCTGAACAACACGACCGTCAACGTATTCTCACCCGCAGCGCCTGCGGTTTCCGCCAGCCCGTAGACACCCAGAACGCCAGACGTCACGAGAATGGCGACCCAGTTGCTCTTCACAACGGCTCGGACGACGACCAGGATGACACCAGAACCTGATCGTCGGCAAGTCGCCGTCTCGGAGGTGCTGCCAGCTAGTCGGGCTTTGATCCGTCCTGGCGATGTCGGAAAGCAGCGGCGAATTGACCTCGAGCCCGTGCGCCGTATCCAACGGTTCCACCGTATAGCCGATCTTCGTCGTGACCTCGCGCGCGCGGTCTTCCAGCACGTCCAGCGATCTCATCGCTGGCAGGTGTCCGACGAGCAGTGCACGGTCGCCGAGCGCTCCATACGCGACGAGGCCGATGGTCACGAGTGCGAGCAGCGACGCACCGGTCGCGAGGCTCAGCGCTTTGTCTGATCCCGCTGCCGCGACCACCTCCGGCGAAGGCGTTTCGCCGGCCGCGAGTGCTGCCGCGAGCGGATCTCCGCCGGGGAGCGCTGCCGCCACGACCAGCGCCGATCCGGGGCGCGCGTCCGGTTCCGGGCGCAGGCAGCGCATGATCGCGCGATCGAAGTCCGGATTGAGCTCACGCATCACCGCAGACGGCGGCGTGATCCCGGATTGCTCGCGTTTGCGGATCAACTCCGCGGGATTCGCCCCTTCGAGCGCGCGCTGCCCCGTGAAGACTTCGTAGAGCACCAGCCCGAGCGCGTAGGTGTCGCTCCGGGCCGTCACTTCGGCGACCGCGAGCTGCTCCGGCGCCATGTAGGCCGGCGTCCCGGCTCGAACGGCTTCGCCCGCGGCGCCCGCCAGCCCAAAGTCCGTGATTCGGACCTTATCGATGTCGTACACGCGACACACGTTAGGGTGCGATACCTGCCGCGCCATCCGCACCTCGCCGTGCAATTGCGTCAGCCGGGCCGGATCGCGGTCGACGTCGGGCGGCAGGAACTTCAATGCAACCGCTTGCCCGAGCTTCAAATCGTCCGCCCGATACACTTCGCCCATGCCGCCGCGTCCCAGGCGACCAGACGATGCGATAGCGGCCACCGAGGAGGGTGCCTGGCGGGAATCGGCCGTGATCGATGGCGTCCGACGATGAGAGCCAGCCGCTCGAGGGCGATGCGGGACGCGCCGAACGGTGCTCCGTCCTCGCCGCGCGCGTCACACCGTCGTCCGCGTCACCTAGCCGCCTGAGATCGGTGCGGCAGCGCGGACAGAGCTCAACGGCCTCGTCGAGGTCGGCCGCGCATGCGGGGCAGGAAGGCATGCTCGTCTTCAGAGATTTGTCGGTGGTTTGATCGGAGAATCGCGCCCGCCGCTCGCTGTTCCATTCAGCGCGGCGATTCTACCCGAACTCTTTGGTATAATCGCGCAAGCCTTGATGCCCCAACCGGATAGGCCCGAGATTCCCAACCGCTCGCTGTTTCGTCAGCCTGAGGTCTGCGAGATCGCTCACATCCAGCCGTACGTGCTGCGTTCCTGGGAAGCGGAGTTCCCGGACCTCGGCTTCACGAAGCAGGAAGGGGGCCCGCGGGTTTATCGTCGTGCCGATGTCGAGCGCGTGCTGCGGCTCAAGCACATGCTCTTCGTCGAAGGGCTCACGCTCGCGGGAGCACGCCGCAAGCTCCTCGACGAGCAGCCGCCAGGGCACTCCGACGCGCCGTCGCGAACGGAGTTGAGGGCGCTCCTGGGCAGCGACGCGCGGGAACGCATCCTGCTCGTCAAGCAAGGATTGATGGAGATCGCGACGCTCCTCTCGAAGACGCCGGGCGTCGCTCTCGAACAAGGATTCGAGCTCAAGAGCCTCGAGTTGCCGCGATCGCGCGCGAAGACTCACCGGCCGGCTAAGCCGGTCAAGAAGAAGAAACGATAACGGGATGTAGCGCAGCCTGGTAGCGCACCTGACTGGGGGTCAGGGGGTCCCGGGTTCGAATCCCGGCATCCCGACCACTTTTCGCATTCGCAGTGCAACGAGAGTGCAACGGAGGCACGCCCATTCGGGCCTCCAGTCCCCAACTCGCGCTGTCAGACGATCCCGCAGAAACCAAGAGACTCTCTTCGATCGGCTGCTCGAGATTCTTCTACCGCTGGGCAACGGATTCGTGGCAGTGCTGGAAGCCTACTTCCACGACAGCGGTACACATGCAGGGTCGCCGGTGATGTGCGTTTCCGGCTACTTGTTCAATCCACGCAATGCTCGCGCGGTTCACAAAGCGCTCAAGAAAAAGCTTGAGTCTTTACGAAAGCGGTACCCCAAAATCGAATTCTTCCACATGAAGGACTTGCGCCAGGTGGGGGCCAGTTCAGAGGTGTACCCGATGAAGAGCGACGCCAAATTCACCGTTTTCTGATCGACTTGATCAGCGAGCGGAAGACGTACGGGCTCACCGTGGCTGTATCACCGCCGATTACTACAACACGATGCCGCCGGAATGGGTTGACCGCTATGGTCGAGCGTACACCATGTGCGTGAGACTGTGTATCCACCACATCGGCGATTGGGCGGAGAAGCATCGTTACTACGGCCCGATCGCCTACTTCTTTGAAAGTGGCACAGCGAACGAGCCCGAAGCGGACGCCCTGCTGCACGCAATGAGCGTGGACCCGGAAATGAAAAAGAGGATCCGGTACGGCTCCCATACCTTCGCGGACAAGCGTGTCGCCTTACGACTCCAGCTTGCCGATGTTGGCGCGTGAAAGTTCACGAAAATGGACGCCGATTCGCGCATCAATCGCAAACGGCCCGTCCGCGCCTCGATGCGTTCGTTAGGGCGCGGCCGCGGCACACATTCAGCCAATCAGCTGGAATACTTAGACGTGAAGAGACTTGCGCAGCTGCGCGACCAAAATCCAGTCCGGCGGTTCCGCGTCTGACTTTCAGATCGTTGTAGAATCCGGTTCGGCGGCTAGCTTTGGCCAGCTAACGCGCGCTCTCCTCGGCGCGCTTGCCGCCGAATTTCCACTTACCAGGAGTCGCGCGCTGCACCAGGAAGCAGCCCAATGTCAAATGACACCGAGGGTCCGGATCCACAAGCCGTCGATTTACAACCGGCCTAATCCTTCACCAACACCGCTACGAACTCCCGCTAATTTGTAACGGAAACGAATACCTAGCGAATTCGGCCAGTCGCGTGCACTCTGTCTTCGGAAGCGTGAGAATTTCTCGCGCTCCACGGAGGGAAGGTCCTCAATGAGAGTGACGCTGAAGGCGACAATCTTGCATGTTTACGGAACACAACGGCGCTTCTCGAGCGCTACCGGCATTCGCGAGAACCGGCTGTCGTCGCTCATTCGAGGGTGGGCGAGTCCGACGGCAGATGAACAGCAAGCGATAACGCTGGCGCTCGGTCGCTCAGGGCGCGGGCTCTTTCGGAACTTCGAAGAGAACAGCCCACTCTCCGCACCGAACGACGACGCGGCCTAGACACGCAACGCCGCCGGAATCAGCGGCGGCGTTCGTGTGCTCTCGCGAGCGGGGGATTTGCGAATGGATGCCACAACGGTACCCGACCGAACAGACTCCGGTCAATCACCTTGGCTGAAAAGCGACCAGGCGGCCGCGCGCGCGCAAGTCGCGAAGCGGACGATCTATGCCGCGGTGAATTCCGGCAGATTGCGCGCTGCTCGAATCGGCGATCGCAGAACATTACGTTTTCGCGCTGAGTGGGTTGACTCCTGGCTGGAGTCGTGCGCACCGCAGGAGATCAAGCGGTGAAGTGACGTCGGCCGGTACCGCCGCGCCTACCCGCGACTCTTTCGGCATCCCGAATTCAAGTGCCTTCCGCCATTGGGACAGCGGCTCGTTTGCTATCTCCTCTTCGGTCCGCAAACGAACCGGATCGGGCTGTTCTACTTCAGCATCAACACGGCGGCTGAGGACCTGAGCACGACCACGGAAACCTTACGAGGTGCTTTGCTAAAGGTTGCCGAAAGCTTCGGGTGGAGCTTTGACGCCGTCGCGCGTGTCTTCTACATCCCCTCCTGGTGGCGGTGGAACTCTCCCGATCATGAGAAGGTTTTGCGCGGCAACCTGAAGGACCTGAGCGAGTTACCGCCGTGCGGACTCGTGGACGCCTTATCAACCAATCTCACATACCTCAAGCCAGAGCTTCTCGAGTGCTTCGTGAAAGCTGTCGCCATAGCTTTACCCAAAGCTTCGCCAAGTCAGTATCAGGAGCCTTTCAGTAACAGGAAACAGAAACACGCCGGTGAATATTCCACAAGCCCGCGACCGGGTGACCAATTTCACAACGTGGCGCATCTTGGAGTGTCTCCGCTCGATCCGCAGCAAGATTGCGCGATTCGGGACGGGGTACGCGTTCACGGCTGACGAGTACCGCTGGCTCACCATCCTGGCTGATCAACTCGAGGACGCGATTGAACGCGGGGCGCCACGCTGTGAATTTCGCGTCTCAGCCTGAAATTCATTTACTGACGGTGTGTGCGCGAACTCGCCCGGCGGTCTGCGGATGGAAAGCTGGGATGTTCTCAGGTGGTTAGGGGGGCAGCGAACGAGGGCGTGGCGCGGATTCGAAACGACCGATGCTGACACAGGCAGACGTACTCGTCGAGGCCTCCAAACAAGCGCACGAACATCAGCGTGTCAGCGCCACACCGGTCACAGAGACCTGGCGTCAACTTGGCCGGGTGGCGATTGTCGGTGACGCGTCGCCCGCCCTGCGTCGCCACTCGCCGATTCCGTCGGTCGCGCTTCCTCCGTACTGGCACACCGCGATCACGGCAGAACTCGTGCCCGCTGGAATGGGCGACAAATATCTGGCCATTCCGCGGTATCGGTCTACGAGTCTGGCGGACACCAGAAACTCCGTACCGCCACCACAAGACTACTGGCCGCTTTTACGAGCTGCCCGTGCGCGACGCTTCCGACATCGGTCGCTACACATGACACGCGGCCGGCCGGGGTCTGTCGGTGGCGGCGTCGGGAGTACCGCGCCGCATTCGGTGCACGTCAGGGGCACCGGTGATGCCCACGTCCAGGATTCGAGTTGCGCCGGTTCAAGTAATGCGGGCTCGAGGATCGAACCTTCCGGTGTCACGGAATATACTTCCCTGTCTATTTTCGCGAACTCGCGTGTGTGGGCCGCGAAGGGTCGCGCGATCGAAAAGCTGGCGAGTTGTGGACGGGTATAGGGGGCCCGAACGTCGGAGCGGGACCGATCGACGCCGTGGACGGCCACGCGAGATCGAGGATCCGACGAGGCGCTCGGAAGTGACCGCCGCGCAGGGGTAAGGGGTAAAAATCCTTGAAACCTTTCGGATTCCTGACCGCCGCGCGGGTTCGCGTGTCTCGGGGCGTTTTCAAAAGTTTCGAGGTGACGCATAAATCGGGCTCCCCTTCTGCGTCACCGGGTGACGTTTCTATGACCAGTGCCCACATGGGAAGGGAGGCGCCGCAGTCACCCGCCTCGAGTTCTCCAAAGAATGCGGAGCCTATCGGCGTGTGTGCCGTCTGCCGACGTCCGTTACCGGTGCCAGACGGTGAGCGCAAGCGCGGGCGACCGCGGCAGACCTGCGGGCAGCGCTGTAAGACTCGGCGTGATCGCGTCCTGCGCATCCTGAAACGACGTGAGCGCTGGCAGGCACGCGCAGTGGCAAACGGTCATCAGGGACTCGCCGCGGCCTTCGCGGCGGGCACTGAGGCGTTGAGACGCGGCGCCGTAGTGGCTCCGACGATCACGCAGGAGACGCTCCAGCGCGTGTATCACGAGCAGCAAGCCCAACTCCGCGCGAGGCTCCGACGCGGATGACGCTGCTGATTGCAGGGGAATGACACTCAGGATCGACGCTCGGATACCACGAGTTCTGAATGCGTGCGCGTACGCGCTGCTGGAGGAAACGAGGCAGCGACTCGTCGATGGGGATCTGGTTGACGTCGCGGAGGCGCTGTGTCGGCGGGCACTCGCTCCGAATTGTCGCTCGCCGCGCGTGATGGCGCTGCCGAACGACCTGACGCCGAATTTCGAACTGAGGGTTCGAGCCGAGCTCCACCGCGCCGAAGCGGCCCACCGCGCAGCGGTACACGCACGCCAGAACGTACACGCCGAATATCGAACTCGTGAGCAATTTGTTAGCCGTATTCGGGCGAGGCGGCCGGCCCGATGGTTTCTGCCTTCGGCGCCGGCATCATTGCGGGCGCATTCGGTCGAATCTCCTGCCCATCGGGCTTGAGTAACGGGCGATCATCTGCCAGCCATCACCACGCTTTTTCCAAATATCCACAACGTAAAAATCGCCGCTCCGGTCCTGCCCCTCACGACTCGCTTTCTGAGTCAGCAGGAGACTGACAGCCGCGAGATCCTCGGCGAGCTTGCGCGCAGCATGGTGACGCTGCTCGAGAGACTCGATTTTGTAGGTGCCGGACGGTTGCCCCCAGAGGGCGCGAGGGAGACTGCGCTCAGGAGCATCCGACACGCGCTGCGTGAACTCGGGGCTAATGAGGCGCTCCATGGTTTTTCTGTCCTTGTATCCATGGAGGGCAGCGTCCCCGAGTTCGTCTTCAAGTTGACGCAGCAAGTCCGTGAGCTGCGGGTCGCTATCGGCAGGAGGGGGTAATTGTCGGAGTGGCCGGTCGGGGGCCTTGCCCACCGGACTGGAGTACCTGGCGACGATCCGCCAATCGCCGCTTCTTTTCCAAAAATCGACAATGTAGAAATCGCCGCTGAAGCCCTGGTCGTCCGTCGTGCCTTTCTGAGTCTGGACCAGGCTGACCACCGCAAGATCATCCGTGAGCTTGCGGGCCGCGTGGTGGCGTTGCTCGCGCGGTTCGGGTTTGAGTCGCTTAAGGTTATCCATCCACATGGTGCGAGGCAGGCTGCTCTGAGGGACGTCCGCCACGCGGAGTGTGAATTCGGGGGCGACGAGACGGTCCAAGGCTTCGTCGTCCTTGCGGAGGACGGCGTCACTGAGTTGCTGTTCGAGTTGGCGGACCTGCTCGGTGAGCTTAGGGTCGGTATCGGTAGGTGGGGGCAGTTGACGTGTCGGGCGCTCTTCCTGTCCCGCGGAAACGGAACCGACCAGCAGCGCAAGCGGAAGCACCAACCGAAGCATAAGGACCTCCGTCGCCGAGTATACGAATGCAATGATTGCGTCGCCGCGTCTGACCGGAGGAGAACGACGGACATACGGCTGGGAGGAGGGTCGGCTGCAAGCTATCGTTGGAAACCCGTTGAGCAAGTCGCCCCGCAGGGCTCGCGATAAACGCCGCACTGGCGAGTGATGTACGGGCCGGCGGTGGATCCGAACTAAAGCCGGTGACAGCCTGTAGATTCCATACTCCGATGCGTTTGCTGCGCACTCGCGAGCCGTTCGATCATCCCGAGTTTGTGTTCGAGCCGAAGATCGATGGCTTTCGAGCGATCGCGTCGCTACATTCCGCACCATGCTCGAGCCGTTTGCAAAGTTCCGGAGTTGCTGTGAGCCGAACGAGGCGGGTGCTCGCCCGCGCAACTTGGACAAGTCGTCTCTGAACCGCTTGTTTCGCGGTCGCACGAAAGCCATTTGACGTGGTACGACCATTCAGGCAAGCGCCTCGGGTGAGGCAAGCGACCCCGGGCCTTAAATCGGGCAACAGGCCCTTGGCGGGAGGCACTGTTGCTGAACGCTAGGGAGCGGCCGCCGGGACCGAGGCGGCCACCCCCCGTGCGTGACCAGGTTGGAATCGAAGGATCAATAAGCGCTTACCTTTGCGAGCCAAGCAGAGGCCGCGGAGCCGGAATTGGAGCCGCGGTTACCGGGCGCAACAGCCACGTCTGGTTCGCGCCGCCATGACACGACCACTGGATGATCGATCCACCATCGTCCGTTGATGCGCCGCTCACATCCAGGCACTTGCCGCTGTAACGGGCCACGAGTTGAAAGCCTCCCGTCACGGCCTCGACACGCCACTGCTGATTCTCGCCGCCATGACAGTGCCACTGAATGATCTCGGCGCCATCGTTCGTTGATGCGCCGCTCACATCCAGGCATTCGCCGCTGTGCCGTGCGAGGAGACGCGCGTAGCCGTCCGACGCCGTCTCGACACTCCATGTCTGATTGTCGCCCCCATTGCAGGCCGACTGAATGAGCGGAATACCCGCATCGAGAGACCACCCAGGTACATCGAGGCACATCTGACTGTGACTCGCGACGAGCTGGAAGAGGCCGGGTGTCGTAATCAGCGGCCGCAGGAAGTGCGCGAACGCCCAGTTCGCTACGTGCGTCGCCTGTGTGCGCGTGACTTCATCCGCGAACCGAAAGTGAATGCCTTCGTAAATGCGAGCGTTGACAACATCAGCGGCGGCATCTGAGAACCGCTCATACATGCGTGTTTTGTTGATCGCCTGAGCAATGGTGCTGGTCAACGAGAAGGGCACTTCATCTGTCCCGAAGAAATTCGCGAGCATTGTCGTCGCGGCCCCGGAGGCACTATTTGCACCAGAGGTGTAGTCAGGATAATTCGGTGTGGTGATTAGCGGCAGCCAATCCGGGTCTCCCTCCGTTTGCGGATTCTCGTCATTGTCACCCAGTTGAATGGCGGTTTCCGGCCTCCAGAAGTTCCAGTACAGTTTGCTGTTCCAAGAGGTGATGTATGCATCCGCGATCGCCATGTTGACCAGCGCAAACAATCTGGCCCTGTCACCGATGTCGCTGAGATAAGCGTCGGCGATGTCGCGTAACGCACGGTTCCAGTACAAGGTGGACATGTCTGAAAAAAAGTACGCGATCTCTGAATGTTCCGCCGTTCTCATGATCGTCGTGCGGGCGGTATCCGCACGGCCTCCGAGCGCCTTGACCTCCTCGTAAGCCTCTGCGTAGGCGTCGCTGCTCAGAGGCGGCGGTGGGACATCGCCGCGAAATCGCGGAGAATCATGCGTTGAAGGGAAGGACGGAGCCCATCCACGCCGTCACCATGGGCTGGGCGACCGGAGGCGTCCCGGCGAAGAGCGTCGGTCGCCACTCTCCAGGGTTGGTGCCTCCGAAAAACATCGGTGCAGGAACAGGATGGCTTCCCTCCAGCGCACGTGCGTTGATCAAGTTGGTGGCTGCCTGGTGACCAACGACCACTCCCGCATCGCTCGTACTCAGGCCATTCGCCGCAAGGAATTCCTGATACTTCTCCTCGACGAAATCATCGGCGGCACTCCCAGGCAGGCGGCTGATGAGTACGTCGCGGGCAGCCGTGGCAGCCGCAGCGATCGGCGACCCCGCCGCGTCGGCGATGACGCCTGCGTAGGTTTCGTAGCGTTGCTGGAACGCCTGGATGGCATCGTGCATCGCCGCGTGGACGGCAGCGAAATCGAGTTGCCCTGAAGGGCCGGGCCGACTTGGCACAGCTCTCGTGAGAGCCTGCGTGACAACGTCATTCCAGTAGGTGACGACATCCGCTTGCGCAGGCGCGGCCGTGCTGAGAACGGCGCCAACGATTACGCACGTCAAATTCCTTCTCATCGCGCCCCTCCTTCGGCTTACAGGATCGCGACACAGTCGCGAGCCCCTTGTGAGGAGGCGGCACAGTAGCCCCAATGCCGATTCAAACGCAACAAAAATGTTTAGACGACACGTACATCGCGATCGTGGGACATGCTGTAATTACTTCTGCTTATGCCGAGATTGCATACTCCGATGCGCCTGTTGCGCATTCCCGAGCCGTTTGATCATCCCGATTTCATCTTCGAGCCAAAGATTGATGGCTTTCGAGCGCTTGCGCACGTCCGCGGTCATCACTGCGAACTGATCTCACGCAACGGGCATGTGTTCAAATCCTGGCCGCAGCTCGCCCAGGAAATCGCTCATGCGGCCAGAGCGCATGATGCGATCCTCGATGGCGAGATTTGTCTCGACCCTGATGGTCGCAGCGACTCTTACAAGTTGCTGTTTCGGCGCGACTGGCCGTACTTCTACGCGTTCGATGTGTTGTTAGTGAACTGCGACGATGTGCGCGCTCTGCCGGTGATCGAGCGAAGCGGCGACTGCGCCGCATAATGCCAAAGATCGAAAGCAGCCTGCTGTATCTGGATCGCATCGCGGAGCGCGGCCGGGATCTGTATCGCGCCGCGTGCGCGTGATCTTGAGGGCATCGTGGGCAAGTGGGCCAACGGACCGTATCAAGCGGACGGCCGATCCACGAGCTGGGTCAAGATCAGGAATCCTGACTACTCGCAGTGGAGACGCGGTACGAGCTGTTCGAGGCTCGCCGACACGCGCGAAAGGCGAAGTTGCCGCAGCTTGAATTGCGGCTCACCTAACCTGACCCGCTGTGGGGCCGCGCATGAGCTATAGATCATGCAGGAAACTTCTAAGGGGGGAAATCACCCGGTGAACCAGCGGCGAACATCGGAAACAAGTGAGCGAAGCAGATACACGAGGAGCGCGAGCGCTATCACGCGCTGAGTGACCGTCCAGATCCGATCTCGATGCTGAGCCCACGACCAGCGAAACCGGGATCGACTCATCCGCCCGATAGGCGGTGCCTCGGCGCCATCGTCGTGAATCCGATACGACTAAACTTTCACGATCGTTACGGGGGCGGAGAATTCTTGACGGGGGAGAATTCTTGGGCTCAGATCAGCGGCGTGGAGCGGTTCGTTTTCGTCGCCTTTTAGCAGGTGGGATTGCCCGAATCGAGATGGTGTCTCGACGCGGGGACAACACACGCAGGCGTTCGGTCAGAGCCGCCATCGCCTCTGTCGTCTGGGTATCGAGGGATAGATTGGCTGGCTGGCCCGGACCAGAACGGCGTCGTCCAACGTTCATGGGGGCCAACCGAGGTCGGATTCTTTCTCGATGCGAACAACGGCGCGAGGGGATTGTGCGATGACGCTCTGCTCGAGCAAGCAACCTAACCGGCAGCGTTGACCTTGACGGTCTGTGCCAGCGCAGTTTTCCAGGCGTTGGCCTGCTTCCACGCGTCCAACCCTGCGGTGACGAGCTGTTCAGTGATGAGGCGCACACCGTCGTACAGGCGAAGATGCGCGAGCTCGCCTCTGAAACACAGCACACATCGCCATTCATCCTGCTGCCAGAGGACGACATGACATGCTGACACGGGGGCGCTCCTCGGTTGTGGAGCGGCAAACCCGCAGGCTCGCAGTGCTGAAGAGGGGCAACTATAGCACGCAGTAGGGTGTCGTGGTCAGTTTGACGGAGCGGGTCGCGCATCGGTGCGGACTCCAAACAACACGTACCGAAGCGAAGCGGGACGTCTTGAAGCACGGCTCCACGAAGAAAGGAAGACGTAATGAAGCCGGGAGACACGGCCAAGGCACGATGCGAGAAGTGTGATCGTGGCCCTGTTAGATTGATTCGAAAACGCATCGAGGATACTTCGGCGGGCCAAGATTTCCCAGCCTTCGAATCCATCGATCTCTGGATTTGTGAAAACTGCAGGCACGAGCAGGGCGGCAGTTTTCGGCCCGAGTAAGGATTTCGCAATCCGCAATCGAAATGACGGCGTCCGTAAAGTCTGCGGCTGTCCGCGCGACAAGTGGCCGAAAATGTCCGCACGGCTGGCGCATGAACTTCAAATGGAAGGGCGTGCACCATCGATACGCCCTCGATCGACTCCTCGCGCCGCGCAAGGTTCGATCGAAGACGGAGGCGGAAATCGAAGCGGAGCGGACCAAGCGTGACCGCCGGATCCCGATTTCGACACGTCTACGGTCAATCCTGGCGATGCGGAGGACCGGTCCTGACGGTGAGCCGCATCCGCCGACCGCGTATGTCTTCGGCAACGAAGCCGGGGAATCCGTGAAGACGTTCAAGCGCGCCTGGGAAGCAGCGGTACTTCGTTCACACGGGCAGAAACCCGAGTACATCGTCAAGACGGAGTCGAGGCCTGACGGCACGACACAGAAGCGGTTCACGAGGGTGCTTACACCGGAATGCCGCGCGCGGCTGAGAGCGATCGATCTGCATTTTCACGATCTGCGCCGCGAGGCGGGCTCGCGCTGGCTCGACGGGGGAGTCCCGTTGCACACGATCCGTGACTGGCTCGGTCACGCGAACATCAGCCAGACCTCGACGTACCTCGAGAGCACGTTCGCGACGCAGCACGAGGCGATGCGCGCGTTCGAAGAACGGAGGGGGGTGCAACAGAGTGCAACGCCGGAAGGAAACCAGGGGCGAAAGGTGCTCTCAGAAGCCACAGACGCGAACACGGAGGCACAAAATGTCTCAGCAAAACATCACTGAGCACGTTGGCGTGCAGCCTGGGGGTCAGGGGTCCCGGGTTCGAATCCCGGCATCCCGATCAATGTTTATGGGCCTGTTTGATAAATCGAGCAGGTCCATTTCGTTGATAGATCACTGATAGGTCACTGCCGGATGTCAGAAAGCAATGATTTGAGCCTCAATCCTCAGTGCGGCCCCTCTCAGGCTATCTATCTGCAGTGTTCGTTTGCGAACGTGCCTTGGGTAGCGAACGCGTTCTGAGCAGGTCGGGCGCCAAGATCATGGCCAACAGTCCATGTGGGCGTGACGAACACCTCGAAAATGATTCATACAGATGGCGGAGTGGCGTAGGGCGCCGTGGTACTCAGAACCGGAGTTGGGCGCGCAACCCAATCACGCCCGGCGCCACGCGGAGTTCGAACACATGCGCCGACGGAGGACTCGGCGCCGCGTACAGGACACGCTCCGGTCTGATCGCAGCGCCGATAGCCGCACCGGCGCCGGCGCCAATGCCGCCGAAAAAGGCCGCGAGAAACAGCGCGTCCTCCGCGTCTTGACGTCCACAGCCCTTATAGCCGTAGTTCCGGCATTCGCCGTCCGTGAGGACGAGAAGTACCCCATAGCCAGCGCCGAAGGCGAGTCCGATCAAAGCACCCCGGCCCGCGTGGCCACGGCGCTGCGTGATCCACGCCACATCCGAGGCAGCCCACTCACGTGAGCCGTCGTTCACGAGCAGGTCGATCGACGTCGCCGAGATCCTCACGACGCGGCCCTTCACTTTCGTGCCCCCTTGGTCCGTAACGTATACGATCTCGCCCCGATGCCCCTCGGCGCGGAGATCCTCGAACGTGGAGGTCACGATTTGCGCCATGCTGGGAACGGCTCCGGCGGCGACCAGTACGCCGGCTAGAACGACAGTGACGAATGCTCGCCTCATTGAGAATCCCCGCCGTTAGGATGGACGCTTCTTGTGGGCAGGGTCCGCATCGAGCAGTTTCGTATGCAATTTCAGGACGCGCGCCTCAAACACTGAATTGTCAGGGATTTATTTCAATCGCGAGCGGAGCCCCTGCCGCTTGCTGACGAATATGTCGATGTGCGCACGTAACGGGGCAAAAGCCTGATGTCGACTGCTTGTGACGGCGAGCCGCCGGCGCCTGTGGTTTCAATCGACCCGGTGTGGGCCCTCACATTCGTGTTTCGCCGAGCAGGACGGCAGCTCCAAACCTTCACGCTGTATTCTCATCATCCGGTCGTTGACGCTGTCGCTGTACTGAGGGCGATCAATCCTCACCGACGTCTACCGAGGCGTAAGGCTGGATCG
>JBKPCD010000166.1:0-41914 GCA_046727175.1 Acidobacteriota bacterium | reverse complement strand
GGAACTGACTCACCAGGAACGCGCGGTCGCCGTGACCCTTGAACGCCTTGTCCATGAGGCAAATCTGCCAGACGGGTCTCTCAACCTGACTTCTTCGGCGTCACTCAGCACGTCCATCGTTGGCACACGGTTCGGTTGACTCTACTTGTACACGCGCACGTAATCGATGAGGAACCGGGTCGGGAACGCCGAATCGTCGATGCCCTTCTGACCACCCCAGCTTCCACCGATCGCGAGATTGAGGATCAGGTACTGCGGCTGGTCGAACGGCCACACTGCGGTGCCGCCTGACTCCTTTTCGAAGGTGAAGTATCGCTGCCCATCGACAGACATGCTGATCTGCTGCGGAGTCCACACGGCTTCGTAGACGTGAAACTCGTCATCGACGCCACGAACGGTGACGGTGTTTCCCTTGTTCGTCCGCTGCACGTGGTTGTAGGCACGCGTGTGGATATTGGCGTGAATCCGGCCGGGGTCAAACCCCACATGCTCCATGATGTCGACCTCTCCGCAGGCAGGCCACCCGACCTCGCGGATGTTCGTGCCCAGCGTCCAGATGGCAGGCCACGTCCCGCGCCCTTTCGGCAGTTGCGCGCGAACCTGGATACGCGCGTAGGTCCAGCTCGCAAGGCTCGTCAGGCTCGCTGACGTGTACTCAGCGTCCTCGTACGACTCCCGGCGGGCTTCGATGACGAGCATGCCGTTCTCGACTCGCGCGTTCGCTGCCCGCCGCTGTGTGTAGTACTGCCGCTCCTGGTTGCGGATGAACCCGACTTCATAGTCCCACCGCGTGGGGTCCGGCAGACCATCGCCGTCGAATTCATCATTCCAGACCAGAGTGTCGCCTGAAGGAGCTGAGACTTCCCGGGACTGGTGTGGACCCTGCGATGCCGCCACCGGCTCGCGCCAAAGCGCGGACGCTGCCAGCAGAGAGAGACTACCGAGGGCGACCGAGAGCAGGGCGGGTCGGAGCTGCAACGATACCTCGTCCTGCTATTGTGCTCCATTGCAATCGTCTCGAGGTGAGGTTCAGGTGAGTTGTACGGGACTTCGTCGGTTGCGGGCCCGCATGTTCTGTACGCCATCTATACGACGTCGCGGGTTTCAGGCAGGAACTTGGGCCCATTTTCGAAGGACCGCCGCTGAGCGGGATACGCTTGCTGGTCGATTCCGTAACGTCGGAAGATGCATCCGAGCGCGCGTCGGAAAAGTGACATGTCGAACAAGTACCTCGGACGAGAAGACCATACGGCGCTGCACGTGGCGCGCGCCTCTGGGAGCTATCTGTTCAACGCGGGGCCGTCGCTACATCGACGAGATTCAGAGGGCGTGCCCGGAAGAGGGGTTGGTCGTGACCACGCACGGCTCTCGCGTGCTGCCGCTTCCGCCTCTGGTCATTGAGCGAAACGTGGCAGCACGCGGTCTGGACATCCTCACGAGGTGGGCGAAGAAGCTCCGCTGAGTACCCGAACTGTCGATACAACTTTCGGCGCGTCGACTATTTTCGAAGTGCAGGCGTCGCGACATAGCCGTGGAATTCATATATCGGCTGGTCGTACGGATCCACACCCACCTGTTTTGCATACATACCGACGAACTGTCCCTTGTTGTTCATGCCGCGCACATCAGCGAAAGCAAACTCGGGCGGTAATGCGATGTCGGAGAACGTGCCGTCGCTATAGAGGAAGAGTCCATCCCATCCAGGTCCACCGTTGTAGCGCATACCGATTATCTGACCATCATCGTTCATATCCGCTAGGAACACCGCCGGACCTCCCATCCACTCGAGACTGGGCGGGAAGTCCAACTTGAACTGACCGTTGTCGTACACGAACCAGTTGTGCTCCAGTGTCGCGTTCGTAGCAGGGTCGAACCTGTAATACTCACCCATTATTTGCCCCTGCTTACTGACGCTCCACAGCGTGGTGTACGTGTCGGCTAGTGGGAAATCTATCGTCCGGAACTTGCCGCCTGCCCAGCTGAACCCGTGGATTCGATAAAGCCCTGACTTGCCCACTTGGAGCGGGTTGAAGTATTGCCCGACCACCTGCCGGCCGCCGCTTATCCCAAAAGCCAGCGTGTGGTCAGCGCCCGGGAAGTCCAGCAGGACGCGCTTACCGTTACGATCGAGAATAAAGCCGGAAGTCCTCGAGCCGTTCGGTTCCATCACGCAATATCCCGTCACGTCGTCCTTGTCGTTGACCGAAAAGGCGGAGGCGTCGGCGAAAGCCACGCCCGCGCAGTTGAACGGAGTCGCGTTATATGGCGCGGTTTGTTTCTTTGTCGGATTGGCGATGACCGCCTCCAGGCCCCACGAGCGGGAAGAGATGCTCGACACGATGACGCCATCGTCGTTGATGTCCTTGGGGATCACGATACTGCCCGACCGATCTGGCACTTTGATGTCGACCGTGACGAATGTGTAAGGGGTTGAATCGCCGAGCACCATCGTCGAGGCGAGCACGAGCGTGATGCCGATCGCACCAAGAATCCGGAGTTTCATGTTCCTCTCTTCGTTATGTTGGCAGGACCCGTCAGCACCTACTCGACACCTCGAGAGTGACCGGTTCTGGGATAGCGTGCGACGAAAAGGGCCGCATTTAGCGCGTCCCCGATAGGCCTGCATGGAATCGTGGTGCTTTGGCAATTAAGGGGCCAATCGGTCGAGTGAAAGTTCTAAATAAAGTGCGATCTGACTCACACAAAGTTCGCGGTGCGGCTGACTTCCTTTTCCTGCATGGCAGAAACCCGACGAATGGCCCAACCTTCAGGTGCGTCGTGGAGGGATGCTAATTCCGAAGAGGCCAAGGGTGAAGGGGTTTGCGATCCCGTGGCCGTGACCCTATGATTCTCCAAACCCTGACAGCAATTCATGGCCTCGGGTCACGTTGTGACGGCACTTTTCACTGACTGGAGCCGTGGCGAGCGCGGCGCGCTCGGTCAGCTGCTGCCGCTCGTGTGCGAGGAGCTCCGGCGGATCGCGGCGCGTCAGCTTGGATGGGAACGAGTCGGTTACACCCTGCAGCCGGCGCGCGGGTGCACGAAGCGTATCCGCGGTTCGTCGACGAGCACCGCCTCGCTTATTGGCCGCGTGGCGATGAACGTGGGCCAC
The DNA here is from genome assembly GCA_046727175.1 of Acidobacteriota bacterium. Taxonomy (GTDB): domain Bacteria; phylum Acidobacteriota; class Vicinamibacteria; order Vicinamibacterales; family 2-12-FULL-66-21; genus JBKPCD01. The sequence continues at coordinate 38,802 of JBKPCD010000166.1, read as the reverse complement.
GACCGTGATTGACGAGCGATGGCAGCGCATCAAGGCGCTCTTCCAGGCCGCCGTGGAACGGCCGGCCGCAGAGCGCACCGCGTTTCTGTCCGCGGCGGCCGGCGACGATGAGGCGTTGCGGCGCGAAGTGGAGTCGCTGCTGGCGTCAGACACGGGCTGAAGCCAGCTTTCTCGATCGCGTGCACGAAGCCGGCAGGGCCGTCCTCGCTGATGCTCCGGCGGCTGTCATTACCTCGACGAGAGAATCGCAGCCCCGCACGATTTCGACCCTCAGCATCGGGTCGGCAGCTACGAGATCGTTGCCCTGCTCGGCGCTGGCGCGATGGGCGAGGTCTATCGCGCCCGCGTACGAGGCTGAATCGCGACGTCGCGCTCAAAGTGCCCGATCTGTTCGCGCGTGACCCCGGCCGCCTGGCCAGGTTCAGGCGCGAAGCGAAGCTCCTCGCCGCGCTGAATCATCCGAACATCGCCGCCATCTACGGTCTCGAGGAATCAACCGCGCTGCAGGCTCTGGTGTTGGAGTTGGTCGAGGGGCCGACTCTGGCCGATCGGATCGCGAGAGGGCCCATTCCGCTGGATCGCGCGCTGCCGATTGCGAGGCAGATCGCCGAGGCCCTGGAAGCCGCGCACGAGCCTGGGATCGTGCATCGCGATCTGAAACCGTCCAACATCAAGGTGCGGACCGACGCGGTCGTCAAGGTGCTCGACTTCGGACTCGCAAAGGCGCTGGCGTCGGAGTCGAGCGCGGTCCTGAACTCCGAGCAGTCTCCGTCGCACGACACCGCCGCCACCCGCGACGGCATCATTCTCGGCACCGCGGCCTACTGGCGCCCGAACAGGCAAAAGGGCTGACGGTCGACGAGCGCGCCGACATCTGGGCGTTTGGCTGCGTATTGTTCGAGATGCTCACCGGGACGCCAACGTTCCAGGGCGAGACGGTGACGGATCTGCTCGCGGCTGTGGTCAAGGACGATCCGGACTAGACGCACCTTCCAGCAGAGACACCGGCACACGTTCGACGACTGCTGTTCCGCTGCCTCGCGAAGGATCCGAAGCGACGCTTTCAGGACATCGGCGATACCAGGGTCGAGATCGAACCAATCGACGAAGTCATTCCCGGACTGTCCGAGGCGGGCCATGCCGTTGCAGCAAGGTCGCGCTCGCGCTGGCTGCCGTGGCTCGCGGTCGCCGCGCTCGCCCTCGGTGTCGTCGTGCGAGAGGTGCCACGAGTCCGTACCGGGCCGGTGCCCACCGCCTGGACAGAGCGTCGATTGTGGCGTACTGCCGCGCGTGCCACGGTGTCCAGCCACGGGAAGGTCCATCCGCACGCCCTGGAGGTGAATAGCAGCCGCTCAGCAGGCCCCAGGCCTGATTGGCGCACTGGCAGGGCAAACTGCAAAATTCGGAGTGATGTTCTGGATCGTGTTAACGGCTTCGCAGTCGTGCAGCAACGGCAGTCGCAATGACATGTGCCGCCCTCGCGTTTGGATGACGGTCCCACGGCAGTCGCCAGGTCGGATCGATCTCGACAAACGCGTATGGCAAGCCGGCGTCTTCGAGAATCCGGCGCCGCAGCATCTCTTCGACTGGTTCCTCCGCGCCGAACTGGGGCACGACGATGAGCGGCGCGGCCCCACGTGCGCGCGCCAATTGCACCGTAGCACGAAGGACTTCGCGCGTGACACTGATCCCGCGTTCAACGGTTTCTTCGCGGCGGTACGGTACAACCAGTCGCGCAAGCGATACGAGCCGCGCGTGGTGTTCTGCCGGCAGCCAGGCCAGCCCCGGCCCGAGATGTGGCCGATCGTCATCGAGATTGCGGCCGAAAAGTGCCGTCATGAATAAAGTGACCACCGCCATGGGCTGCCGAAAACGCGGCAATTCCGTCTGAAGCTGGAGATACGCCTGATCGGTGCTGTAGCCGTGAACGGCCATATTTGCGCTCTGAACCTGCATCATCGCGCCAACCTGTGCCGGCACGGTCTCCTCCCACGTGAGTCCTTCGCCGAACATCACCGACTCACCGGTGAACAGGATTGTGGGACGCTCGGGATCGACGGGTTCATCCAAACGTCGGACGCGGTAGCCGGACGAGTCGAGCGCGTACTCGATCGCGCGGCCACCGAGTGTGCTGCGCCCGGTACGCGCAGGCACGAACGCCCAGCCCAGCCGCGGATCGGGCCGGCGACGTGGTTCTTCCGCGGGCAGGAGCCACTCGGTTGGGCGAAGGTGCACGCGACGAAGCACCAGCTCGCTCGCGCCGAGCGCCAACACGGCAGCGATCGCAATCGGGAAAATCTGTCGCGGCCTTCGCGCGGTCAGCCGCGCAGCAACGGGCCGTGCACCGAACGCGAGCGACACGCCGAGGGCCACCATCAACCACCGACAAGCGGTGTGGATCACCAGGTACCAACGACGCGGCAGGAAGAGCGAGGGCAGAAAATGCTTGTCAAACCAGCGCTGGTTCACTATGAGCGCTGCGCCGACAAGAGCCACGCCGATCGCGGCGATCACGATTTCGATCTCCAGGCGCGGCATGGCGCCTTTGGCCGGCGGCACATGAGGACGTGACCACACGTTCAGTTGGGAGCGTGCGAGCTTCAGTGGGCGCACTGCGGCCCCAGCGTTGCGACGCTCGCCTACTGGAGTGCTCGCCATCCAAAACCTCGTGCCGCCCTCAGGTGCGCCGGCCGATCGTGAAGAACAAGCCGCCCTCACGACCCAGCTTGCCAATCCATCCCAGTTGCGCCAGCCAACCTTCGAGCCGCCAATTGTCGTCCGCACGAGCGATTAAGCCGTTCGATTGGTCGGTGAGCATCGCGCTGGGATACGTCCGCAGGTACTCGACACCATTCTCCTGGAACCAGCTCTGCACCTCCGCGAGGGTGTGACGATGCTCCTCGGGATGTTGATACTGATCGCGCAGCCACGCTTCACGCCGCGCCGGTTCGTGTCGTCGATCGCGTAGTACGGGATCGAACGGGATCAGCCGGAAGCCGGTGAGCCGCGCGATGGAACGCCGCAGTCGAAGCGGAATGCGGGCGAATACGTTGTACACGCCAAGCACGATGGTTCCGCCAGGGCGGGCGAGCTGCGCGAGACGGGCGAATGACGCGCGCGGATTCGGCGTGTGGTGCACGACGCCCGAGCAGTAGACCACATCGAACGAGCCCCTCTTCAAAGCGGGCCTTTGGAGATCTGTCTCGACGAAGAGGACGCGATCGAGGTTGAAGCGTCGCGCAGCCGATGCGCCAAGCAACAGCGCCGCGCGCGCCAGATCGATCCCCACAACCAGCCGATCCGCGCGCGACAGGTACAGGCACATCTGGCCCGTCCCGCAACCGATCTCGACGATCCGCGCATCGCCGGGGACGGCCTGGTCCAGTAGCGGCGCAAACAGGCTCCGTTCGGCTCTGGCGCGAAGCATGTGCAGGCTATCGTGCGGGGGGTACCCGGGAAAGGGTGTACGCTCGTAGAAGCGGCGGACCGCCTCGGTCCGCGCATCGCCCGGCAGCCGCAGGTTCGGGACGCCGTCTGGCGCGGTGAAGCGAGCGCCGCAGCCACCGCACGACCAATCGGCCGCGAGCCGATCCGCACACCTCGGGCAGGCGAGCACCTCGCGGAACGCGTCCATCCGTCAGAAGATCGCGTAAATGAATGGCGCCAACACCTCAACCGTCGCCGCGAGAATCAGCACGAGACCAAACAGGCAGAGAAAGACTGCCAACGGGACGAGCCAGCGTTTTCCGGAGTCGCTTCGCCAGAGCCCGCGTACGAGATCCGCGATCGAGCCGCCGGCGCTCCGGAGGATGATCACCCGGCGCCGCATCCCGCCAGGTCTGTTGATCATGCGACCGCCTCCTTCACCGTCGCCGGCGACGCGACGCGTTTCATCACGAGCGTCGGACCTGCGACGAGCACGTCGATACCACAGCGCCGGAACGTCGAATACCCCTCGAGTGCACGATTGACGATCGGTTCTCCGGCTACGTTGAACGACGTGTTGAGCAGCACCGGTGTACCGGTGCGACGGCCGTAGGCTTCGAGCAGCGCGTACAAGCGGGGCGCCATGTCGCGCTCGAGCGCCTGGACCCGAGCCGACCCGTCGACGTGTGTGATCGCTGCGAGCTTGTCGCGCCACTCAGGCCGTACGGGAAATACCCCCGACATGAAGCGAGCCAGCCGCGTGCCGCCGGGCGGCAGATCGAAATAGCGGTCGGCCATCTCGATCGTCGTCACCGGCGCGAACGGCCGGAACTCCTCCCGGTACTTGATGTCGCGATTGAGTCGATCGCGCGTCGCGCGTGAATGGGGTGCAGCGAGAATGCTCCGATGGCCGAGGGCGCGCGGTCCGAACTCGGACGCGCCGTCCATCCACCCGACGATACGGCCGGCGGTGAGTTCGTCGGCGATCCGTTCAATCAGCGCGCTCTCATCGAGCTCTTCGACCGCCTGACCGTCCTCGCGCGCGGCTCGTGCCAGTTCTTGCGCATCCACGGTCGGGCCCCAGAACGGATGATCCGGAACGGCCCGATCCGGGTTCTGGAAATAGATGCGATCGGCATAGAGCGCCGCTCCCAGCGCGCAGCCCGCATCGCCGGGCGCCGACGGAACGAACAGACGCTCGAATCCTGACTCCGCGAGGATTCGTGCGTTGGCGACGCCGTTGAGCGCCACGCCACCGCCAAAACAGAGGTCAGGCAACCCCGTTCTGCGATGGAGCGCTCGTGTGATGTCGACCAGCGTGTCTTCGAGCACACGCTGCACGCTCGCCGCGCAATCGGCAAAGCGTCGTCCTTCGGCGGTCTCGAGATCGATTGGCTCGTACGCATTGCGCGGCGGGCCGAACAGCTCGATGAACCGGCTCGAATACGATCGGTTCGCTGTGGTGTGGTACTCGAAGTATTCCGGGACGAGTGCGAACGCGCCGTCCGGCGTGCGGCGAATCAGCTTGCGTGCCTGGTCGCTCATCGTCGGACGGCCGTAGGCGGCGAGCCCCATCACCTTGTACTCGTCCTCATTCACCGCGAAGCCGAGGTATGCGGTGAACGTCGAATACAGCATGCCGAGCGAGTGCGGGTATCTGATTTCGTGCTGGAGAGTGATATCAGTGCCGCCGTCCGGACGCCGTTCGCCGTGTCCAACCGTGAGTGTGGCCCACTCACCGACGCCGTCGGCCGTGAGGATTGCGGCGTGACCCGTCGGCGCGGTGAAGAAAGCGGCAGCCGCGTGCGCCGCGTGGTGCGCGGTGAAGAAGATCTTGTTCCGCGGCACACCGAGGTACGACGAGATGATGCCGCGCATCCAGACCTTTTCGCCGAGCGAGTTCTTGATTGCGTGTGGAAAGGATCGCCAGGAACGGGGAAACGCGCGCAGCGCGCAGGTGAGTATCCGCTCGAACTTCAGCATGCTGCGCTCGTAGAAGACGACCGCGTCGAGATCAGCCGGCTCGAGCCCGGCGTGATCCAGGCACCACTCGATCGCCCCAACCGGAAACGAGGCGTCGCCCTTGTGCCGCGACAAGCGCTCTTCCTGCACGGCGCAGATCGGCACCCCGTCCACGACGAGCGCTGCGGCGGCATCGTGGTAGTGCGCGGAGATGCCCAGGATCTTCATGTCAGTACTGGCTGTTCGGTGAATCGTTGCGGTCGTGCCGGATTGGCGTCCACCCGACGGGCTCGCGTCGTTCGGCACGTTTGGCCAACCAGGCGAAGGGCGGCAGCAGGATGAAATACTGCACCAAGAGGATTGCCCCGCCAATGGCGCTCGCGAGCGCCGCCACCACGCGCACATACCGTTTCCACAGGCGGTTCGCGCGTGCCAGCCACACCTGCCGCCGATACGATTCCGGCAGGACGCGAGTGAGCTGTGTGTACGTGTAGTTCATGTGAAACACTTCATCGCGCAGGATCTCTTCGAAGATCGCGCGCGTCGCCGGATCGTCATCCACGAGCTCCCGGTAGATCGTGAAACGGCCGGCGGCGGCTTTTTCCGCCACATGCAGGAATGCAAGCAGCCGATGGTCAGGCTCTCCTTCGATGCGCAGATCGTCCAGCCCGTGGCCGCCGGGAAGAGGAGTTCCGTTGAACAGGACGTCGCCAGCGGGTCGCTTGTGGAGGAGAGCGGCGCCGCGCTCACGAAACAGACTGCCGTGCCGCAACTCGTCAATTGCATGCTCAAGGTAGAGCCGTCGTAAGAGGGGATCCGGTGTCAGTTCGGCTGCGCGCAGAATATCGCGTCCGCCATCGGTCTCCACTTCGGCGAAGGCGAGCAGCTTGCGAACACGCCGGTCGAAATCGCCCCACACCCACCTGTGGACCGGCCGCAGGAACCAGTCAATCGGTGCCACGCGCCCTTTGGTCATCGCGAAGGATTGGCAGCATACTATGTTCCAGGCACGACGACACTCGTCAGAGCGTCGTCAATCGGATGTATTTCCCTGCCACCTCGACCGTCAGTCTTACAGCGTAAGAAAGCAAATCCAGAGGCACGTAACTCGCCTCTCCGTCGACGCTGGTTTCTAATGAACATTGGGTTGGACACGGTCTTGCTGCGTAATCACCGGAGATCTCGTGACCCAACCCACATTCAACAATCCTGTGCTTCGTAGAGGACAACGACTGCTGATTGCCGCGGCAGTCATCGCGCTCAATATCGCCACACCGGCCCGAGCGGCGCGCCTGGAAGTCGACACCGACCATTCAACGATCACCGTCCACGTGTTCAAGTCCGGCTTGTTTCGTGCCTTTGCCGACAACCACGAGATTAACGCCCCTATCAAAGCCGGCGTCGTTGACGACGGCGCGACATCCGGGGTGCAGTTCGTTGTGGATGCGCAGGGTATGCGTGTCCTGGATCCCGGCCTATCGCCACACGATCGCGATCAGGTTCAGACGCGCATGCTCGGGCCGGAAGTACTCGATGTGAACCGATTCCCAGAGATTCACTTCGAGTCGACGAGTGTCGATCCGGTCGAATCGGGCGGCTGGGTCGTGCGCGGACAACTCACCTTGCACGGGCAGACGCGGACCGTTACGGTGAAGGTCGTCCGTTTGCAAGGCCACTACAAAGGAACGGCTTCACTGAAGCAGACGAGCTTTGGAATCACACCTATCGTCATCGCCGGTGGCACCGTCAAGGTGAAAGACGACGTGACGATTGAGTTCGACGTCGTGACTCGATGATTTCGATCAGCCCTTGTACTCGTCGTGGCGACGCCACCAGACGCCCGTCTCGTTGCGCCCGTTGGGTGCGCGGTCGAGCCACTGGTACATGCCCCAGAGGCCGTCGAGTCCGCGCGCGTAGGTGGAATACGTGTGGTAGACGACCCCGTCCTCGAGGACGAACGCGCTCATGCCCGGCCTCTCGCGCGTGTACGTGGCCGGGTCGGTTCCGCTCATGGCCGCGAAGACGACGGACCCCTCGTCGCCACTCTCCGAACTTGCGCGCGGCCGCCCCGCCGCCTCGCGCCGGTAGTTGTATTCGATACCCCCCTCGCGCTGTTGCTCCTCGCTGAACGCCACGCTGAAGTCAGCATTGAAGTCGCTGCCGAACGAGGATGCCCACGAGAACGTCCAGCCCATTCGTCGCTTGTACGCCTGCAGCTTCGCGAGCGGCGCCCGCGACACCGCCGACAGCATGACGTCGTGATTAGCCAGATGCACGGCGAACCCGTTGAAACCATCCGCGATCGCCGAGCAGGCCGGGCAGCCGGCCGTGTAGTCGGGGCCGAACATGAAGTGGTAGATGAGGAGCTGCGAGCGCCCTCGGAAGAGGTCCGCCAGCGAGGCGCTCCCCTGGTCGGTCTCGAATCGATACTCCTTGCCGATCCGAACCCACGGCAGCTCCTGCCGCCGCCGTGCCAGCTCGTCGCTGCGGCGCGTGAGCTCCTTCTCCGCCTCGAGCAGCTCGAGCCGTGCGGCAAGCCACTCTTTGCGCGTCCCGGTCGCGTGCTTCGTCATTGCCCTTCTCTCCCTCATTCGAATGTCCTTCGGTGTGTGTGTTCTTCCGGCCCCGTTCGTCACGTTCGGTACGTCACGATAAAGCCATCCAAGGAGACCTGAAGTGCAGCGATCATCGTTCTGGATGTGTTGGATCGTTCCGTTCTCGATGTGACTTGGTGGTTGTTGGTCATGAGATAGATTTAGCGCGGCGGACGGAAACGGTGGGAGTGACAAGTGTGACGGGATTCCGTGAATCAACGCGCCTGCGAGCGAGCGGCGCGAGCGAGCCACGCGAGCTGGTCTGGGGGACGAAGTCCTCCACGATAGAGGAATGGACTCGCTGATCACGGCCGCGGCGCGTGCCCTCGCCGTCGGTGATCCCCTCGGCGCCCTGAAACGGGTCGCGCTGCGCGACGACGCGTCTGCGCTCGCGCTTCGAGGGATCGCGATGGCGCAGCTCGGCGATCTCGTTCGGGCGAAGGCACTCCTGCGACGTGCGGCGCGCGCCTTCGGTCCGAAAGAGGCGGTAGCCCGCGCGAGGTGCGTCGTCGCCGAGGCGGAGATCGCGCTCGTCTCGCGCGACCTGGGCTGGCCTGCGAGAGCGCTCGACGCAGCGCGCGCAACGCTCGAAGCGCACGGCGACCGCGTCAACGCCGCGCATGCGCGGCACCTCGAGGTCCGGCGCCTCCTCCTGATCGGGCGCGTCGACGAGGCTGAGCGTACGCTCGCCAAACTAGACCCCTCGCCCTTCCGTCCCCCGTCGAGGACCGCCCACGAGCTGGTGGTCGCCGGGATCGCGATGCGACGCCTCCGGACGAAGGCGGCGCGCGCTGCGCTCGCTCGGGCCGAGCGCGCCGCGCGCGACGCACGTATCCCTGCGCTGACGGCGGAGGTCGACAGCGCATTTCTCGTGCTGAACACACCCGCGGCCCGCCTGATTGCGAATGGCGGGGAGCGACTCCTCCTGCTCGAGGCAGTCGAAGCGTTGCTGGCGTCGAACGCGCTCGTCGTGGACGCCTGCCGTCATGTCGTGCGTGACGCACGCGATGTGGTCTCGCTCGCCAGGCGCCCGGTCTTGTTCGCGCTCGCACGCGCGCTGGGCGAAGCGTGGCCCGGAGACATGCCGAGGGACAGGCTCCTTGCGCGGGCATTCGGAGCGAAGCTCGCCGATGAATCGCATCGCGGGCGGTTGCGCGTCGAAGTCGGGCGGCTTCGGAGGGTCGTCCGGACGCTGGCCGACGTACGCGCGACCAAGCGAGGTTTTGTACTGGCGCCGCGCCGCGCACGCGAGGTCGTCGTGCTGACACCGCCGTCCGAAGACGAGAATGCGGCGGTGCTCGCTCTCCTGGCCGACGGTGAATCCTGGTCGAGCTCGGCCCTTGCGCTCGCGCTTGGCACGAGCCAGCGCACCGTGCAGCGGGCGCTCGACTCGCTGAAAGCAGCAGGCCAGGTGCAGTCGTTCGGTCGCGGGCGCGCCCTCCGATGGATGACCCCGCCCGTGCCGGGATTCGCGACGACCTTGTTACTGCCCGCTCCCCTGCCGATTGGCTAGGATTGAAATCATGAGGCGATCAACCGCGGAGATCGTTCGCGAGTACGGGCCGTTTCCGGGCGTCGACCACGTGCATGGCGTCACGTACGACGGTCAGCACGTCTGGTTTGCGGCTGGAGAGACGCTGAACGCCTTCGATCCTGCGAGCGGGAAGACGCTGCGCTCGATCGATGTCGCCGCGCACGCAGGCACAGCCTTCGATGGCCGGCACCTGTATCAGCTCGCCGAGGATCGCATTCAGAAGATCGATCCGAAGACCGGCCGCGTGCTTGCAACGATCCCGGCGCCTGGCGGCGGCGCTGACTCGGGGCTCGCGTGGGCCGAAGGGACGCTCTGGGTCGGCCAGTATCGCGACCGGAAGATCCATCAAATCGATCCCGAAACAGGAGCAATTCTTCGCACGATCGACTCCAACCGCTTCGTCACCGGAGTCACCTGGGTTGACGGAGAGCTTTGGCACGGCACCTGGGAAGGTAACGAGAGCGATGTGCGGCGAATCGATCCCCGATCGGGAGAGGTCCTGGAGCGGCTCGAGATGCCGCCTGGCGTGGGCGTGTCGGGGCTCGAGTCCGATGGCGGCGATCGGTTTTTCTGCGGAGGAGGACGGAGCGGGAAGGTGAGGGCGGTCCGGCGACCCAGGCGAGGCTGAGCGGTTGGCACCGTGTGTCCCGCGCCCGTCATCGTCGCATCGATGCCATCGGGTGGAGGCTTTTGCCAGGCCGAAGTCCAGGCGAGCGAGTCGCCTTCGACCAGTTCCATCGTGAGAAAGGTGACGCCGTCGCTTGATCGGTCATGGCGCAGCGCCAGCCAAAGCGACCGCGGGCGTGTCGGCCCTTACCTCTGCCGACGCGTCGACCCGGAACCAGAGCAACGCGCCAATGAAGAGGAGCGCGGCCATCGGCACGAATGGCGCGTCGTAGCTGCCGAAACGATCGACGATGTACCCGAACGCGACAGAGGCAAGCAGCCCCCCGACCTGCGCCGACGTGTTCATCAGTCCGACGATCGATCCCGCATGCTGCCCCCCGATGTCGAGGCACACGCCGAACACACCCGACTGCTGGAACGCAATCGCGCCGTACACGAGCGACAGTAGAACGACCGTCAGCAGCGGCTGCCGCGTGAGCATCACCGCGACAGTGCACAAGCACGCCGTTCCGAGCCCGATGATGCCAAGCGATCGACGACCCCATTTCCGCCCCAGACGACGGACGAGCGCATCACTGGCGGCACCACCCGTCAGGTTCGCGCAGGCCCCGAGCGCGTACGGCAGCGCCGACAGCACGAGGCCGTTTTCCGTGAACCCGCGGCCCTTGACGAGGAACGTGTGAAACCATGTCTGAAAGAAGTTGTACACGTACACGTAGCAGAACGCCGTTGCCAACAGCGCCAGGACCGTCTCAGATCGGAAGGCGAGGGACCACGGAAACCCGTGCGCCGGCGCGGGCGCCGAATCCGCGGTCTCGGCGAGCTCCGCGTCGCTGACGCCCCGCTTCTCGGACGGCGAGTCGCGGAACCAAGCGAACCACACGACCGCCCAGATCACCCCGACCAGGCCGAAGATGTAGAACGAGACGCGCCATCCGTAGCGGATTTGGATTGGGACCACCAGCAGAGGCGCGATCGCTCCGCCGATTTGACTCGCCATCAACAACACCCCGGACATGCTCGCGCGTTGCGTCGCCGGAAACCAGCGCGAGACCACAATCGACGCGTTGGGAAAGGCGCCTGCTTCTCCCGCGCCGAAGCAGAATCTCGTCACGAGCAGGAGGACGTAATTCGAGACGGCACCGGTGAGGGCCGTGAACGCGGACCACCACAGCACCACGCGGGTCAGCACCCGCCGCGGGCCGATCCGATCGCCGAGCGCGCCGGTCGGAATCTCGAAGATGCAGTACGACAGCGTGAACATCGCCGTCACCCAGCCCCAGCCGACCGGATCGATGGCGAGCTCCGCCTGCATACGCGGGCCGGCGACCGAAATGCACACGCGATCGATGTACGTGATCGCGAACAGCAGAATGAGAAGCCCCGAAACGCCGTGGCGATATCTCACAGATTGTCCTTGGCAGGCCCGTCACTGAAGATTACGGGACTTCAGCCACTCCAATTGCCGCTTCTCCACGCCTTGCTCGTCGGGCAAACGTCGGTCGACAGTATGCTTCACTTACTCGCTCGGCGTGGTTATCGTGCGCGCGTCAGCACGTTGACTACGGCCTGGAACGCTGGCGTCGGCTGGCGGAAGCGGTCCCAGAGCAGGGGATGGTTTGTCCGCCCTCGTTCAACCTCGGGTCGGCATCGCTCAGCCCGCAGAACGTCGCGAACAAAGCCAAGGCACCCTTCAGAATCCACGCGCCGAGTGCGATCAGCACGATGGGCAGCACTATGTGTCCGTAACGCCGGATAGGCTTGGCTGCGACGCGATTGTTGACAAGCGCGTAACCCATGACGCACCACAGTGCGGTCATCACGGCGAAGATCACCACGTACGCGGGAATCACGCTCACGTTTTGTGCGAACACGGGAATGTACACGCCGAGGTTGTCCCCGCCATTGGCGACTGTCACGGCCGCCACTGCCAGTACTTGCGAATGCGTGCGCCGTTCCGCCTCGTGTTCGGTGTTACGTAACCGTTCGTCGTCATCGCCCTCAGCCTGCCTCGTTCTCAGCTCCCAGAGCTTCCGGACTCCGAGCAGCAGCGGCGCGATACCGAGCAGCGCCGTCCACGCCTCGGGAATCGCGAGCGCAGCGAGCGCCGCGGCGGCGCTGGCGGCCGTCAATCCCGTGATCCCGAGGAACTGACCGGCGACGATGTTGCGGGGACGCAGGTGGGGGTCGGCAAAGAACGCTGCCAGAAGGAAGATGTCGTCAATGTTGGTCGAGGCGAACAGTGCGACGCCTACGCCGAGGGCGGCAAAGGCAGTGCTCTGCTCCATCAGTCGCCCCTAGCGTAGTCGAGTCGCCGACGCTCCGCGAAACCCGACTCGCGCGCTCTTGACACTTCGTGCATCGCACGCAACACTCGAACAGTCGTTTGGCGGTGGAGTCCGCCTAACCGCCGTCGATGACGGCCAATGACTCCTACGGGCAGCCGTGGGAGTGTCTCCTGCCGCGGCGCCGCGAGGTGACGCGACATGGAACGATTCTTCTGGATCTGTCTCGCCGGCGCCGCCGGTACCGGTGCGCGGTATCTCACTGCACTCTGGGCCGCGCAGCGTCTCGGCAGCACATTCCCTTGCGGCACGCTCATCGTCAATCTGGCCGGCTGCTTTGCGATTTCGGCCGTCATGCATGCCGCACTGGCCTTGTCATGGTCGCCGACCCTGCGTTCTGCGATCACGATCGGCTTCATCGGCGGCCTGACGACGTATTCCAGCTTCAACTACGAAACAAGCCGCCTGCTCGAGGAGGGTGCGCCAGGCGCTGCGGCCCTGAATGCGGTCGCCACGATCGTCGGCGCCTTCGTCGCAGGCTGGCTCGGGATGCTCTGCGCGAAACACATGCTTGGACGATGAGGAGGGCGCGATGCGAGTGCTGGACGGCGATCAATTCCTGGTGAGGATTCTGCTGGGCGAATCTGACCGGTTTCATCACACGCCGCTTCCTCGCGCGCTGCTCGAGCGACTGCGGCGCGAAGGATTCGCTGGCGCAACGGTCATACACGGCGTTGCAGGATTCGGCGCGAGCAGCGTGATTCACACGGCGAGCCTGGTCGAGCTGTCAACCGACCTCCCCGTGTTGATTGAGGTCGTCGATGACGAAGCGCACCTCGACAAGTTGTTGCCGATTCTGGATGAGATGGTAACGGGCGGAGCGCTGGTGACTGTCGAACGCGTGCGCGTCGTCAAGTATGCGGCAGCGAAGAAGCAGAAAGCGCGGCCCGACGAGACATGATGTGTTGGACCCGTCTGCGATCTCAGTACTGCGTCAGGCGGTCCCGGAGTTGTGCGATGTTCGTACTGCGCATGTCTCCCCAGGCGGAATATGGGCAACATGGCCATATTGGCGCCACAACGCCCAAAAACCATCATTCCGCCTGCAGCCGAAACTCGTCGAACACGAGGGAATGCCGATCACGGGCGAGTCGAGCCAAACACGAACCCGATCGAGCGCTGAATCGGATTGTAGAACTTGCCGAAGTCGGGTGACGTGATGTTGTTCTGCACATCGCGGTCGCTGCCCGAGCTGAACGTGTTGTAAATCTTGAGACCGGCCGTAAAGGTGTACTTCTTGAAGCGCCAGGGTCGAGCGAGCGTGAAGTCGAGCGTGTTCACCGTCGGCAGCCGGCCGGCGCGGTTGCGGGGGCCGACGAAATCCTGAAATTCGTCCACAGCCGACCAGGGGAACCCTGTCCGCCATTCGTACAACGGCGAGAACACCCACTTGCCTGGCAGGCCGATCGTGCCACGAACGATCAAGCGGTTCGGCACGTCGGTCGGGCTGAGGTTGTTTTCGTTTTGTCGAATGATTGGGTTTCTGAAGTTGCCGTAGAACTGGTCGTAGTCGTTGAGATCGCGCGTGCTGTGCGACCGCACGTAGGATACGCTCAGGTCGCGGTGCTCGCTCGCGAGATATCGTCCGGTGGTCTCGAGCTCCCAATACTTCGACTCACCGGCTGACGCGAGCGTGAGCACACCGAGGCTCGTATTCGGATCCACGATGAATGCGTGCGATCCGTTGCGGTGCAGGTAGGCCGTCTTGAAGAAGAACTTTCGGCCGAATCGCTGGTCCCAGGCAACCGTCTGCACGAAGCTCTCGGGAGTTTTCAGGTCAGCATCTACGACGTGCGCGAAGGTGACGGGAGAACCGAGCGGGGTGCCGTTGGCGGCGAACCGGGTCACGGTCTGCACGTCGTACTGCGTGAACGCGCCGATGTTCAAGGGTGTGCGTTCCGCGAACTTGCCGAACCCTCCACGAAGAATCCCTCGGCCTTCGGGCAGGAGGCTCACGGACATCCCGATTCTCGGCGAATAGTTAATGCGCTCGACGACGTCGTCCCGATCTGAGCGGAGACCAAATTCGAAGTTCAGGCGGTCGTTGACGCGCCAGCGATCCTGCGCGAAGAGCGCGAACTCGGTGCCATTGACCTCAGGATGCGTCAGGAGCGGAGAGTAGGCCGTCCGTTCGGCGAGCGATCCGTCGAGGCGAACAGCGTCGACTTCATGACTGAAGTTGTCGCCATCAAACCTCGAGTGCTGGAGATCCAACCCGACCTTGAACACGTGCTGCCCCCACAAGTTGTCCTTCGAGAACGTCAGGGCCTCGACCAATTGCACGCTCCTGACGTTGCGCTCCTGACGACTGAAGAAGTTGCCGCTCTGCGTCTGCGGTGCATAGACCATCGGCAGCGTGCCCTGCGTTTTCTGATCGACCTCGAAGGTGCGCAGGGCGAGGGTCGATTCGAGGACTGCATGCGCTGACAGGATCAAGCGATCGACCGCCCCCGCCGAAAACCCTTCCTGCGTGAACTTCGGCGTCGTCTCCGGCGGCCGGAACGTCGACATCGTCGCGTTGGTGATTTTTCGGGGGAAGTAGATGAGGCCGCCCGTCAGCGAATGCCTGGTCGACAAAACCGTGTCGATCCGCGTGAACGAATCGAAACTGTCCAGACCAATCTGAGGCTCCCCGGCCAGACTCTTGACCGGCGTTCGGACGTACCGGTACTGGAAGTACTGGCCGAACAACACCCGATCCTGCTTGAGCGGCCCTGAGATCGAAAGCCGCGGCTCGAATTTGTTGACGAACGCGAAGCCCTTCCCGAAACCGGGAACGAGGTTGTCGGGTTTGATGACCCACTCGTTGGTCCCTCGTTTGGTGCGGACCTGCGTAACGCTCGTCGAGAATCGGCCGTATTCCGCGGCAAACGGATTGGACAGCACTTCGACGGATTCCACGGCGCCGCTCGGCAGCTCCAGATCGAAATCCCCCGACGACGGATCGTTGAGGCTGGCGCTGCTCATCTGAAGTGCACCGGTCGTTGGAGCTCCGCCCTTGATGCGCAACCGGCCCTCCGGGCCGCGGATGACGCTCGGAAGTACTGTCAGGAGAGACTGAAAGTCGTCTCCGGCAAGCGGCTGGATGTCCATCTTCGCGCCGTTGAGCAAATCGCTGACCGCGACGGGCTGCAGGCTCTCGGTTGGCGAGTTGGCAGGCACGATAACATCCACGCTCTCGCGTACGAACGTCAATCGCATCTCGACGAGCACGCGCTCCGTCAGGCCGCTCTTCACGGTGAACGGCGCCGACTCGTTGTCGGCGAACCCGTCGCGGGTAGAGCGCACGACATACCGACCCGGCGGCACATCTGGAAACGTCACCTCCCCGATCGAGTCGCTGGTGGTCTGCGCGACCACGATATTGCCGTCGACGTTCCGCAACGCCACCTTCACGGCCGGAACGCGCAAGCCCTCGAGCGCGAGAGTCACACTCACTTGTCCAGGACCGGAGGTCGGGGACTGTGAGGTGGTAGTCTGCGGCGCGCTTGCCTGAGTACCCGAGCCGAGACGAGCGAGCGAACGCCCCGATGGCGCCGCTGACGCGGTGCTGGGAGCGCACGTACAAATGATGAGGATTGCAAGCACGAGCGGCATGGTCACCAAAGATCCGAAGAGAGGACGGAACGACAATCGAATAAGCGAGCTTAGCAATGTCGTGGACGTGCGTCGAGAGAAGGCTCGCGATCGGGATGTTACGCGCGCACAGATGAAGCGCTGATGACAGGGTGCATGTGCTCAACCTTGGCACATGAGACGAGACTCGAAGTGCGAAGGCCGTCGGGCGAAAACTGATAAGGTACTGACACCGTGTAGGTTATGGGCGAGCGCCGCGCTATGTCGAAGAAGTTGGCTTCGTCTGTCTGAGCTCGGGAAGAGCCAGGCCTTCGCCTGCCTCAGCACGTTGACGCGTGCGAGACGACTGGCGTTGACGTTAGTCTCACGCGGCCCGCGAGCACCGATGCTGCCGCGAGTCGCTCGATCAGGCGCCGCCTACTTCTGACATACCGGACAATAAAACGTCGAACGCCCGGCCTGTGAGCGCCGCGCGATAATGCCCGCACATCCAGCGCGCGGGCAGCGCTCGCCTTCGCGATCGTAGACCCTGAACCTCGAGGATCGAGAGTCGCGGATCTGGCGATCGATTGCCTGAGCGAGCACGCGTTTGATCGCCCGCACCAGCCGGACCGCGCTGTCGCGCGGTGCGCCTGACAGCGTCGCAATTATCGAAGCGCGGCGGAACGGCGACAATCCGGCGACGTGCAGCGCCTCGCTCGCGTAGATATTGCCAAGGCCTGCGACGACACGCTGATCGAGCAGCCCGAGCTTCAGGGACACCTTCTTCCCTGTGCATGCGCGCGCGAGCGTCGCGGCGTCGAACGCGGACGACAGCGGCTCCGGACCAAGCCGGCTGAGCACGGGGTGCCGCGCGAGCTGCACCGGTGTCAGCAGATCCATCGAACCAAAGCGCCGTGGATCGTTGAACGTCACGACGGCGCCGGACGCCATCCGGAATACGACGTGATCGTGCAGACCGGGCCCGGCCGGATGATCGCCTCGGTCTAAGCTCGCATCTTCCGGCCCGTCGACCCGGAACGAGCCCGACATGCCGAGATGCATCAGCAGCGTGTCGCGGGAGGACAACGTGACCAGGAGATACTTCGCGCGTCGCATCACCGAGTCGACGGTCTGCCCTTCGAGCCGTCGCCGGAACCCACGAGGAAACGGACTGCGAAGGTCGGCGCGCCGCAGATACACGCGGGCGATTTGCTGGTGCATCACGTACGGCTCGAGGTAACGACGCACGGCTTCGACTTCCGGGAGCTCTGGCACTTCGTCAGGATAATCCGGTCGCGAACGCGAGTCGTGCGGTGATCAGACGCGTCCTGGCCGCCGGAAGGGTGAAAACTGGGCGGCGCTGCCGTCCGCCGAAATCTTGGCGTTGATCGGCACGCCGCAGGCTTCACTGGATGAATCCGAGAAGGGGTTGGAACCACGTGTCTCACGTGTCGGCATTCATCCCTCGCGTGGCCCAACCGGTCATGCGGCGTTCGAGTAAGGCGAACGTCTCGTACATGACCATCGCCATGACGCTGATGACGACCAATCCGGCAAACACGAGCGGCATGCGCATCGACGATCCAGCAGACATCATCAGGTAGCCGATGCCTTCGTTCGCCGCAACGGTTTCGGACACCACTGCCCCTACGAACGCCAATGTGATGGCCACCTTCAACGAGGCGAAGAAGTATGGCAGCGAACGCGGCAGGCCGACCTTGAAGATCACGTCCGTGCGCTTCGCCCCGAGTGCGCGCAGTACGTCCTCGAGCTCGGGCTCCAGCGTGACGAGGCCAGTTGCGACGTTCACGACGACTGGGAAGAAGCAGATCAGGAACGCGGTGAGTATTGCCGGCACCGTGCCGATGCCGAACCACACGACGAGCAGAGGTACGAACGCTGACTTGGGAATCGAGTTGAAGCCGACGAGAAGCGGGTACAGCGACTTGTAGACGAAACGTGACGAGCCGATCACGAAACCGAGCAGCAATCCGATCACCACGCCCAGGCCGAAACCCACCATCGTCGTCCAGAAGGTTCTCCAAGCATGCTGGCCGATCGGGCCCGCGAATGCGACAAGCGACGTCGCGATGGCCCACGGGCCCGGGAAGATGAAGGGCGAGACGCCAAAACCCGTGACGATCAACTGCCATACGATGACGATCGCGGCGAACGTCAGCCATGGAGCCCACACTTCGAGTTTTCGGTTTGTCGCCATACGCCTCTCAGGCCTTGCGGATGCGCCCGATGTGCTCGCGCAGGTCGTGCACGATCTGTGTGAACTTGTCCGTATACGTCGTCTCCAAATCGCGCGGCCGCGGCAGGTCGATCTCTCTTGCGGCGACGATTCGACCAGGCCGCCCGCTCATGCAGTACACCCTATTGGCAAGAAACGTGGCTTCCCGCAAGTCGTGTGTGACGAGCACGACCGTGAAGCGCTTTGCCGCCCAGAGATCGTGCAGCACACACCAGAGCTCTTCGCGCGTGAAGGTGTCGAGCGCACTAAACGGCTCGTCGAGCATCAGCAGCTTGGGCTCATGGATGAGCGCACGACAAATCGATGTGCGCTGCTGCATGCCGCCGGACAACTGCCAGGGGAATTTGGGTTCGCTGCTTTCGAGACCGACGGTCTTGAGCAACGCTTTCGCGCGTTCGGCGTATTCCGCGCGCTTGCGCTTGAAGTTCGATCGATACGGCTCGACGATCTCCAGCGGCAGCAGCACGTTGTCAAGTGTCGTGCGCCACGGCAACAGATTCGGTGCCTGGAACGCCATCCCTACGATCGTGAGAGGCCCGGCCACTTCTCTGCCGCCCACGACCACCGTGCCTTGCGTGGGTGCACGCAAACCACTGCAAAGCTTCATGAACGTCGACTTGCCGCATCCTGATGGCCCGACGATGGCGACGAAATCGCCCTGTTGAATGCGCAACGTGACGTCTTCGACCGCATTCCCACTGGCCGCGTCATAGGCGAGACACACACGGTCGAAGTCGACGAATACCGGGGCCAACGCTCGATTCTCCCTGATGGCTCACAGAGCTTTGCCGGACGAGGGCGCTATTTCACCTGAATCTGTCGCTCGCTCGCAGCCGGCAAGAAACTTGAATTGAAGAGGGCGTCAGCGCTCGGCACCGTCTGGAGATTGAACGCCTCCACCACCTGCGCCACCGTCGCCTGCAATTTCTGGCGATCGGCGGCACCAATGCCGTTTGCCTTGACGGCTGGTGTCGCAATCACGGTGTCGATAGCAAGGCGCAAGCGACGACGCTCGAGCGCCGCGTCGATGAGCGGATCGCGCTCGTTGACGTACCTGATGGCACCGTCTGGATCGGCGAGTACCTCACGCACGCCCCTCGTAAGCGCACGAAGGAAGGCGCTGATCGCCGTCGGATGACGATCGATGAACTTCTGATTGGCGAGGACCGCGTTGCCGTACAGCCTGACACCATGATCGGCATACTTGAAGACCACGACTTCGTCATCCTTTACGCCGCGGGCGTTCAGATTCAAGAGGCTCGTGAAGTAAAACCCGGTGATGCCGTCCACCTCCCCCCGCGCGAGCATCGTTTCGCGCAGCGGCGCATCCATGCTCTGCCATTTGATCCTGTCCGGATCAAGCTTGTTCGCCTTGACGAAGAGTGGGAACGTCTTTCGGCCGGCGTCGAAGATCGGCGCTCCCATCGTTTTGCCCATCAGATCCGAAGGCTTTGTGATGCCAGAGCTCTTGAGCACGAACACGGCTGCGGGCGTTTCGTCATAGAGCATGTAAACAGCCTGCATACGCGCCGCCGGATTGTCCCGGTTCGATGCCAGAAATTCGATGAGCGCGCTGATGTCGGCGAACCCCATGTCGTACGTTCCGGACGCTACCCGGTTCACCGCGCCGGCCGAGCCGTTGCCGGCGTCGATCGTGACGTCGAGTCCTTCCTGCTTGAAGTAACCCTTCGCAGCCGGCAGCAGGAACAGCGCTGACGGGCCTTCGAAGCGCCAATCGAGCTGGAAGCGAATCTTCGTGACCTGCTGCGCGTCTCCCGTGGCGGTGCATGCGGCCAGGACACCCGTTGCCAGCGCGTATACGGCGGCGCGGCGCGCTGCTTGGCGCAGTCTGGTCATCGATCTCTTCCTCAACGAGGCGCAACGATCAACGCCGTTATCCTTGTTCTACAGCTCGGGGACGATCACCCCCGGGAGACGGTGCGCTCAGCGCCAGGCCACGCCACCGCCAGTAGTCTCCTGCCCTGGAAAGTCCGGTTTTCGCCGAACGGCGAAACTCAGCCGTCAGGAATTCTAACCTGTACGAGCTGCAGAGCGAAGACCTCGGGAGACCGTGCGACGTCAGACCCCACGGTTTATGAAACGACTATGCGGTCGTGATGAGCAAGACGAACAGAGCGGCACAGGCGTCGCCGGATCGTGTTTGGCTGTCGCTGCGATTTGTGTCCCCTCATGCGCTCTCGAACGCTCCGTGCGCGTCAGGGATGCGCGCGCCTCGTCACTCCGGAACACAGGCAAGCGCCTGCACTCCGTCTGCAAGCCCGGGCTCTGGCCAGGGAACCTCCAGGGCCTTCCAACTCCGTCCTGCATCATCGGATCTGAAGAGGCCGCGGTTGTTGGCGGCGTAGATGATGCCTGGTTGATTAGCGTGAGTGGCGAAGCGGCTCGCCGTCGTGCCGTCGGCCTGTGGCAGTCCGCTCATCGCCTGCTCCCATCGCGTGCGGCCGGTCCTCCGATAGACGTACGCCTGGGCCCCTTGCGACCGATAGGCGGACCCAGGGCCGTCTGTGGCGGATACCACCACGCTGTCCGGATCCGCCGGATCCACGGCAACGGCGACGAGGTAGAGGTGTTGCAACCCATCCTCGGGCGATCTCCACGAATCCCCGGCATCGGTACTTTCAAAGTACCCATCGCCCGCGGCCGAATAGATCCGCCCCGGTGCCAGCGGGTGCGTCGCCGCCGTGTGCGTGTCGTACGGACCGCCCCGAACGCGATCACGCCACGTCCGTCCGCCGTCGAACGTGCGCACGAGAGCGCCGGCCTCGATCGCGACGAAGACGCGGCCCGTGGCGCTGATATCCGCTTCGATCCACCGAACGTGGTGCGTATGTGGCCGTGGCGGAAAGCTCCAGGTGGAGGCTGAAGGCAGCGCGCGCAGCCCCGCGAGGTCCTCCCAGGTATCCCCGCCAGTCTCGGAGCGAAACACCGCACTTGGTTCGGTGCCGGCATAGACAATCCCGAAACCGTCGACCCGCTCTGCATGACTGACGGCAACCGCGGTGACCATGGGGTGGTCGATGCCCCGTCCGACGGGTTCCCAGTTTCGCCCGCTGTCGCGGCTTCGGAAGAGACCGGCACGGGCAGTTCCGCAGTAGACTCGAGCCGGGTCGCGCGGGTCGACCGCCGTACATTCAGACGATTGTCCACGCAGGTGTTCGTCGACCGTCCAGGTTGATCCGCGCCGAGCGATCAGCAGAGCTGCTCGTGTTGCGACGACGATGCTGACCATGGCTCAATTATCCATCCTCAACACGGTTGACCTCTAGCCTCCGAATTCTCTCCGCCTACGTCCACGACCACCACTGTGACGTCGTCGGCGAAGTCCGCACCGGACCACCGCCGTGCCGCGTCCACGAGCGTTGACACGAAGCGATCGGCGGATTCCGACTCACTCGCGGCCAGCAAGCGCTGGAACTGACGATCGCCGAAGAACTCGCCGTCGGCGCGAGCGGCCTCGGTGATCCCGTCTGTGTAGAACACGAAGCGATCGCCACCCGAGAGGTCGTGCACGACGCTGGACGAATAGCTCGCGTCGGGCAGAAAGCCGAGGACCACGCCGCGATGATCAAGCGATTCGAGGCGGCCGCCCGCGCGGAGCAGCAGGGGAGACGGATGGCCGGCGACGGCGTACGTGAGCGTGCGCGCCACGGGATCGATCACCGCGAACATCGCCGTCACGTAGGCGAGCTCGAACCGGCCGCACAGAGCGCGATTCATCCGCGTGAGAACGACTCCGGGATCGTGGACCTCATTTTCCTGCACCGCCAGAGCAATCTTCACCATCGAGGCGATCAGTGCGGCCGGCACGCCGTGTCCTGAGACGTCGGCGACGAGCACACCCAATTGACCGGACGGAGTGACGACGAAGTCGAAGATGTCGCCTGCAACTTCCGCCATCGCGTCGTAGTGCGTCGCGATCGACAGTCCGGGGACGGAGGGGGGACGGTCCGGGAGGATGGACTGTTGAATCTGCCGCGCCGTCGCCAGCTCCTGCCCGACCACCGCGATTCGGCGTTCCGAATGAAACACGTGCTTGAGGACGACGTACCCGAGGCAGAGGACGAGGACGAGCATCGCGAACGGTTCGGCATCGATCCATCCGAACATTCCGCCGCGAATCGTCTCCAAGGCGGCTACCGCGCCGAACACGAACGCTCCGGCCAGGACGATCCAGCCGTCTCGCGTCCAGCGGCGGCGTCGCGTATCGAGGCCCACCGAGACGAGCGCGACCAAGAGGTTCGCGATGACGACGACGCGGTTGGCCCCCATCGCGGTGCCGGTTCGTCCGACAACGATATCCCATGCGATGCAACCCGCTGCGGCCACCGCGTCGGCGATCCACAACGCGTCCACCGCGCGGCGCCATCCGGTGTCGAGCACGGACGCTGTGAGGAGGGCGGCGGGAACGAGAATCACGTACGTGATCACGTCACGTTCGATCTGCCAGGTGGACATGGCGAACGGCAGCACCTCCTGCACGGCGTGGCTGCGACCGATGAGCCTGGCGCCGTACAACGCCGTGAACACGCCGAACCACAGCAGCGTGCGGTCGCGGCGCGCGGTCCGGAAGGCGCTCGCCGCGGTGGCGGCGAGACCGAGCGTCAGGAACAGCGTCCCCAGCATCGCGCCGAGCAGATCGGCCGCGGAGATCATGAAGAGACACTGTAAGACGTTCAGTGGGACAGGTGCTATCGCTCAATCGCGTCGCACCGCCCAGGCGTATCCTACTGATCCGATCGCCCCGAAAACGTGCGTCGGTCGGTACGCATCTACCCCTGGAAACATCCCGAGGAGGACGGACATGAGCGACTGGATACACGCCCTTCCCTTATGGCTGATGGCAATCGTGATCTTCGGCGGCGCGTATCTCGTCACTGCCGCGATCTATTGCGTTGTGTTGTCTCTCGCCGTAGGCGACCGCGCACGCGCCTTCAAAGGCGTCTCACCCGGGCTGCTGCCGCCGCTGGGCATCACCTTCGGCCTGCTCGTTGCATTTCTTGCAGCGCAGGCCTGGGGTGACGTCGATCGAGCGCACACTGCCGTCAATCACGAGGCCAGCGCGCTGCGCGCCGTCGTCATTCTGTCCGAAAGCTTCTCGCGAGAGACCGGAGCCCGCCTGCGCGCGCTCGTCCGTCAGCACATTCAAGTAGCGGAGACGGAGGAGTGGCCCGCCATGGCGCACCGCCGCGCGACCCTCACCATGATCCCGACCGCGCTGGCGCAGGCGCTGCAGACAACCCTGGCTGCGGCCGCTCAGGGTGAAGGGCAAGTGGCCGCGCAACGGGGGATCGTCGCGGCACTCGAGAACGCGCTGGACGCACGGCGCCAGCGGATCGTCCTGAGCCAATCGGAAGTGAACTCGGTCAAGTGGATGAGTCTGATGATCCAGGCGATCTGCACACTGGCGGCGATCGCCATGGTGCACAGCGACAACCGGACGACTGCCGCTCTGGCGATGGGACTGTTCTCGACCGCCGTGGCCGTGTGTGTCCTGCTCATCGCCGCGCACGATCGCCCTTTCACTGGTCAGAACGCGGTACAGCCGACGACGCTCTTGCAGGTTCAGCCGGACGCGAAGGGTGCCGCCGAGTAGCACCGCTCGTTGCGTTTGCGGAGCGGTTGCATGCCACCTCGCCACGCCTCGTCAGAGGACGGGGTCATCTGCACCGCCAGACGTCCCTCTCCGCCTGGGGCGTGCTCACCGTGCTCCCTGCGCCCGCTGCCGTTCCGCATCCTCCAGCCACTGAGCCATCTTCTGGTCCTTCTTGCCGTAGAGCGCCCAACCCTGTGCCGTACTGTTCCAGCGGTAGTCCTTGATGGTCATGTCGATGCCACGGTCGATGAGGAATCGCATCGAGTCGTAGTTGTCCTCAAAGACCAGATGGTGCAGGATGCTCGCCGGCTCATGGGAGTTCCAATTGGTGTTGATATCTGCGCCGTGTTCGAGGAGGAAGTCCGCGACGTCGAAGTGACGGTTGATAACCGAAAAGGCGAGCGCCACGTCGAGCACATGCTGTGCCGTGCGCGGGTTCCACTGGAGGTGTTCCCGCGCGCGTGCGTCGTTGTAGGGATAGTGGTTGTCGAGATCGCCCAGCGCAGGCGCGCCGGATTCGTCGAACCAGTGCTTCACCCGTGACAGCTTGCCCATGCCTGCCGTATGCGGGAGATCGTCCGGCAGTGGCCAGATGCGGGTGAGTAATGGAATGAGGTGTGTGTTCGCGTACGTGAACGCGAACTCGATGGCTTGGGATGGAGGCGGCGGCTGGCGACGCAATAGTGCGGGATCGAGGTCGAGAAGGGCGACGATGAATTCTTCGCGATCGTTCAGCGCTGCCCCCGCGATGAGCCCGACCTGAAAGCCCACGCAGGCTTCACCAAGCAGCCACGGCTCACGCTGCAACCCGCGGACGAACGCAGTGAAGTCGCCATCGTGGAGCGCGCGCATGACCTGCCCCATGAGAAACGCTCGCCACAGTCCGGCGGCGCTGACGTTTGCGATGTCCACCGATCCCTTTTCGATGAGGTACCTGATGAAGGCGACGCGGCCGACGCTACCATCGACGCGCTTGCCGAGTTCGGCATCGAGCGCGATGACTCGCTCGAGCAGGAGCGACGCAACCGCCTCGTGCTCGAAGCTGCAAGCACGGATGAACGCTTCAGTGACGGTCGTCAGATCGTGAGCGTTCTCATGAAGCGCGGCGCGAACAGCGTCGAGATCGCCGAGCGCCGAAAGGAATTTGAGCCTGCGCGGAAGCAGGCCCTTACGCTGAAACAACTGCAGCAGCCCTCTCGCGCGGGACCTGAGGAGGCCCTCGCACACCGATGGCGCCACGACCGCGCCGGCGTCGATTAGCAGCTCTGCGGATGCCGCGCGGGTGAACCACCGTTCTCTCTCAGGGTCGCCCGCGTCGCCATAGGCGCCGGTGGCGAATCCCAACAGGCCGCCGTCATCGTCGTCGCCGTGCCAGGAAAGTAACGGCGGGTATTCAGCCAACAGTTGCTTCAGGTGTTCGACGTCGTTGTCGTGAATGACGCGTCGAGCCTGCGCTGCCGCCCACTCCAGACCCTGGCCGAGGCGTTTGTTCACCTCAGCGGTGAGGTCTTGCCACCCCGCGTACCCGTACTCACGCGCGATCACGAGTTGTGCGTTGCGCTGCGTCAAGGGCAGGTCAACACCTGGCAGTTGCAGGCGCGCACGTGCGATGGCACCGGCGTCACCGGCGGCGATGTCGCGCGCGAGCTTCTTTGCCTGTTTACGGAGGGACTCGAGAGACGGACGACCTGGGAGAGACTTGGAAGCGGTCATTGCGACCTCCTTTCATGAATCGCCTGTGCCCCGCTGAACCCAGGCTGAAAGAAGGTGCACACCGCACACGACTCAGACCAAACAGGTGGGAGTGTTCCCTTGCCGCGGGTTGGTGGCGCCCTGTCAGCGCGCTCCCGGCAGTATCACGTGACTGCCGCGTGATGTCAAACGGCTGAACGCCCTCAGCGCTTCGCCTTCTGCTCGTTCACCCGCAGGAACAAGTCCGAAGTCTGTCGACAAGTTTCGGACAGCCGGGCACGAGCACAGGCATCCGGCAGCAACAGCGCTCATTCGTGCCGTAGGGCAGTCAGCGGATCGACTCGCGACGCCCGCCGGGCCGGTCCGTAGCCGGCCGTCAGCGCCGAGATCAGCAGAATCGCGGCGGCCAACGCTACCGCGCGCGGATCATTCGGTTTCGTCTCGAACAGAAACGACTCGATGAGACGAGACGCCGCGAGAGCAGCGGACGCGCCGATCGCCAATCCGACGGCAGCGAGTACGCAGACGTCACGCAACATCATCCAGATCACGGCGCCTCGTCCGGCTCCGAGGGCCAAGCGAAGCCCGATCTCGCTCGTGCGGCGCGCCACTGCGTACGCCATCGTGGCGTAGAGGCCGACGCAGGCAATCGTCAGCGCGAGGATCGCGAACGCACTGCAGAGTCTGGCGAAGACGATCTCCTGATTGATCGTCTGATCGATGTCTGCGGCCTGGGTCTTCACATTGGTCACGGGGACACGCGGGTCGGCCTCATGGACAATCTGGCGCACAACGGCGGCGTAGTGCAACGGATCGCGGTCAGTCCGCAGGGCGTACGTCGTCTGCTGCAGTTGCGCAGGCGCCAGCTGTGCGTAGGGCACATACACCACCGGAGGAGTCTCACCCTTGAGTCCGCCATAGCGGGCGGCTGCAGCGACTCCGACAATCTCGAGGACGAATGGCCCGCCGCCGACCCTCAGGTTGCCGCGGATTTCTATCCGGCGTCCAATCGGGTCAGCATCGCCGAAGTTGGTCCTGGCGAAGAGCTCGCTCACGACCGCGACGGGCTGAGCTCCCTGGCGATCGCTCTCTGTGATCTCCCGGCCCCGCACGATCCGGATCTGCATCGTCGTGAAGAATCGAGGTCCAGTCCACAGCACTCGTGTGCCTTGCGTCCGCTGGCCGTTGACCATGACCGGGTACGATCGGCCGGCCCGGATGAGCGAGGCGTGCGACAACGTCGCATCGCGCACTCCAGGTACCTCGCTCAGGCGACGCCGCAGATCGAAATAGAAATCGGCGACTCGGGATTCCGGATAGCCAGCCTGTGGGGCATTCAATTCGAACAGCAGCACGTTGTCGCGGTTGAACCCGAGCGAAACCGACTGGAGATTCGAGAGCGTCCGCGCGAACAAACCTGCCCCGACCAGCAGCAGCAGCGACGTCGCGATCTGCGCCACCACCAACGCCTGCGTCAGGCTCGGGCGGGCTGCGCGCAGCCGCGCACCCGACTCGCTGACCGACCGATCTCTGAGCCTCGGCATCAGCGCCGGACGGGTCGACTGCAGCGCAGGCGCCAGACCGAACAGCACACCACACACCAATGACAACGTCAGCGTGACGAGCAGCACGTGCCAGTTCAGTTCGGCGTGAAGCGTGAATTCCTCCTGGCCGTTGGCAAGTAACTGCGTCAGCACGCGCATGCCGAGGACGGCGATGAGGATCCCAAGGGCGCCACTCAGCGTCGCCAGCAAAACGCTTTCCGTGAGCAGTTGGCGGACGACACGCCAGCGGCCCGCGCCCAGGCTCAGGCGCACTGCGATCTCGCGCGCGCGGGCAGCGGAACGAGCGAGCAGCAGGTTCGCCGTGTTCGCGCACGCGATCGCCAGAATCAGTCCCACCATCACCAGCAGCACGTAGAGCGGCTTCGAGTACTGGCGCCTCAAGCTGTCGAGTCCCGCGGCGCCCTCTTCGAGTCGCAACGCCGGAAGATTGGCGCGCTCCCGATCGTTGGTCGCCGTCGAGGCAACCCACTGCGCGAACGGCGCCGCGAGCGCCGCCTGGGCGCGCGCAAGGTCGACGCCGGTCTTCAGCCGGCCCATCATCTCGACCCAGTAGTAGTTCTGGTCGAGAAACGCCTGCTCACCTAACTGCTGCAGGGGGAGGCTGGTGGCGCGCATCGGGAGATAGACGTGCGGGGCGGCTGCGGGATCCACCCCGAAGAACTCTGGTGGCGCAACGCCGATCACCGTGAAGGGCACGCTGTTGATGAGAATTGTCTGTCCGATGGCGCTGGCGGCATCGCCGAACCGGCGCTGGCTATAGCCAGCGCTCAAGACCGCGACCGGTGCGGCTCCGACACGGTCGTCGTCACCACCAATCAAGCGACCCGCTGCCGGCACCACCGCGAGGCTGCGGAAGAAGTCGCCGGAGACGTATTCCCCCTGGGCGCGTTCGGCCTCGCCCTTGATGATCAGATTCACGCCTCCGGCTGGCTTATGGGCGAAGAGGCCGGACAGAACTGGCGCCGACGCTTCGTAAAGACGCTCGAACGCGGGAAACGGGAAGATCCCGGCGGTGACGCCGGAGGGATCCCTGTAAGTACGGCCGTCCATGGAATGCATCACGGACTGATCCCTGTTCGGACCGCGATGCCACTTCACCACGATTAACGACGCCGAATCTACCACGGGCAGCGAGCGCAAGAGGATCGAGTCCATGAAGCTGTAGATCGCAGTGTTGGCGCCAATTCCCAGCGCGAGCGACAGGGCGGCCAAACCGGTGAACATGCGGTTCTTGAACATGCCGCGAAGGCCGTAGCGGAGATCCTGCGCCAGTTGCTCGAGCAGCATCCATGACCACAACGTGCGTGCGTCTTCCCGCAGGAGGGTCGCGTTGCCCAGGTCGCGCCGCGCCGCCCATGTGGCCGCGTCTGCCGGCAACCCATCGGCCTGGCGTTCATCTCTCTCCTCTGCCAGATGGAACTGCAGCTCCTCGTGGAGCTCCTCCTCCTTGCGTCGGCGCTGCAGCCACCATTGCACCTTGCGAAAGAGCGAGGTCATGACGCGTCCTCATCGGCTGGCTGCAGGAGCAGTCCCATAGCGCGCACGAAAGCGGTCCATTTCGACTGTTCGGCGGCCAACTGCTTCCGCCCCTTCTGGGTGATCCGATAGTAGCGGGCCCGCTTACCCTTGTCGGACAGCTCCCAGGACGCAGCGATCCAGCCTTTCGCCTCGAGCCGATAGAGCGCGGGGTACAGCGAGCCGGTTTCGACCTGCAGCAGGTTCTCGGAGGTTCGTTGAATGTGCTTCGCGTTCGCGTGGCCGTGACTCGGCTCGGGTAAGAGCGTTCGCAGGATCAGGAGATCGAGGGTGCCCGGCAGGAGGTCGACCCGCGACGGGGGCTTCTGGGCCATCATGTAGGAACTCTACACAATATTGTGTAGAAATGCTACTCATGACGAGATCGGTGTGTGTGGCGTGCGAGGCTTCTCGTCGGACGTGCATTTCGCGGGAATCGCACGGATTTCTCGACACGGATTGCCTGCGGCGAATACGGCTTCGGGGACATCTCGCGTCACGACGCCGCCGGCTCCAAACACGGCTCGCGAGCCGGTCGATTTCGCGCAGCCTTCGCTTCCCGTAGATGTAGTCGCCATTCTCCGAGCGATCGCCATTGCCCGCGGCCCACGCCACGGTCCTGACGACCGGCGGCCGCTCCACCTTCCACAGGCGTGCGAGCTCCCCGCGCAGTCGTCGGTACCCGCCCGGGGTGATGTAGTTCTTGACCTCGTCACTCAAAGAACAGAACGCGCCGCAATCTCCTCGAACAACTTCTTCCCCACGATTCGATGCACCGCCGTCGAGGGGTGCCCCTCATGGTAGAAAAAGTACGTCGCCGGATCGCCGACCGGGGTGGGATCCTGATCGAAGATCGCCCGTCCGGCGCACGCGCTCGTCGTGTTGAGGATGCCGTGCGCCGCCGGATGTTCCAGCACCTCGTCGAACGCGGCGCCCCAGTGATTCAGCCACAGATCGAGGCCTGCTGCGCCGGCCTCTGCACGGACGAATTGCTCGTAGGCGGGGTTCAGTCGAAGTCCGACGGCCGCGAATTGCGGGATCTTCGTCGGCAGCAGGGCAATGGTGAAATGCCGCCCGCCGAGTTCGCCAAGGACCTGCAGTTCCTGCCGGAGATTGGCGAGCGTGACCGCGGTCTCTCGCTGGCCGTCGTTGAGCCCGCCGGCGAGGAAGAAGAGCGTCGTCTGCGGATCGAACGCGATCTCGCCGGACTTCACGCGCGCGGCGAAGTCGCGCACCTGGTTCATCATCCCGTAACCGAGGAGCGCCTCCTTCACGCGGCGTCCCTCGCCTTCACCCGTACCCGCGCCGCTCACGGCGAACACCAGGCTCTTGTCAGCTGCGTTGGCCGCCTTGCTCGATGCGACCTGCAGGCCCATCAGCCAGCCGAGATACGCAACCGCCGTCGGACCGTTGCCGTCGATGTACCCGGCGCCGATGTCCGAGTAACTGTCGCCGAACACGTACAGTCGTGAGTACCGCGTCGTCGGTCCGGTCGTCGCGGCAGATTGCGCCACCAGCGGACTGACGATCGCGAGCGCCAGCAGCAGTGGCGCGACCGCACGTCGCATAAGATCCTCCCCTACTCGCGGCCGACGGGTTCGGTGGAGAAGCGCACCCGGGTGAACAGCTCCGGGATGTGCGAATCCCACATGCCGTGCGGGCTCCACGCCCAGCCGCCCGGATCCTTCGCCGGCGGCGCCTCCCTGTACTGGTTGAACCGCGAGAAATCCATGCGCCACTCATCGCCGTCCCGCGGCGGCAGCGCGCGCCCGTCTGGCATCGCCAGGGGCTCGAGCGAACGCCACGGGATGCGCAGCTCCACGGTCCAGCCGCGGTCACGGTCCTTGTTGTCGTTGATCGTCCCGTCGACGTGGACCGCCGTCTCGAGGCCGGGCATGTCCCAGTTCCAGTAGCCGATGCGCGGGCCGCGTGGATGCTGCGTGAAGCCGACACCGTTGAACGGCCTCACGCCCGGACGCGAGCGATCGAACTCCGGCCGACGCGCATAGCCGCTCGACTCGAACGCTTGCTCCCAGATGAAGAAGACCTCGTAGATCGTACCGAATGCGTTGATCTCGAACTCGTAGTACGCGTCGCGTCCGGCGATGAACAGCTCGACGTCGTTGTTCTTGTAGATCGGCGCGTCGCGCTCGGTCAGAGTCGCTTCGACGAAGGGCTCCTCGACCCAGTACCCGACGTACAGACTGGTGTCGTCCCACAGCAGCGCGGCACGTGTGTCGTGGACGCCTGGGCGTCCGCCGATGAGATCAGCGAAACGCGGCGATCGTTCCGCGGCACGCCAATCAGCCTCGTCGAGCCGGCCGTCGATGACGATGGGAGACGAAGCGCGTCGCGCGGTGTAACGGGCGATGCGGTCCACGGGCCAGGGGAAGGGCCACGTCTGCGACGTGAGCGGCATGGCGCCACATGCTAGCAGCGCGGCCGCCAGAGTGTACCGCAGCGACCGACGTCCCTTACACGGTCTCTCACCAGGACAGGTTCCAACACCAGACGACTCGCCACTCATGGGCGGGTAGCTTACCCGTTTTCACACTTGGCGCCCGTGAGCGATGAGCTTTTCGCCAGCGTCGGTTGGCGCCACGCTGCGGGGGCTCGAGCGGCGGCGCGGACCGAAGCGTAACTGAGCGCGAACGAACCCGCGCGGGCGAGTTCACGATCCTGCGGCTCTGTTTTCGGCGTCCGTTGGAAGAGGAAGGCCGTGCTGCCGAGATCAATCGATCTTCACACGCGTCCCACCTGCAATCGCGCCTTCAACGACCGCACGGATCTCTCGGCCGCGATTCACGACAATCCAGCGCTGGCGCAGGATGGTCCCGGTACTCTGAACGATTTCAGCCTCCCCCGTGCAGTCCTCCGCAATCTGGTATGTTCCCTGGCTCGGCGCCCACTCCCCGCTCGGCGGCGGCGCGCCGTTGGCCGTCACGAACTCCATTTGACGGAGGTTCCCCGCCCCATCGAGCTGCGTCAGGACAAGACCTCTGAGCAGCACGGTGCCAGCGGGGGTGGAGATCTGCCCGTCGAACGAGCCCCCGTAGTTTCCGCGCAGCGTTCGATTCGAACAGTGGCTCTCATCTGGCTGGGCCCCGACACGGGCGGTCCCGCACAGCGCCCAGACTGCGATCGACAGAGTACCCGCCACGACTATCAGGGCCGATCCTTTCCTGTTCCACATCTGATCCTCCCAGCTGTTCCGCCAGGCTGCCGCCTGTGTTCTAGAGTCGCCTTGGGGGCGCAGTCTGTCGCTCGCACCGACGTTCGGCCATTGAGAAGATCTAAAGAAACGCTGCAGCTTCCATAAACCGGCAACTGGCAGCTGGACCACGACTTATGGCACAGTAGAGCTCCCTTCACGTGTGATGCTGCCGTCAACCGCGCGCAAGACGCTCCGCTTTCGGGACTTCGAGCTGGATGTCGAGGCCTACCAGCTTCGCCGGCAGGGTAGGCCCATAAGGCTCGAACGTCGGCCGATGGAACTGCTCATCCTGCTTGTCGAGCAGCGCGGGCGGCTGGTGTCCAGAAGCGACATCGCGGAACGGCTGTGGGGCAAGGACGTTTTCGTTGACGTCGAGACCGGCGTCAACATCGCGGTCCGCAAGATCAGACAGGCGTTACGCGATTCGGCGGAGAAACCGGCATTTGTGGAAACGGTCGTCGGAAAGGGCTATCGATTCGTTGCCGCCGTCGAGGTTGTGTCGGGTGCCGCCGAGGCTGGCGCGGCCGGGACACGCGTCGAACGGCCAGAAAGCACAAAGGTGCAGACATCATCGGACCTGGGTCTGCACCCTTTCGGCGACAGTGTCCTGCCGTCCCGCCGTTCGTGGATTGTCGGGCTCTTCGCGTGCGCGGTGCTCGCCGGGTTGACCGTCTGGGCCTGGTTTGCTGTGTACCCCACGCCGGTGAAGTTGGCAGTGCTTCCGTTCACCAACCTCACTGGCAATCCTGACCGGGAGTACCTGGCTGAGGGGCTGACCGAAGAAGCCACGGTCATGCTCGCGCAGATCGCTCCACACCAGGTCAGCGTCGTCAGCCGCCAGTCCGCGATGCTCTATAAGAACGGCTCCAAATCGCTCGCCACGATCGGAAACGAGCTGGGCGTCAATTACCTGGTGGAGGGTTCCATTCGGGCTGAAGGCGAACGGCTGCGAATCACCTCCAAACTGATTCGCGTGCGCGATCAGGTGCAACTCTGGTCGCAGTCGTATGATCGCGATACAGGGAGTGTGCTCGGACTGCAAGAAGAGCTGAGCACAGCGATCGGCGAGCAGATCCGTCTTCGGTTGTCACCCGAACGCATCGCCGCGGTCGCACGTCGCCAAAGCGAAAAACCCGAGGCGTTCGACCTTTACCTCCGCGGGCGCTACTTCGCTAGCCAACGCACACCGGCCACCGTCGCCCGGGCTCTCGAGTACTACCGGCAGGCGACAACGACCGATCCGAACTATGCGCTCGCGTGGTCGGGAATCGCCGATGCTCTCACGTCGCTTCCTATCAACAGCGATGTCCGACCATCGGAGGTTGGCGCCGCGGCGCGAGAGGCGGCCGATCGCGCGCTACGCGCGAATCCGCAACTTGCCGAGACCCAGACTGCGTTGGGCAGGGTCAACTTCTGGCTCGACTGGAACTGGCCAGCTGCGGAAGTCGCATTCCGGCAGGCGATCGATCTTAACGAGAGCTACGGACGTGCTCATGTCATGCTGGGGCACCTTCTCTCGCAAACGGGCCGACACACTGAGGCAATCTCGGCACTGCGCCGTGCGCGCGAGCTCGACCCGCTGGACGCAATGACCTACGCCATATCGGCGCAAGTGGCCCACCAAGCCGGCGACTACTCATCGGCCCTTGAACATGCGCGGCGGGCCACGGTCATCGATTCTGAGTTCTGGATTGGTCACGCCCAACAAGCTCAAGCCTATGAGCAACTCGGGCGCCACGAAGCTGCTCTAGAGGCCCTCAACCGGGCAGGGCGCTTCTCGGGCGGCAAACACATGACGCTCGCGGCCAAAGGGCATCTCCTTGCGACGCTGGGGCGTACGGTTGAAGCGCGCGAAGTCCTGCAGACGTTGGAAGACGGATCGCGCGAACGCTATGTTCCGCCTGTCACGCTGGCGCTCGTGTATGCAGGTCTCGGCGAGCGCGCGCGAGTCTTCGAATGGCTCGAGAAGGCATATAGCGCGCACGACGTGCATCTCGCATTCCTACCAGTTGATCCACGGTGGGCCGCGTATCGAGCCGATCCTCGATTCCTCGACCTTGTTGCACGTTGCGGTTTCACGCGCGAGACGACGGAGTAAGGTTGACTGCGCAAGAGGCTTGGCGGGTGGCGGGTCGTGACGAATCCTTCGACGGCCGTGCAGCTTCGATAGTTGACGCCCTCCCCGACAAAACGTCTCACGTCAGTCTCAGGGCTCGCGTCGTGTCTCACCGTCTCCTGCAATTCAGTGTCAAGACCGGGTTTTGCAGCGTTCGAGCAATGTTGCCTTTCGAACAGCGTCAGGCGACTGTTTCTACCGCCTGCAAGTTGCTGATTCTGGGTGTTCTTAGTGGCTGGGAGGCAGGGATTCGAACCCCGATAACGTGGTCCAGAGGGTCGGAGAACCAGCGCACGTTGCGCGCAGTAGGCATATTTTGCGAGCAGTGCGCGCACAACGCGCGTTTATGAGCACTGCTCGCAGCAGAATTCCCACAAATTGTCACACGCTGATCTGAAGTAATCGCGTCCTGTTCTGACCATAGGCGCCCGTCGATGCCCGCGGTCCCCGCTCCGCGCGCGCTGACTCTGGCCCGGACCGGCCGTCGCTCGCCTTCGGCGTGCGCCAGTAGGCCTCGACATTATCATCCGAGGATGATCATGCAGTTCATACAGTAGGCTATGTATTTGACATGAACATTATGATGTTGAAAGCTCAGCCGCAGTCAACGCGGCGAGCGAGATCAAGGAGTCCTATGCACATCATCTGCGGCAATGTCGTCATCACCGTCGCGCGGATCGACCGCGCCGACGACCTCCGCGCCGCCCGCGACTATTACGACGGGCTACACACCGCGCTCCTCGGCAGCCCGTCCACGGCGGCCTCCGGGAACGGGTCGTCCACGGTGCTGCTCGACGGTCCCTTCGGCCCGGCGAGCCGAGTTGCGCCAGCGCACCAATCCCAACCTCCGGCAACTGGTTGATCGGGCGGTCACCTATCCCGAGGATCAGTGGCTCACGCTCCACCAACTGGGGACGGAGACCACGCTGTATCCGTCGTATCAGTCGCTCAAGGCCGCGTTCAACGGCGGGCTGGCCCGCGCGGTTCGCAGTGTCACTAAGCGGCACGCGGTGCCGGATGCGGCCCCAGTCTTGTGGAAATTGTCTGACGTCGTAACCGCCTGCTGAGCGGTTGACTCACTCTACGCTCTTACGCGACGTTCAGCCATTCCTTGGCGAGGAACGCCGGCAGCTGCTGGTGCCGATCGTGATGTTCATCTGGTAGTGCAGCCCGCTCGTGAACAACGCGAGGGCGTCGAAGCGCGAGCGCGATGCGGACGACCGCGTATCAGCGCCTCTCTAAGCCTCTGAAAGAAGTTGCCCGCTCGTCGCAATCAGGCGGCCCTCAACCTAATTGATCAGCAGTTCGGCACTGCGCCCGAAATAGCCAGCCTTGGCAGGCAGGGCACGTCGTCCTCGATCACGTCCGGAATGAGCTCGTGCGGGCGCACCCTCTACCGTTTGCCGGCATCGAAGGAGATGCCTTGAGCCACGCGAAACTGCTCCGATCCCTGTTTGCCAAAGGACTTGAACCACCGGGCATCCGTTCGCAGATCCAACTTGTCATTCACTGGCATCTTCAGGCCGCCGCCAGCGTTCACCGTCATGGCCACGCGCGACTGGGTGCCGATCGGAGGACCGTCGGAGGAAAAAACGGGCGCCCCGTACTGCGACAGCCCCACTCCCGCGGCGACATACGGTGTCGATTGGCCGACGCGCGGCAGAAACCACAAGAGACTGGTGTTTGTACTCAGCGCGTGGATGCGGCCCTCGCCACGACGATATGCCACATCGGTCTCGACACTGAGCGTCGACGTGACCGGGAAGGTGACGGCGGCGCCGACGGGAGAGACCCCGGCCGACCCGAGCGCCACATACGGAGTGACTTCGACGGTTTTTGCGTCCTGCGCCCTCACGGGCAATGCTGCAAGAGTGAACGCGACGAGTGCGAAGACAGCAGATTTGTAAACCCGCATGACACCTCCTCAGCCGCCCGACTGCGGCCGCCGGACATTTAGACGGCCGAAAGCTCATAATAGCTGTCACGGCCGTAAACGAAGAACATCAGTGCACCCGCGAGTCAAACGAGTGGTGGCGCGGTGGGATGCGGGCCTGGGTCTTGGGGAAATCTGACGGCATAACCGCCTGCTGAGCGGTTGACTCACTCTACGCTCTTACGCGACGTTCAGCCATTCCTTGGCGAGGAACGCCGGCAGCTGCTGGTGCCCATCGATCTTCCGCAGCTGAATGTGACCGAAGGCGACGAGCCCATACAGCACGATCAACGCGGCGTCCTCGGTGCCGAACGAGGCTTGCGTTCTTCGTGCGGCGACGGAATTCCCGATTCAGGTTCTCGACGGTGTTCGTCGTGCGGAGCGACTTCCACATTGCCTTTGGGAAGTCGTAGAACGTGAGGAGCTCAAGCCCGGCTTCCTCCAGAGACTTCGCAACCGCGGGACACAGGGCGGACCACTTCTTCACGAAGGCGTCATAGGCCGCGCGGGCGGCCAGGCCATCGGCGGCGTAGAGCAGACGATGGTAATCGCGTTTCATTTCGGCCTGGGCGTGCCGCGGACAGTGGGTGCGCAAGTTCTCCAGCTTGTGCGTCGTGCAGCGTTGCACCCGCACGCCGTCCCACTGCTTCAAGGCGTGCTTCAGGCCGGCATGGCCATCCACGACCAGTAGTAGCGGCGCGGCGAGTCCTCGCTGCTGCAGATCCGCGACCGCGGCACCCACGTCGCGCTCGCTTCCGAGGCCGCGACGCGCAGTGTGAGCAGGCATTTCTGCCCGGTTTCGGTGACGCCCAGGGCGGCCAGGACCGGGACGGACACGACCCGGCGCGCCACCCGCAGCTTCAGATGAAAGCCATCGAGGAACACGATCGGGTAACGCTCGGTCGACAGGTCGCGGCCTTGCCACGTCGCAAACAGCGCCTTCAATCGGCCGACGATGCGCGACACGGCGCTCTTCGACAAGTGGCGCTCGCCGAGCAACGGCTTCAGCGCCGTGCAGATCCGGCGGCTATTGACGCCTCCGAGATAGCAGCTGAGGATGGCTTCGTCGATCTCCCGCGTCCGACGCGCATATCGGGGCAACAGCTGGCTGTGGAACTCCGTCGTCCGCCCGTCGGTGCCAGCGATCCGACCGCGCGGCACCGTCACGCGTCGCGTCCCCTCCGGTGTCGTGATCGTCCGCTCACTGCTGCCATTCCGATACCCGCGACGTCGGTCGGTCCGTTGGTGGGGCGCCGACCTGAGGGCCGCAGCCAGCTCCTCCGCGAGCGCGGTGTCCAAGGCCTCACGAATGTGCCGTCGGAATTGCGACTCGATGTCCTGGCGGAATTGGAGCATCGTGGCGGGGCTTGTGCTAGTCTCCTGCATGGCGTACCTCCGTCGCCGCTGCTAACGGCGATCTGCTTTGGTCAGCAGGAGGTTACGCCATTTTTCATTTTCCACAGCTCTCGGGCCGCATCCGCGGTGCCCGGCGTGTTCGACTTCCGCAAGGCCGCCGATTGTCGCAGTTACGAACTCCGCGTGACCCTCGCGTGGCGCGCGGTGCTCCTCGCGCACCCGCTGACGGTGGCGTAACATCCGGAGGCTGAAGGAAACTTTTCGGCGTTTCCTCCAGACTTCCCCGTGTCACAAGCCGCACCATTTGGTGCTGACGCGCGCGGCCCTGCGCGCCGCACGATTCCTGCCAAAGGAGAAGATTCGAGCGAGTGGGCTGTGGCTGGTCAACGAATTGCGTCGTTATAGCTCGATGTACCCTGACCCGAAGCACATTTGGCAGTTCGCGTTCCCGCCGAGAAAGCCACAGTCCATTACGAACTACCTAGAAGCCATCTTATAAACCCCGCAACAGAATGAGGCAGCAGGCTAGGTGGAGCATCCCGAGAAAGTTCTCGGCGAAGCGCTCATAGCGCACGACGATCCGCCGAAAGTTCTGTAACCAGGCAAAGAGTCGTTCGACCTTCCATCGCCGTCGGTAGCGCCGCAGCGGGCGACCGTCTTGCGTCCGCTGTGTCCGGGTCCTCCGGTGCGGCGCAATCAGTTCCACGCCATAGCGCGCCAGTTCGGCATCCAATCTGTCCGACTCGTAGGCGTTGTCGCCGATGAGACGCGCTGGGAGCTGGCTGACAAATCGCTCCGCGAGTGTGGTGTGAACCAGGGTGACTTCATGCGGTGTGGCACTCTCGACGTGGACGGCGACCGGGCGCCCCTGCCGATCGGCGATCGCCATGATCTTCGACCCCTTGCCGCGTTTCGTCTTGCCCACGCACGTGCCTCCCCGCTTGGCGGGTGCGAAGCTGCCATCGATGAACGCTTCCTGCAGATTCAGATAGCCCTCGTCGTGGAGGGCCTGCGCGAGGATTTCGAGGACGGTCCTCAACACGCCGACGCGGACCCACCGCTGAAACCGCCGGTGGCAGGTTTGATGCGACGGATAGCGGGCCGGCAGGTCCGCCCATGGGGCGCCGGTCCTCAAGATCCAGAGGATGCCATTAAGCACAGGGCGGTTCTCGCGCCAGGGGCGCCCTCGACCGTCTTGGCGGCGCGGCAGCTCCGGCAAGAATCGCCCGATCATGCCCCATTGCTGGTCCGTGAGGTCACGGCGATGACGCGAAGCGGCGCGGGCCATCCGGACAGAATGGCTCCGTAGTTGGGTTTCCGAAATTTGGGCTGCCGAGCGTTCAGACAACACTACGGCGTTGATGGCTACCTATCCGAAGCAACGCCACGACGCCTGTGCTGAGAACACTTTGGAGGCTCTACCGGGCAACCATGACGAAGGCACCTATTGCGAGTTGTCTCGCGCAAGTGCGGACTCGCGCGGGCAGCCCTTCA
>JBKPCD010000165.1:0-55236 GCA_046727175.1 Acidobacteriota bacterium | reverse complement strand
CCTTCAGCGTGACGCAAACCACGGCGGCGAATACGCTGTCGCTTGGACGGATCGGGAATCTCGCCGAGGTCTGGGTCAATTCGATGTCGGTCAACGCGCAGGCGCCCGTTGCGGCGCCCGGCGGCGGCCGCGGGCGAGGCAGCCTGCCCGCGACGTTCTCGCTACCCGCCGACGTGCTGCGGACCGGTCAGAACACGATTACCGTTCGCATCCAGAACAACCGCAGCGAAGGCGGGTTCCTTGGCGAGCCCGACTCGATGTACGTTGAGGCCGGCGAGAACCGGATTCCGCTGGCGGGTTCGTGGAAGTATCGAATCGAGCGTCAGACAAACGCCGGCGCGTTGTACACGAACCCCGGCGAGCTCGCAGCACACGTGGCGTTTGCGGCCGAGAGCAGCGGCACCGCCTCGACGGCTGCCACTCTCGGGCCTGCGACGGGCATCGCCCCCGACGTGGTGCTTCGCCTGTCGGTAGTGCCAAACCAGATGAAGTTCGATCTCAGCGAGCTGACGGTCGCGGCGGGACAGCTCGTCGAAGTCATCTTCAACAACCCGGATGTCATGCAGCACAATTTCGTGCTCGGTGCAGCAGGCTCGCTCGAACAGATAGGGGCCGCTGCCGACGCGCTCGCACAGACACCGAACGGCCTGGCGCAACAATACGTGCCGGAAGTCGCGCAGGTCGTGTACGCGACGCGGCTGCTCGATCCGAACCAGTCGATGACGTTTCAGTTCAGGGCGCCCGTGCAACCAGGCCCCTACCCGTACGTGTGCACGTTCCCGGGGCATTGGCGAATGATGAACGGCACACTGAATGTCGTGGCGCGGCCGGGCCGTGGCCGCGCGGGGCAGTAGCGGCCCGCGCGCGCCGGCTCTGGGCTCTTGGCTTTGGGCTTTGGGCGTGACGAGAAATTGTGGTGTCGTGTACCGAGCGGGTTCGAAGCAGTGAGCAGATCGACTAGAAACCCGGACAATCGTGTTCGGCAGGGCGCGCCGAGAGCCAAGAGCCTTAAGCCGACTAGCGGCGGAGTTTGCCATGTCGTCCATCATTCAGAGAACGCTCGTATCGGCAACGGTCATCGGTCTGGCCTTCGCCACGTCCATGCATGCGCAGGGATCCTCGACGAAGCAGGGCGCCATCGAGGTGCTCTTCCTCGGTCACAAAAGCACCCATCACGATTCGGCGCGCTTCGCGCCGATGCTCGAGGGTGCGCTGGCCTCCGACGGCATCAAGTTCACCTACACTGACGACGTGAACGATCTCAACGCCTCGACGCTCGCCAAGTACGACGCGCTGCTGATCTACGCGAACCACAAACAGATCACGCCCGAGCAGGAGACGGCACTGCTCGATTTCGTCGCGAGCGGTAAGGGCTTTCTGCCAATCCACGCCGCGTCATACTGCTTCCAGAACTCGCCCGCGTACATCGCACTGGTTGGCGCGCAGTTCCAACGCCATGGCACCGGTGAGTTCACGACCGAGATCGTCAGGCCGGATCATCCGGTAATGGCGGGCATGCAGCCGTTCCAGGTCTGGGACGAGACCTACGTTCACACAAAGCACAACACGGATCGCACGGTGCTGATGGAGCGTGTCGACGAAACCGGGCGCGAGCCCTGGACGTGGGTGCGCACGCATGGCAAGGGCCGCGTGTTTTACACCGCGTACGGGCATGACGAGCGCGTCTGGAGCAACCCGAACTTTCATCGGTTGATGCGCAACGCGATACGATGGGCAGTCCGTCGTGACGCGGGGGCGAGTCAGAATCGCTAGCGGCTCTCATCGAGACTTCTTCATGCCTGATGCAATCAACCGCAGGCGCCTGTTCATCGGCTGCGTGGTCTCGCTCGTTGCGACCGCGTTCGGCTTCGCCGTCCGCGCGGCCATCCTCGAGAACTGGCGCACTGAGTTCAACCTGACCCAGGAGCAAATCGGCTACCTGCTCGGCGCCGGACTGTTTCCGTTCGCGATCTCGATCATCCTTTTCAGCCTGATCATCGATCGCCTCGGAAACGGCGTGTCCATGGCCATTGCATTCACGCTGCACGTGCTGTCGGCGGTCATCACGCTTGCCGCACCGCTCGCGCTCGCCGGTCCGGGCTCGAGTCCCGACGCGGTCCTGAGGGGACAGAAGCTCGGGTTCGCGCTCCTCTACATCGGCACGTTCACCTTTGCGCTCGGCAATGGCACCGTCGAGGCGGTCGTGAACCCGGTCACGGCTACGCTCTTCAGCCGCGACAAGACTCGATACCTGAACATCCTGCACGCCGGCTGGCCGGGTGGGTTGGTGCTCGGCGGGCTGCTCGCGATTGCGGTGAGCTCGATCGATCCGTCGCGAGTGCCGGGCCGCCTGTGGCAATGGCAAATGGGGCTCGTGCTCCTGCCGACGATCGCCTACGGGCTGATGCTCTTCAAGCAGCACTTCCCGGTGCAGGAGCGTGTCGCGGCGAACGTGCCGTACCTCGACATGCTGCGTGAATTCGGAGCCGCCAGCTGCTTCATCGTCTGTTTCTTCCTGATTTCGGGTCTGAATCAAATCCTGGTGATCCTCGCCGTGCCGACCTGGTCGCTGAGCGCGCAGCTCGGGATTGCGCTCGTGCCCGCGATCCTGTTTGCGATGTACGTGAAGACGTTCGGTCGGCCGATGTTCGTCCTGCTGCTGCTCGTCATGGTGCTGCTCGCGACGACCGAGCTGGGCACCGACAGCTGGATTGCCGACATCATGCGCACCGTCCTGCAGAGCCCGACGCTCGGGACGCTGTTCCTCGTCTGGACGTCGCTCATCATGTTCGTACTGCGGTTCTTCGCCGGTCCGATCGTGCACCGCATCACACCGCTCGGCCTGCTGGCCGCGAGCGCCGCGATTGCGGCGATCGGCCTGACGTGGCTGTCGAAGGCCGGGACAGCGCCGTGGACTCTTTTTGCCGCCGCGACGTTCTACGGTCTGGGCAAGACCTTCTTCTGGCCGACGACTCTCGGCGTGGTGAGCGAGCAATATCCGCGCGGCGGCGCGCTGATGCTGAACGCGATCGCCGGCGTCGGGATGATTTCCGTCGGCACCATCGGCAACCCGGCAATTGGTGCCGTGCAGGACCATGCGTTCACGGCCGCGGTTCGTGAGGCCGATCCGGCCCTCGCGTCGCGAGTGATCGAAAGGCGGCCCGGTCTGTTTGGAGAATCGTACGCGCTCGATCCCGCGCAGCGCGCGCTGCTCGTCGAGGAGCTCGGGGCTGCGGCGGCACGCGTGCAAGGAACGCTGGGGGGTGGCGACGGGACCGGCCTCAAGCTGCAGGCTGCGCTCGAGGCCGACCCGCAGTATCGAACGCTCGCGCGTCAGAACGAGCTGCTCGCTCGAATCGATCGTGAAACGAAGCAGGGCGCGCTCGGCACGATCGCCATTCTGCCAACGCTGATGCTCGTCTGCTACATCGGCTTGATCGTGTACTTCAAGGCGACCGGTGGTTATCGAGCGACGCACTTGGTGCCGGAAGATGCTGAGGCGGCTGCGAGCGGACCTGTAGGGCGCGGCCTTCAGGCCGCGCCGCGCGGGCGGGGCTGAAGCCCCGCCCCTACAGGATTGGCGACGCTTCGAGCCCGTTGGCCCAGAGCCCAAAGCCCAGAGGCAGAGCCGAAAGCCTTTCACTGAGGACTCTCCCGCATGCTCACTGACAAGAAGATCCGCGTCGCGATCGTCGGACTGGGATTCGGAGCGGAGTTCATCCCGATCTACCAGCGACATCCCAACGCGGAGATGTACGCGATCTGCCGCCGCAACAAGAAGGAGCTCGACGCATGCGGCGATCGCTTCGGCGTGAAAACGCGATACGCCGACTACGACGAGCTTCTTCGCGATCCGAACGTCGACGCGGTCCACATCAACTCGCCGATCGCGGATCACGCCCCGCAGTCGATCGCGGCGTTGAAGGCGGGGAAGCACGTCGCCAGCACCGTCCCGGCGGCAACGACGATCGACGAGTGCCGCCAAATCGTCGAGTGGCAGCGGCAGAGCGGCAAGGTCTACATGATGATGGAGACCGTCGTCTTCAGCCGCGAGTACCTGTTCGTGAAGGAGCTCTACGACAAGGGTGACCTCGGGCGGATCCAGTTCCTGCGCGGCAGCCATCAACAGGACATGGATGGCTGGCCCGGATACTGGGAGGGCTTTCCGCCGATGCACTATGCCACCCACTGCGTGAGCCCGTGCCTTGCGCTCGTCGGCAAGCTCGCCGAACACGTCGTCTGCCACGGCTCCGGCCGCATTGCGGAGGATCTGATTGCGAAATACGGCAGTCCGTTCGCGATCGAGACGGCGACCTTCAAGC
Organism: Acidobacteriota bacterium; assembly: GCA_046727175.1. GTDB lineage: Bacteria > Acidobacteriota > Vicinamibacteria > Vicinamibacterales > 2-12-FULL-66-21 > JBKPCD01. The sequence goes on along the minus strand of JBKPCD010000165.1, from coordinate 50,914 downwards.
TGCGCGACTCTGATGTCTGCGCAGAGGTCACGCGGAGCTTGTTCAATACCGCGCGGCAGTACCGCGAGAGCTTCGACGCGTACGGCTCCAAGAAATCGTTCGAGTGGCAGCAGGTCGATGGCGAGGATCCGATGATCCACACCAAGAGCACGGCTGCGGCGCCGCTCACCGAAGCGCAGATCCCGCAGAGCGTCAAGATCCCCGATTACGCACACCTTCTACCGGAACCGATCCAGCGCTTCACGCAACCTGCCTCGATCCAGGACGCCGAGCACCTGTCGTTTCTGCAGGGAGGCGGCCACGGCGGATCACACCCGCACCTCGCGCACAATTTCCTGGCGGCGTGTCTCGGACAGAAACCGGCGATGCCCGATGCCGAGACATCGGTCAACTGGACGATGGTCGGGATTTGCGCACACCAGTCAGCGCTCAAGGGGGGCGAGAAGATCGCGATCCCGCGATTCTAGTCAGGAGGTGGAGGTAGGAGGCAGAATCCAGAAGTTAGAAGTGAGAGCGATAACGCTGTGCTGATCGCCTTTCCCGCCGTGCATTCGAAAACGCGGATCGAACCACTATCAACCTAAGGTATTCTCCGTGTGCTCCGCGGCTCCGTGGTGAACGCTTCTTCCGTGCCTCCGTCAACATCGTCAGCTCGAGCGCAGCGAGGACATCGATGCGTAATCTCAAACCGCATTGGCCATATGCGCTGTTGATCGCGGCGTGCGTGGCGGTGCTGACCCAAGCGATTGGCGGCGCACAGACCGCCCAAACGCCTCCGCCACAAGGCCGTGGCGGTCGGCAGGGGCCACCTCCGGGCCGCGGGGGCGCGCTCATGGGCGCCGGCCCAAGCGATCTCCCTGCGGTCGACCCTGCGGCAGCCGATCGGGGACGAAAGACGTACGCCAATGAATGCGTCAACTGTCATGGCACGCAGGCGAGAGGCACCGATAACGCCGCGAACCTGGTGCGGTCGGAGCTGGTACTGCACGATCGGTTCGGGAGCGAGCTGGGGCCGTTTCTGAAGAAGGGCCACAAGACCCAGAGCGGCACACCGAGCGCGAATCTGACGATGGAGCAGGTCGTCGATCTGTCACACTTCCTGCGCCAGCGCGTGAACGACACGCTTCGCGGGTCGCCGATCTTCGAGCCGCAGAACGTGCTGACCGGTGATCCGAAGGCGGGGGAGGCGTACTTCAATGGCGAAGGCAAGTGCAACAGCTGCCACTCGCCAACGGGCGATCTCGCGGGCATTGGCAAGCGGTTCGATCCAGTCAATCTTCAGCAGCGGTTCCTGTTTCCTCAGCCGGCCGGTCGCGGCGGGCGCGGCGGCGGCCGTGGGGCGACCGGGAAAGTGATCACGATTACCGTGACGCCTCCTTCCGGTCAGCCGATTACCGGTGTGCCCGTCGTGCTCGACGACTTCTACGTCTCGTTGCGCGACGAGTCAGGTCAGTACTACTCGTGGAAGCGCACACCCGAGTTGAAGGTCGTGAAGAACAACCCGTTCGAGGCTCACATCGACCTGCTCGAACGGATCACCGACAAGAACATGCACGACGTCGTCGCCTACCTGGAGACGTTGAAATGATCCGCTTGGTGTCACTCATCTGTTTCGTCGCGCTCACGGCCGCGGTCACGGCGCAGACCAAGTCAGGAGTCGATCCCGCGAAGCTCCTAAACCCGGGGACCGACAGCTGGCCCGGCTACAACGGCGACTACTCAGGCCGACGCTTCAGCACGCTGACGAAGATCGACGCGTCGAACGTTCGGACGCTGAGCCTCGCGTGGGTATCGCGCATGAATCCCGGCGCGGGCGTCGGTGGCGTCACGGTCAAGGGCACGCCGGTCCAGGTCAACGGTGTCATGTACGTGACGGCGCCGGATCATGTGTGGGCCATCGATGCGCGCACCGGTCGCGAGATCTGGCACTTCGCCTGGGAATCGACGGGCGGGATTCACATCGGGAATCGTGGCGTTGCTGTACTCGGCGATTCGTTGTACTTCGAGACGCCCGATTGCCACCTCGTGGCGCTCGACACCAAGGATGGAACCGAGCGATGGCGGAAGCAGATCTGCGATCTCGACCTTTTCTACTACGGCTCCGTCGCGCCGGTCGTGGTGAAGAATCACGTCATTGCCGGCGTGAGCGGCGACGATCTCGACGTTCCCGGCTACGTCCAGGCGCACGATCTGAAGACCGGCGAGATGCAGTGGCGATGGTACGTCGTCCCGCAGAAGATGGGGGAGCCCGGGTCGGAGACGTGGCCGAACGAGGACGCGATGAAGCACGGCGGCGGAATGACGTGGCAGCCGATCACCTACGATCCCGACCTGAACCTGATTTACGTGACGACGGGAAATCCGCAGCCGGTGATCGCGCACAAGAACCGCGCCGGGGACAACCTGTTTACCGCCTCCATCGTGGCGCTGAGTGCCGACACCGGGAAGATGGTCTGGTATTTCCAGTCGTCACCGCACGACACGCACGACTGGGACTCCACGCAGACGGCCGTCCTCTTCGACGCCGAATTCAACGGCCAGCCACGGAAACTGATCGCACAAGCCGCGCGGAACGGTCATTTCTTTGTCCTCGATCGGACGAATGGCAAGGCGCTCGTCTCGTCTGACTACGCCGGCACCAACTGGTCGAAAGGCTACAACGAAAAAGGGCAGCCGATCCCCGATCCCGCGAAGATGCCGCAAGTCGACGGCGCGCTGGTCAATCCCAATCAGGGGGGCGCCACGAACTGGTATCCGCCGAGCTTCAGTCCGCAGACGGGTCTCTTCTACGTGAGCGCGGGGCGCACCTGGAGCGTCTACTACATCTACGATCCCGGCGATAACCCGCAGGGATGGGGCGGCACCGATCGGGGCGGCTACTCGGAGGCGCTGCTCCAGGCGATCGACTACAAGACCGGCAAGGTCCGGTGGAGCCACAAGTGGGAGGCGAGCGGCACGCGCTCGGGTCTGCTGACCACCGCGGGCAATCTGTTGTTCTGTGGCGGCAGCTCGAACGATCTCGTTGCACTGAACGCGACGACCGGCGAGGCCCTGTGGCAGGCGCGCTTGAACGCGGGCGTCACCAACGGCCCGATTACGTACGAGCTGGACGGCTCGCAATACGTCATCGTCGCGGCCGGCGACATGATCTGGGCGTTCATAAAACATTGAATCCCTAATCCCTAATCCCCGATCTTGAATCTCTAATCACTCAATCCTCAAATCGTCGAACCGGTGAATCGGCGAATCGGCGAGCTAGGATTCGAAGGATCCGAGGATTCGATGATGAGGGATTCGAGATCAGGGATTAGTGATCAGGGATTCGCGGTTTTGGCGGTTGCTGCCGGAGACAACACATGAATCCAATAGGCGTAAGCACTTGGGTCTGGACCTCGCCGTTGACAACGGAGGCGTTCCCGCGCGTGGCGAAGCACATCGCGGAGCTCGGGTTCGATCTGATCGAAGTGCCAATCGAGGATCCGAGTGATCTCGATTACGGTCGGGCGGCGAGCGTCGTCCGCGATCTGGGGCTCGGAGCGAGCGTGTGCGCGGCAATCGGTCCGGATCGCGATCTCATTCACAAGGATGCGGACATCCGCGCTAACGCGATGGGTTATATCCGTCACTGCATCGACGCCGCTCACACGCTCGGTGCACGCCACGTCGTCGGACCGCTGTACAGCGCCGTGGGCAGGACGTGGCAAGCCACAGCCGACGAGCGCAAGCGGGATCTCGATCGGCTCGTCGGCGAGCTGCGCGAGCTTGCAGCCTATGCCGATGGCCACGGCGTGGATCTCTGCGTCGAGCCGTTGAACCGCTTCGAGACGAGCTTCATCAACCTGGCCGAGCAGGCCATCGAAGTCGTCGACCGCGTGGACCATCCCGGCTGCGGCATTCTGCTCGACACGTTTCACATGAACATCGAGGAGCGATCCGTTGGGGCGGCTATCCGCGGTGCGGGTCCGCGGCTGCGGCATCTACACGCGTGCGAGAACGATCGCGGCGCGCCGGGATCGGGCCACGTACCGTGGAGCGAGGTCGCCGATGCCTGCCGTGCGATCAGCTACGATGGCGCGATGGTGATCGAGTCCTTTACGACAACGATCCAGACGATCGCGCGGGCGGCGGCCATCTGGCGTCCGCTTGCGCCAACACAGGATGCCCTGGCGACGGACGGTCTGCGGTATCTGCGCGCGCTGCGGTCGCAGATCGCCGGCGCCGCCGGCGCGAAAGCGATCGGCTCGAGCTGACGTTTACGTGGTCTGCCCGATCGAGACGCGCGGCGCTGAGGTCCACAGCGCGCGCGTCGCGAATCTCAAGTACACTACGCGGATCATGGCCGCCCACCGCGCTCTGGTCATGAAGGACGTGTCGTGAGCCCTCACTTCCTCGCGCTCGATCTCGGGGCCGAGAGCGGCCGTGCAGTGCTCGGACGGCTGAACGGCGACGTCCTCGATCTGACGGAGCTGCACCGGTTCCCGAACGAACCGGTGCGCTGCAGCGGCGCTCTCCACTGGGACCTGCTTCGACTCTGGCACGAAGTGAAGCGCGGCCTCGACGCTGCTGCCGGAACGCGCGTCGAGAGCGTGGGCGTCGACACGTGGGGCTGTGACTACGGACTGCTGGGTGAGGGACGCACGCTCGTTCAGAATCCGTATCACTATCGCGACCGACGTACCGACGGTGTCATGCAGGCGGTCATCGATCGGATCGGGTCGGACGCGATCTATTCGATTACCGGAATTCAGTTCCTGCCCTTCAACACGCTCTATCAGCTGTACGCCGCGTGTCGCACGACACCGAAGATCATCGAAGCGGCGTCCGCGTTCGGCACGATCCCGGATCTGCTCAACTACTGGCTCACCGGCGAGATCCGCTGCGAGTTCACCAACGCGTCCACGACGCAGTTCGTGGATGCGAAAAAGCGCTCGTGGGCTACGAGCCTGTTGTCCGATCTCGACATTCCAACGCGGTTGTTTCCCCCGCTCGTCGAGCCGGGAACCGTGCTCGGCCGGGTCGAGCGCGAGGCGTCCGGGGCACTGGAAGGGACGCCGGTCGTCGCGCCGGCGTGTCACGACACCGGTTCGGCGTTCGCGTCCGTGCAGGCGACCGGGCACCGCGCGTTCGTCAGCTCGGGAACGTGGTCGCTGCTCGGCATCGAGCTTCCGGCGCCGGTGATCACGCCACGCGCGCGCGAGCTGAACTTCACGAATGAAGGCGGCGTGTTCGGGACGACGCGGTTGTTGAAGAACGTGGCCGGCTTGTGGCTGCTGCAAGCATCTCGACGCCATTGGTCGGAGCAGGGCCGGCATTTCGAGTACGAGGAGCTCCTGACGAGCGCCGCCACCGAACCGCACGCGTTCCGGTCGCTGGTTGACCCGGATCATCCGTCGTTCCTTCATCCAACGTCGATGCCGGAGGCCATTGCGCGCTACTGTCGTGACACGGCGCAGCCCGCGCCTGACGGTCCGACGGCGTTCGTCCATACGATTCTCGAGAGCCTCGCATTCAAGTACCGCGTCGTGCTCGATTCACTGGAAGAGCTCACCGGCGAACCTATCACCGAGCTTCGGATCGTCGGAGGTGGATCGCGAAACCGGTTGTTGAATCAGTTCACTGCCGACGCGACCGGGCGTGTCGTGGTGGCCGGCCCGGTCGAAGCGACCGCGCTCGGCAACATCGTCATGCAGATGGTCGCCACCGGCGCAGTAAGCTCGCTGGACGAAGCCCGCAGCATCATTGGCGATTCGTTCGCGGTCGAGCGTTTCCTGCCGGTGGAGTCCGAGCGGTGGGCATCCCATTACCCGCGCTTTCGGGAATACCTGGAGTTGACCTGTGTCTGACACATCGATCGTCGAGACCACGTTTCTGCAGAATCTGTGGGATGCGACCGAGGCGGCGCGGCTCGAGGTCAGGCCGCTCGACCTGCTGCGGTATCGCTCGAATCTCCTCGGCGCGGATCTCCGCATCACCAACTTCGGCGGTGGCAATACCAGCTCGAAATTCGAGATGCCGGATCCGTTGACGGGCAAGCCCGAACGAGTCATGGCGGTCAAGGGCAGCGGTGGCGATCTCCGCTCGATCGGCACACACGGTTTTGCCGTGCTGTATCTCGGGAAGCTGGAGAGCCTGATCGCGGTGTACCGCGGCGAGGCGTACGAGGACGAAATGGTCGGGTTCTATCCACTCTGTGGGTTCGGTGAGAACCGCGTAGCGGCCTCGATCGATACGCCGCTGCACGCGTTTCTTCCATACCGGCACGTCGATCATCTCCATCCTGATTGGGCCATTGCACTTGCGGCCAGCGCGAACGGTCAGCAGAAGCTCGACGAATTCAACCAGCGGTACGGCCGCCACATCATCTGGGTGCCGTGGCAGCGGCCGGGGTTCGAGCTCGCGCTGATGCTGAAAAACGCAGTCGAGGCTCGCCCCGACTGCGACGGGATCGTGCTTGGTGGTCACGGTCTTTTCACGTGGGGCGATACGCAGTGCGACTGTTACCTGAACAGCATCAAGACCATCGATCAGATGGGAGAGTTCGTCCAGGAACATGCGCGCCGCTCGTCGCGGCCGGTGTTCGGCGGGGCGGCTGTTTCGGCCGCGGCCCCTCGCGAGGAGACCGTCGCGGCGTTGCTCCCGTACCTCCGTGGCGCCGTCTCGTCGACACGACGTGTCGTCGCGCACCACGAAGCGAGCGAGGACGCATTGACGTTTGCCGGTTCACGCTGGGCGGAGGAGCTCTGCCGGATGGGCACGAGCTGTCCGGACCATTTTCTCCGCACGCGCATTTCGCCGCTGTTCGTCGCGTGGAATCCTGCGACAGATGATCTCGCGGAGCTGAAGCGGCGCATCGGCGATCGCCTCACGCAATATCGGAAGGAATACGCTGCGTACTACCAGCAGTACGCGCAGCCGGAATCTCCCGCGCTGCGCGACGCGAATCCGTCGGTCGTCGTCGTGCCGGGACTCGGATTGTTCGGGTTCGGCAAGGACAAGCGCGAAGCCCGCATCACGTCGGAGTTCTTCGTCAACGCGATCCATGTGATGGCTGGCGCGAACGCTCTCGATGAGGGGCAGTCAGTGACGGCGCCACCGCAGGCGCGGCGACTCGAGCAGGCTGACGAGTTCAAGAGCTTTCGAAACTACGTCGCGCTGCCGCGATCGGAGGCGTTCCGGATCGAGTATTGGGCGCTCGAGGAGGCGAAACTCCAGCGGATGCCGCCGGAGCGCGAGTTGAGCCGCAAGGTCGTCGTTGTCGTCGGCGGCGCGAGCGGAATAGGCCGCGAAGTCGCGTTGCAGGTCGCCCGTCGCGGCGGGCACGTCGTCGTCGCGGACCTGAACGTCGCGAGCGCGCAATCGGTCGCCGACGAGGCCGCGGCCCTTGCATCGAGCGAGATGGTGCTCGCGGCTGCCCTTGATCTGACGTCGCGCGAGAGCGTCGCCGCGGCCTTCAGGGCCGCCGTCCTGAGATTTGGCGGCGTCGATGCGATCGTGAACACGGCGGCCGTTTATCCGACGCCACCGCCCGGGACGCCCGCCGAGGACGTCTGGGATCGCGCAATCCGCGTCAACGTCACGAGCAACTACGTCCTCGCTGAAGAAGCCGCGAAGATTCTGAAGGAACAGAATCTGACGGCGTCGATCGTGCTCACCAGCTCGGCGAATGCCGTGGTGCCGAAGTTCGGCAGCGAGGCCTACGACGTCAGTAAGGCCGCCATCAATCACCTGATTCGCGAGCTCGCGATGGGGCACGGCCCTCTGGTCCGCGTGAACGGCATCGCGCCGGCTACTGTCATCGAAGGCTCGTCGATGTTTCCTCGGGAACGCGTGATCGTCGCGCTGAAGAAGTACGACATCGCGTACGCCGAGGACGAGTCGACCGAGAGCCTGCGCTCCAAGCTGGCGGAGTTCTACGCGCGGCGCACGATCACGCGGCGGCCGATTCTGCCGCTCGACTGCGCAAACGCGATCTGCTTTCTCCTCGGGGAGCAGAGCGCCAAGACGACTGGCCACGTGATCCCGGTCGACGGGGGCCTGCCCGAGGCATTCTTGCGCTAATCATGATCGCTCTCCTTCAGCAGATCGGCGTGATGCCGCCAATGCACGCGAAGGGATGACGATCGCGCGCAGTCAGTCCGATAAGGTCTGGGACGATGAAGAGCCGCGCGCGCGGCGCGGCTCTTCACGCATGAGCACTGAGGGTCCCTTATAACGGACCTGCGCCCCACGGACCCCAAATCGCGAGCGTCGCCGCTCGTTCGAACGGCTCGGGCCCGACGGGTATCTGGACGGCGCTTTTGTACGGCTGTGTCGTCCGCACCGTGCCCCGGCCGTACAAGTTTACGAACAGCGTCCGACCATCGGGGCTAAAGCACGCTCCGGCAAACTCGATCGTGTTACGCAAGTTGCGCGCGAAGTCGAAAATCTCTCCTGATGGTGAGATTCCACGCAGGAACTGCGCAGCTGTTGCGTCTTCACACACGATCAGCCCACCGCCCGGCGTGACGCACAGGTTGTCGGGGCCGTCGAAGACGTGATGGCTTGGCGACTCGACGACGAGCGACAGCGTTTCGGCCGCCGGGTCATACACCCAGATCTGGCCGAATCCCATGTTGCCGCCGTTCGTGGAGTCGAAGTAGATGCGCCCGCCGGCGTACCAACAGCCCTCCAGCCGCCGGAATCGTGCGCCGCCAAGCGCGAGTCCCGCCGTGAAGACGGCGGAGCCGGCGGCGCCGGTCGCGGGAACAGGATCGGGATTCGCGATGGTTACCCATTCGACGGCGAGCGGCGCGCCGATCGACTGATTGATCGCTGTTTCGTAACCATTGACGCCCACGACTTTCAACATCTGCAGGACGCCACCCGTAGCTGCAAGGTCTCCTGGGCTGTTCGGTTTCACCGACGGAACGAAGCGATAGAACCCTGACCCGTCGCCTTGATCCTCTGTTTCGTACACGATCCCCGTGGCAGGGTCGACCGCAACGGCCTCGTGCGCGAAGCGTCCCAAGCCCTTCAGCGGGACCGGTGTGACAGGGACACCGGGGACGGTATCGATCGGGACTTCGAAGATGTAGCCGTGGTTCTGGGCATAGCCGGTGGACGTACTGCTTTCGAGGGTTTCTTCGCACGACAGCCAGGTTCTCCACGGTGTCAGCCCGCCGGCACAATTCCGCACCGTCCCGACGAGGCTCCAGTGCTGCCCCACCAGACGACGATGGCCGTGTGGTTCCACTTCGAGCGTCACGGTGCCGCCGCCGGCATATGCGTCGTACGCAAATGAGCGGGGACCGTAATCTGTCTCGAGGATGCTGTTCAGGATGCCTTCCGTCGACGACGTGCTGCCGGGCGGCCGCGGACGGAAGAACGCTCCTGCCTGTCCGTCCTCGTGGTTGCGCACGAGCAGCACGTTTCCGTTCGGCAGCGCGAACGTGGCCATCCCATCCATCGCCTTCGGCGCCGGAAACCCGTCGTCCATCGGGTCACCTTCATTGGTGATCACGCGATAGTGAAAACCTGCTGGCAACGCCAGATCGTCGCCCGCAGGGCTAAGGGGCCCGTACCCGACGGCGCCGCCGCGTCCGCGGGAAGCACCGGCGAACGCGGCGCGTGCGACGAGGGCGTCGAATATGCCGGCCCCGAACGTGGTGGCACCGGCCGCCATTGCGGATCGAGCAAAGAACTCGCGACGATTCACACCCGAGACCTGTTCCGGCATGGCCAGACCTCCTCGGCGAGAAAAGCCCGTTTCACCCGGTGTGGAGGAACGTGTTCGCGTCCGGGCCGGGCGGTGTTGGAACGACTGTCGCGTGCAGCGCTGGGATTCTAACGCAGGACCGTGAGGAGGAATGCGAGTCGTGAAAAGTGCGTTCAGTTAGTCAACTCTCGAGCCGCCGTAGATCGTCGTGGGGGAAGACCGATGCTCCGAGTCGTTCTGTTCTTGGCAGGGATCGCGCTGCTGGTCATCCTGCTGTGGCACTTAGGGCCTTCCGAGATCGTTGCTTCGCTCGAACGAATCGGCTGGTACTCCATTCCAGTTCTGGCGTTGTACGCTGCAAACCAGTTTGTGCGCGCACTGGCCCTGCGCGTCTGTGTGCTCAGACCAGGCCTGCTCGCCTATCGCGACGCGCTGGCGACTCGGCTGTCAGGCGAAGCGATTCAATCGCTCACGTTGACCGGCCCCCTGCTCGCGGAACCAACGCGCGCATGGCTCCTCACACGGCGAGGACTGACGCTGCAGGAGGGTTTCGCGGCTGCAATTACGGAATATCTGATCAATTCGTTCGTGACGGCCGCGATGTCGATCGCCGGACTCGTCTACGTTGTCCGTCGTTTCGAACCCGCGTCGGCGATCGCGGGCCTCGCCATCAGCATCATCGTGCTCTTCAGCGCGTTTCTCGTTGCCGCGGCCATCGCGATCATCCGCCGCTTCTACCTGATTGGGACCGTGATCGCCTGGCTGGCGCGTATCGGCGTGCTTCGAGGACGGCTGCGACCCGACATGCCCTGGATCAATCGCATGGAGGACCTGCTCCTCGCCGTCCTGCGCGATCGGCCGGGTCGCTTCGTCTCGATTGCGCTGCTCGACACCGCAGCACAGGGACTGCTCGTACTCGAGTTGCTGTGCCTGTTCCGCGCCCTTGATGTCGCCTCGACCGCATTGACGGCATGCCTCGTCGAAGCGTCGACCAAGATTATCGACATCGCGTTCCTCTTCGTCCCGCTGCAGGTCGGCGTCGCCGAGGGAACGTATGCCGTGGTCTTCACGGTCATGGGCCTGCCATCGGCGGCTGGCTTTGCCGTCGCCTTCGTGCGGCGCATTCGCAGCCTGGTCGTTGCCACCGTTGGATTGGTTACGTTGGCGCTCCTAACCCGCGAGGTTCGAAATCATTGATTTCGGCTTATGGGTATGAGGGCGGCATCGCCCTAGCACGATTACCGCGTCAGATGGCGACGGCCGCGCGCGGGGCGACTTTCAGGCGCGCGCGGGGTTGCGCCTTTCAGGCGGTAGTCGTTCAGATGCCGCGAAAGACGTGCGGCTAACGGCCCGCGGATCCGTCAACGGAAGTGTTCGAGCATGACATCGCTGGCAGTGCGTTCGTGGACGACATAGAGCATCCAGCGGCGATCGGGTGACACTGCGAGTCCCGGACTCGTGTGAGCCTCGATCGTCGCCACGGTGTCGGTAGTCCGATTCGCGAAATCGTAAAACTGCACCCGGCCGGGGGCGGGCGGCTTGATGGACGCGATGAAGTAGATGCCGTCTTCGAATACCGCGAAGTGACTCCATCGGTGTAACGACGGGAGGACGACCTGCTCACCGCCGCCTTCGGCTGAAACCCGCCAGAGACTAGTCGGGCCGTTGCTCTTGGCGTAGTAGAAATACCGGCCATCAGAGGACTCGAAGCCGCCATACCCCGCACTTTTTGTGATCTGACGTGGCGGCCCACCGCGTTCCGGCATTTTCCAGATCTCGAACGCCCCCGTACGGTTGGAGGCGAAATAGATCGACTGACCATCTCGCGACCAGCTTGCGACGACGTCTCTCGAGCCTTCATGTGTGACGCGGCGCACAGGACCCCGCTCGCGCTTACCGTGACAATGTCGTCGTTGCCGTCGACGATCGATCCAAACGCGATAGTCTTGCCGTCGGGCGACCACCGCGGCGCACCGGAGTAGAGCAAACCTCCCGTCAGCCGGACCGCGTTGGATCCGCCGCCGTCGGAGACCCAGATCTCCATCGCTCCCGCTCGTCTCGATGCGAAGGCGATGCGAGTGCCGTCTGGAGAAATCTGCGGGTTCATGTCGGTACGCGTGGACGAGATGAGTCGCCGCGACAGATCCCCGCGCACAGGTGCGCCGCTGAGGGGAGCGATCGCAATGTCGAGATCCTCGGTAGCCGCGTAAGCGATACGATCACCCTGAGAGGAGATGGCAGTACTCGTCCCCTTTTGTCCGACCGTAAAGACGACGCGGGACTCGGCCGCACCATCGACCGGCACACGCTTGAACACCGTACTCCCGTCGAGATAGGTCACGTACAGAACATCCCGGCCGTCGGACGTCCACATAGGGTTGTACAAGTACCCATTCTCGAATGTCAGCCGCGTAGGAGACGTCTCTGTGGGAGCTGCCGCCGTCAACGGCAAGAGGTAGATGTCACTCGACGCAATCGTTGGACTTCGCACGAACGCCAGCGTCCGACCGTCAGGCGAGACAGACGGCGAATCATCGCCCATCGAGAACGCCAGCACGGGTCATAGGACGCCTCTCGCCGGTGATCGTCGAAAGTTCGAACAGCGACTGCGATTGGGTCGAAGGGTCCGCGTCCGCCACGATGAGCGCCCGGCCGTCGCGGCTCCAGGCGAGGTGCGAGATCCACGCGAGCAGCGGATCGTTGAGGGTTCCTGGGCTGACTTCGCTGATTTTGCGCGCCGGTCGATGGAATCAGGAGGATGTCGGCCTTCGACCCGTCCTGCGAGCGCAGGAAGGCGATGAATCGTCCATCGGGTGACCAGATCGGGTTGTAGTCGGTTGCGGCACTCGTCGTCAGCCTCAGCGTCGCAGTGTCATCAACCATCCTCACGTAGATGTCGAAGTTGCTCTGCTGGTCACCATTCCAGACAAACGCCAGTCCGGTGAGAAGGATGGCGCAGTTTCGAAGCCCTGATACGCGGTCAGCGACCTGACCTGTGGTGCCTCGATGCCCCTCCTGGAGCGCAGCATCCTCGTCGACACCAACCCCATGATTGTGAGGCTCACGCCGCCGACGACGATCACGGCGCCCCACACCCGACGTCCTGATCGACTGTGGGTAGCGACGGTTCGGACGTCGGATCGGCATCGAGCTCGGACTGCCGGCTGTGCCACCACGCGTCGAGTTCACTCCGGTAGGCGTAAATCGAGCTGCGTGTCTTGTGGGCGTGTCGATGGACTGGAAGACTTTCGGTTCGCTCCCACCGCCGAACGGTACGCTCGGCGCGTCGAAGGTGAGCGGCAATCTCTTTCCACGAATCGAGACGGTCCGACGTGGACCGCTGGGACGCGAGAGGACCGCCGGCCGGGGAAGCGGTTGTCATCGGGGAGCCCTCACGCCTGGCAGGAATCCAAACCCGAGCAGATCATACCGTCGGCGATCGGCACCCGCAAATTCAAGTGAGCGCCGAAATGACATCGGCCAAATGCGGTCACAGCCGTGTGGCCGCTGATGTCCGTTGCGGGAGTGTGCTGCCGCGCGTAGGTTCAACTCCAGACGTCACGTCACTGATCAATCAGCGACTCGGAGAACATCGCCATGACTTCGGCCCGTGCCATAACGCTCCTGCTGGTGTTGTTGCTGGAAGCCTGCTCGAAGGGCACGTCTGTTCAACCGAGCCAAGTGCCAGTCGAGACTGGCGCTGCTCTGGACTCGTCAGGCGGTCATGAACCGGCACGCCTGCCGTACTACGCCAGGCTCGAGCGACCGTCCACTCCGATGAATGGGCGGCGATCGTGTTCTATCGTCAACCGGGATGTGTTCGACCAGGCTTCAACCTACTCGACTTTATCGACATCCCAGCTGCGTTCGGCTGCACAGTGACGGTTGACGGCTTCGCCATCTTCAAGGACCCATTCCCCGCACTACCCATCCAGGTGAACCTGCAGGGACTCGGCGCCGTACCGATCTGGTTCGTGTCCTGGCCCGAGCTGCAGGCGGCTATGGCCGACGGTGTGGTAAGGATCGGCGACCTACAGGGAACGAGGTCGCTTGTCATCGGATCGGCCAGCATCTTCCACGAAACGCTTCATCCTGGCGAAAAGCTGGTGATGACAGCTCAAGGCATGCTGGCCGATCGCCGGGCGTTCGGCCTGGAGGTCTCATACGCTGGCGGAGCGCTCAGGCATGTGAGCATCGCATTTCGCTAGCGCGCTGATCGACTGGCCTCGCCATTGACGCGAGTGTGATGGCGTCGACGCTTGCTCATGGAGCCGAATGGGTCTGCCCCGGCTCACGTCGCGCCTCGTCTTTCACCACCAGCAAGGACGTGCACGACGTGCTCGAGGCCGTCGACGACGGCAGCGAGACGTTCGAAGTCGATCTTGTCCGGCGTGTCGTTCGGCGTGTGATACCACGGATACCGGAACGGCGCGGTGTCGGTGACCATCAGCGCCGGATAGCCTGCCTGCCAGAACGACCACTGGTCCGACCACCCGACTCCCGGAACCGCAGCAGGTACGGCGGCCGCCCTCATCGCAAAGGGCGTTCGAGCCTTGAAGGCCCGGCTCGCCCGCCGCAACAGCCTTGCGGAACCGATGTTCGAGACGAACGCGATGAAATGGCCCGTCGAGGGATACATGATCGCAAGTGGCGCGACCGGATACCGCTGGCTGCCGCGTTCGTCCGAGTAGTAGCCGATCGTTTCAAGCGACAGCATGCCCTCGATCCGATCCGCTCTTCCGCGCGCGGCCTTCGCGTACACCAGACTCCCCATCGCGTCAGTCTGGAAGAACGGCGGTTCCTCGTTGACGAACGCAACGAAGCGAATCGTGTGGACGCGAGGCCGGCCGGCGAAGCGACGGGCAAGCTCCAGCATCGCGGCGACGCCGGTCGCGTTGTCGTTCGCACCCGGGCAGCCCGTAACGGTGTCGTAGTGCGCGCCGACAACGACAACCGATCCAGGTGACGAAGCGCCATGCAGGATCGCTTCGACGTTGCGGACTCGCAAGCGGTGCACGTCAAAGTCCTGGAACGTCACCGCGTACCCGTACGAGACGAAGCGTTCTGCGATGTACTCCTCCGCACGCTGAAGCGCCGCGTACTTCCACACGTGACGCTCCCCAATCGTGACAGCGAGCATTTCGATGTGATTGCGAAGGATGCTGGTGTTCACTCGAACGTCTCTATGCTTCAGTGCCGGCGCGGGACGTCAGACGCTCCAGCGGCCACACCACGACGTCCTGCCGTTTCACGAAGTGCAGCAACGGTTTCATCGAAGGCGTCACGAGGCCCGCTGCCTCGGGCATCGTGTTCGCGGCGATGTCTGCCTCCGCCACTTGCAGCGGCCAGGGCGGGTGGTGAATCTCCAGCCGATACGGCCGGCCCCCATCGACGGTGTACAAGCAGTAACGCTCGGTGAGAAAGTGCTCGAGCGATCCGGGTTTCGGCTGGAACACCGCTCCGACGGGCCGGTACGTGGCCGTGAGCTTCGCCGGCGCGGCTCTCGACTCGGCTCGGGACAGGCTGCCGCCCGTCCGCTCGCTGTTGTAGTGGATTGTCTCGCTCCCCTCCTCGACCTGCATGGCTGCCAAGTAGTACGGCAGGTGAAACAGCGTCCTCGCTGCGACGACCGCGAGCGGGTTGCCGGCGTCGAGGCTGAAGAAGTACACGCCAGGCTTGTCTTCGAAGCGCACGTAGGTGCGAACGTTCAGTTCCGGAAACGCGGACACCCAGGGGAGCGACGGTACGCCGCGTGGGGCGACGTTCGTCATCCGGAAGGGCACGACCCCCAGCCATGCCTCCTGATCGAACAGATCCAGCTGAAGTGGATGCGGCACCTTGGACACGAGCAGCTGCACATCAATACGCCAATGGGCGAACAGGAGATTGTGCCAGGTCTGCGACATGATCCACGGGCCGTCCGGCATCGGCCACGGGCGGTGCGTCGTCTCTTCCAGGATGCGGTAATTGAAGTCGCCCGGCACCGTTGCCCTCCATCGGATTCAGCCCTCTCGTCCTTGGGTCACCGCCGGATGTACAGAAGATCAGGAGGACAGGACCACAGGAATCCTGGTTCTCGCCCACAAAAGTCTCCTGATCTCCTGAGCTCCCGTAAGAGATTACCGGCGCATCGAATTGTCAGGGCCGTCGCTCGGCAGCGCGCCAATGTCAGGCGATTGAATCACGTCTAGGTCGGGCGGAGGAACTCAGGCTCCGCCGTTTCGGCGAAACGCCGCCCGAATTCGGCAAGAGCGGTTTATGAAGCGAGTCGAAGGAAGGTTTCACGGAACGACTGATTCGAGTTTCCAGCGTATCGTGAGCGTGTGATTGCCGGCGTGGACGCCGGCTGGCAGCGGCGCCAGTTTCCAGGTCACATCGATATTGCCGTTGTTCGCGTTGGTCTGGCTCTGGAGAACCATCGTGTACGCCGTGGAGCTCAGTGTTCCGTTGGCGCCGGTCGCGCGCGTGGGACTGGACGTCGTCCACGACACGTACGCTGCAGGAATTCGCGTCGTTCCGTTCGGCGGCGTGAACGTTGAGGTGTCTGCCCTGACGCTGACACGAAGTGCCCGATTGGGAAGTAGTACCGCCTGCTGGAACCGAAGCGTTGTCGGGTTCGGAGTGGCGGTCACGGTATTCGAGATGTTCGTCACGTTGAAGGCGAGGCTGGACGGCAGCGTGATTCTCACGGTCTCTTGCGCAGCGGTCGTACTCGCGAATGCCAGGATCATCAGTCCGATGAAGAGCGTGCGCCGGCACACGACACTGACGATCGGCGACAGGTGAAGATCGATCGGCATCACCGCGCCAACTCCTGCAGAACGATCTATTTCTGCTTCTTCACGACGCGGAAGTCCACGCCAATCGCGGGCCGATCCGGTGCGAGCGTGACGACGATTTCTGCGGGCGCCGTCGCTTCGTACTGCGCGGAAAGGCGCTCGGCAATGAGGCTGACCCGGTATTCGCCGGGCGCCACGTTGCCGAACGTGTACGCGCCATTCTGATCGGTTGCGGTCGCGCGATCGCCGAGCCGCAGGGCAACCGACGGCACCTCCTCGCCCGGGTCGAGCCGTTCGTTCTGATTGAGGTCGCAATACACGTGACCGTGAATGGCGTTGAGCGGCACGACGATCAGATCGAGGCGATCATGCGTGGTCTTCGTGACGATCAACTGCCGTTTCGCGGTGCCGGGCGCGAAGCTGGCGGGAATCGTCTCTTCATCGAGCGACAGTTCGTAGTCGCCTCGCGGCAGCCGCGTGAACACGTACCGGCCCTCACGGTCGCTTACCGTTCGGTACGGTCCAAGGCGGACGCCGATTCCGGGGACAGGGAACCCTTGCGTGTCGAGCACGTTTCCGGCAATCTGACCGCCCGCGGCGGGTGTGCTCACATCGTACGCCTTCCGCAGCACCAGCTTGAATCGCGGGCGCTCGCCATCGAATGTCGCGACCGATTGGAACGCCGACAGGCGTCCGTATTCGGCAACGACCGAGAAACGCTTCGGCAACGCTTGAGCAATCTGCATGCGAAGCTGGTCTGGCTCCGACAGATTCGGGAACGCGGTGAAGGCCTGGAGCTCCGTCCCTCGCGAAGCGCGGAACGTCGTGTGCAGTTCCTGCCACTGCCGCACCCGCCCGTCGGGCTGCCACTGGTTCGCCAGCTGCACGGCGAAGCTCAGTTGCCGCGTAGGGGAATACGATGCCGCGCTCTGCAGCTGCCGTTGATCGCCGGCGAATGTACCGCGCTGCCGGAAGTACGAGTACTCTCCCCATTGATAGCGCTGCATCAACCGAATCGGACCGAGCGGAAGGTTGACGGCCATCAGGCTCGCGTTTTGCTCGGATCGATCGGTTGCCGTTGCCGACCGCTCGAGCGTGACGCTCACCTGATTGCTGACTGGAAAGCGGACGCCGATAGTCCGCCATTGCAACGAGTCCACGCCAGTCGACACGCGCACACCGCCCTGAATGGCGACTCCGCGCCAGACGGCATACGCTGCATAGAATCCTTTGTCGGCATGGTGTTGCGCTGAATCGACGCTTCGATAGGAGGCGTCGAGGCTCAGTCTCGCTTTGGCGAGCTGGCCTTTCACGAGGTACCCCCGATCGGAGCTCAGCTCAGCGCCGACAAGCATCCCCGAGAACAGCTGCAGCTCATTGGCGTACGCCAGGACCGGCGGCGATTGCTCGACCGAGTAACGCGGTACGAACAGCGAGAACCGCTGCCGGAACGTGTCGGACGCCAGCCACGAGAACCGCACGCCCCGGCCGGGGCCGCGGAGCTCCGAGAACAGGTCGCCGCCTTCGGCCGACCACCGATTGTCGTCGCCGCTCAGCATCACGTGACCGCTGTACAACGTGAGGCCCAGTGGCCCCATTGTCAGGAGCGCGTTCAAATCGGTCCGCACGCCGGCGCTCGACCCGAGCGCGCTGATCTCAATGGCACTATCCGCACCCTGAACGTACCCGAATCCGATCGTCGTTCGAATCGCGTCGTGCTGCGGAGGAAGGAGCACGTCGGCGGTGCGCGGGGCGGGTGTGCCTCTGCCCGGAATCGCGGAATCGGGGCCGTAGAGCTGGTCGTGCAGTTTCTGTTCTTCGGGAGTCTTCTGAATGATCAGCTCCTGCCAGCCCGAACGCGATCCGGAATCACCGGATCCGGCAGGAGTGGAGATCGCGTCGGGTGATGGCGTCGGAGTCTGGGATGGCGGTCGCTGCGTCGGATCAGCCGGACTCTGGGCGCTCGTTCGCGCCGCGGTCGCGAGCAGCAGTCCGAGAGTCAGTCCTATCGCGAGAGAGCTCCACGATGCGGAGCAGGTTCGCATGGGACTCGCTCATGACTATCGTCGGACATCCAGCTCGCGCTGCACGCCGATGTAATGATCCAGGCCGATGTCGACGACGGCGCGGACGAGATACCGGCCGGATGGCAACACGGATTCGCCGGGCAGCGTCGCCGTGAACAGGCTCGTGGAGACCGGCTCGGTCAGCAGGGAGCCGCGAGGAATCGGAGCCGTTGCGACCGGCGTCTCTTCGCCTGGATGCATGAACTCGAAGCGCCCCTCGACGCCGAGCGGCGCGTTGCCGACATTGCGCAGCTTCACCGTCGCGGCTGTCGGCTGCACGGTCACGTCGACGATCTCCGCCGCGCGTTCGACGGGATCGATGTAAATGAAAATGCCGGTTGACACCGACGCGACGAACTTCACGCCGACGTCGTCAGCGGCCGCCATCGGATCGGGAATCTCGTCCAGCGTGAGCACGCACCAGTAACCGCCGGGCTCGGCATCGGTCGAGACGTTGACGGTGATGCGAACGCTCATGGTCTGTCCGGAGTCGACGGCCGACTGCTCGGGATTGAGCGACACCCATGTGCCGCACGAACGCTTCAGCGTCCCGGGCGCTGCGTAGAACGACTGCGAACCGTCTTCGCTCCGCCACCAATCCTCGACGTGTGCCTTGAAATGCGTCCGAGGCTGGTCTTTGTCGAGCGTGAGATCGAACCGCCGGGTAATGACTTGACCCGGACGAGCCTGGACCTTGATCGAGCTCAGTGCGGCCGTGAACGTGACTTCACGAGCCGTGCTCGACGAGGCCAATATCAGCGTGACGGCCGATGCGGACACAATCTTCTTCAGCATGATCGAAACATTCGAGCAGGATGGCGGACCAATCCTTCCATCGGTCCGTGACTTGCACGTGGCCAATGACGATGCGAACTGTGTCCGGACGATCGGGATTGGTACCGGGCCGAGGCAATCCGACGAGTGTGAGCGATCCTCAGATCCGCGCAATCCGAGTGAATCCGCGTCTACGAGCCGATGCTCTCGAACTTCCCAGGTGACCGTCAGCGTGTGATTGCCGGATCGTTTCACTACGCTGTTCGCGCCGAGCGTGAACACCAGCCCCGTCGTGCTGCAGCTGGCCGCGTCCGCGCTGCACGTCGCCACGGCGCCGAACGACGAGCTGCTGAGCGTGCCGCTCGTACCCGTGGCGTTCGTCCAGGTCGCGGCGTTCCAGCTGACATCACCGGCAGACCAGGTCGTGGCTCCGGCGACCCGAGATCCTCAGCTGCTTCGTCGCGCTCGCGAGCGCGATGTTGCTCACCGATACCGGCGCCGCAGCGGCCGGCGTTGCGTTCGTCACGTCGCTGACGTTGAAGTTCACCGCCGCCGGCACCTGTATCCGTGCCTGCTCGCTCACCGTCGCCGTCAACGTCGTCGTCTGGCTCGTATCTGGCAGCAGTACCGTTGTTTGGGCCGCCGCAGTACCCGCTGCTGCGAGCAGCAGACCCAGCACCAGTGTTGTTCGTACGATCCCGTTCCCCATGTCCTGTCCCTTCCGGAAGTTTGATGTCAGTGCGCGGACGAACAACGCACCGTGTCGCGCAGGTCACGGGCAATTGTTGGACCAGTTCGCATACGCGCGGATTTTCCGCACACGCCGTGTGCCAGACTGGACTCACGCAGAGCTAGGGTGTTTGAAACTAGGTACTTATGGAACTGCGTGTCGTGGGAAATCTCGGGCTTCTGCCGGAACGCGCAGCGCCGCTCTCGTCCCGAATCACAGAACCGTATCCAAATCACAGAATTGCTCGGAGAGACCGCCGGCGTGCGGTAAGTCTTTTCGGTGCATCGCATGTCCGACGACCTACTGACAGGGTTTGAACGGGAAGTCCACGCCGCGCGCCTTTCCATCGATCACGCCCTCGATCCGCGCTGTGACCGAGCGATCGGCGCCCTTGCGATAGATGATCCGCTGAGGAAAATCGTGAGTCGGGTTTTCGAACACCACCTCGTCATCGGTCATCGCTTTGAGTGGGAACGCCGCTTCGGGCTGGCCGGAGGGTTTGGCGACGTAGGCGAGCTTGCCGCCGGCCTCATTGATCTGAAGGAACTCGAATTCGGTTGTGCGGTCTCCGCGCACGGTCCGGCTCATCCCAAGCATCGTTCCGCCGGATGGCTTCATCCAGTGTTCTTCGGTCAATCCATCCGGGCGCGTTTGGGCCCAGCAGCCGCTCAGCCAGGACAGACGCTCGATTGAGCCCGACGAGTTCTGAGCCGAATTGATCGGAATGATGGCGCAGGCCAGGGCCATTGAAAAAAAGACGTGTGTCACCATTGTTCTCGAAGGCTACGTTGTGCGTGACGGACGGGTCTTGTAGAAATGCGACCTCCGTCCGCTGAAGCGGGTTCTGACGTCATCGCGAAGGCGAACGCAGGATCGCACTGAAGGCGGCAGCCAGGCTCTCGTCGGTCACCTGAAAGGCGGACGGCGACTCTCCGACGAATGAGCGGAAGTCGTGAATGAAATGCGCCTGATCGTAGAAGCCGTTGTCGACTGCCACCTCGGCCCACCGATTTCTCGTCTCGCCGCCACGGAGCGTGCGCAGCACCTGCTGGAACCTCAGGATCCGCAGCAATACCTTCGGCGAGAGCCCGATGCGTTCGTGGAATACGCGCTCGAGCTGCCGCGAGCCGACATCGACCTGGCGCGCGAGATCAGCAACGCGCACCAGCCCGTGACTGGCGATGGCGATACGCACCGCGCCGTGTGCGACGGACGGCTCGAGCCTGTCGGGCACAGCGATTTGGAGCGTTCGATCGAGGGCCGCGACCATTCGTGGGCCATCGTCCAGCACCGCCACTTCGTCGCGCAGACGGCGAGCGAAAACCCGATCGATGTCGCGAAGATCGGCGATGCGGTCGACGATCTCGTACTGCGGCTGACCGAAGAGCGCGTATGCTCCGTCCGGCGTCAGGCGTGCGCCCACCAGTCGCGCGTACCCGCGCGGCTCGACGTGTACGGCCCTCGTCGCCTGCCCCGCGAGCAGGAGCGGTTCCTGCACTCGCCAGCTCGAGTCCGCTTCGCGCTGAGCGAACGGTTCGCCCGCATGGACGATGATCTCCGTATGGCCGTCGGGGGGAATCGGATCTGCGGCAATGCTGGCCGGCGATCCTTCGAGCCACCAGAGCCGGTCCACGATTGAACGAAGCCGCGGCGACGGCTCGAACTCGCGATAAATCACGACCTGAGTCTAACGCATCGCGAAAAGAGCTACCGAGCCACCGAGCTACCGGCTCTTCTCTCGCTGCCTGAGTGTGCTCAGAAACTCGGTCGGCGTTTCGACACGTATGCCGTGCCTCAGCGCAGCGATGAAGTGACGCCGATTGTCCGTCACGATAACGCCAGCACCAGCGGCGCGTGCGACCTCTGCGATGTGGACGTCGTAGATGCGCCCGCCGGCTGTTCTGTCTTGCGCGGCCGCGGTGAGCATCATGAATCGATCGCCGTCTGGCAGATCGTGGACTGCCATCCGCGCGAAGACCTCGTCCTTCAGCAGCTGCACCGCGTCCGACGGCACGAGTCTGAATTCCGCAGGCAAGCGCGTCGCCACAGAAAAGAATTCAAGGCAGCAATGCCAGGCAGTCGCTGGTGCAGGGACCGTCTTTTCAGCGACAGCGTGCAGCAGCGACTGTGCCGGCGCACTCTGCGGGCCGAAATCGATAAGGCCTGCGAGCAGGACGCTCGTGTCGAGAAAGACGGCTACGGCCACCGATTGCGCTCTTCCTCGACGAGGGCCGCAACGTCGAGCGATGGTCGGTGGTTGTTCGCCGCGGTCGGCCGCGCAACCTGCCGCCGACCGACCTTGACGATTCGTGGACCTGGAGCGACGCGCTCCAGGCGGACACCCAGTTCATCAACGGTGATCTCGAGCTCTGTTCCGGCTGTCAGCCCGGCCCGGTCCCGGATTGCCGCTGGTATTACCACTCGGCCTGCCTTGTCGATGGTGCTTCGCATGGCATGAGTCTACCACTTTCACCGCCCCCGGTCCCTGGCCCCCGGCCCGATTACTCCCATCGAAACACTCGTGACGAGATTGCAACGCAGACGCCAAAAACGACCAGCAGACCGGCGATGTCGACCGCGTGAGCGGACCAAGGATCGCCGCGCCACATGCCCTTCAGGAGCGATACCGCATACGTTGTCGGCATCACCTTCGACGCAATCTGCAGCGGCGTCGGCAGGGTGTCGATCGGTACGAACAGGCCTGAGAGCCCGATCATCGGGTACAGAATCAGCGTCCCGATCGGCTGCGCGAAACGCGCCGTGGGCACGAGGCTGGCGATCACGAACCCAATCGACAGAATGCTGAAGGTGCTGACCAGCAGCGCGATCGCGAAGCCGAAGACGGACGCGTCGCCGATTGAAAGGTAGTAACGCCGGCCTGCGACGAACATCGCCGCCAGCGTCAGCGCCGTGAACAGGAGCTTCACGATCACGTGTGCGGCGAGGATCGTGTGCGGGCGTAGGGGCGTCGCGCGGAGCCGCTTCAGAATCCCACCCTCGCGATAGATGGAAACGATCGTCACAAGCGAGAGGACCGCGCTGAGCGCGATGAGAACGGCCGCAAATACCGGCATCTCCAGCCTCATGAAGCTGCGCAGCCTGGGCGAGCCCGTCTGGAGCTGCCCGCCGAAGATGCGCCCCATCAGCACGAAGAGCAGCACGGGAATGCCGATCGTACCAACGACACCCATTGGCTCGCGCAC
Source organism: Acidobacteriota bacterium (assembly GCA_046727175.1). GTDB lineage: Bacteria > Acidobacteriota > Vicinamibacteria > Vicinamibacterales > 2-12-FULL-66-21 > JBKPCD01. The sequence goes on along the minus strand of JBKPCD010000165.1, from coordinate 27,668 downwards.
GAAGATCTTGATTTCCAGCCAGGTGAGCTTCCAGAGTCCTCGCAGCATTCAATCAATCCCGGATGGAATGGCCTGTTACTTTCAGGAACACGTCTTCGAGCGTCGGGAGGACGATCCGAAAATCCGTGACCGTGATCTGGTTGTCCAGCAGGCATTGCATGACCTGGCGAACGAAATTGTCCCCGTGTCCCGTGATCGTGAACTCGAATCCGTCGCCGGCGACGGTTTCGACGGAGGAGAGCCTTCGAAACCGCGCGGCTGCGCCTGCGTCTGCCGTCGCGAGGACGATGCTTCGCGCGGGGCAGTGCCGGCTGACGAGCGCGTCAGGTGCGCCGATGTCGACGATCCGTCCGTGATCGATGATGGCGACGCGGTCGCACAGACGTTCGGCTTCTTCCATCAGGTGTGTCGTCAGGAAGACCGTCTTTCCGCGCTCGCGAATGCCCCGGACGAGATCCCAGATGGCTCTCCGCGCCTGCGGGTCGAGACCAGTCGTCAGCTCGTCGAGAAAGACAATTTCCGGATCGTTGATGAGCGCAAGGGCGATGAAGAGCCGCTGCTTCTGGCCGCCTGACAGGGTCATGAACCACCCGTTGCGCTTGTCGGCGAGGCCGAGCTGCTCCAGCAGGCGGTCGCCATTCACGGCGGTCCGATATAGCGATGCCCAGAGGTCGACGGCTTCCCAGACCTTGATCCGTTTCTGCAATTGCGCCGCCTGGAGCTGGACGCCGATTCGTCGCTGCAGTTCGTACATGTCGCGGATCGGATCGAGCCCCAGTACCGAAATCGTTCCACGGTCCGGTCTCCGCAAGCCTTCGACGCACTCCAACGTGGTCGTCTTTCCTGCGCCGTTGGGTCCGATGAGGCCGAAGATCTCACCCTGGTGAACATCGAATGACAAGTCATCGACCGCCAGCGCGCGGCCGTAGGCCTTGCTGATGGCGGAGACCTGGATTGCGCGAGCAGCGGTCAGGAGATCCTCGTTCGATCAGTATTGCGGGAACCGTTCCGGGCCGATTGTCAGGTGGCGTGTCGTCCCGTTCGACGTCTTCCGCGGGCTGTTGCCGGTCGCGGTCACGGTGACGTCGACGCTGCTTCCGGCGGGAACGTCGGCGGGCACACTCACCGAGACGTTGACAACGCCAACGGCGCCGCTGTCGACGGCGATTACCTGCGGTTCGACGTGTTTGACGAACTGCCGACCGTCTACGGCGACGATCTGAAAGCTCGCCCGAGGACCGACGTTGCGAACGGCGAACGTCAGAGTGGCTGTCGTTCCGGGCGCGATGGCGTCGACAATTCCCGTTGGTGTGACCTCGACCGATTCGGCATGAAAGAGTCCCGCGTGCATCCGCTGGAAGGACAGTCCGGAGGCGTCGAGACCGCTTACTGCGACACGAAACGGCTGCTGCGGGAGATCGAGCCGGCCGACGAACTCCTCGTCGCCCGATGCGGTGAGGTCGATGTGCCGCAACTCACGTCCGTCCTGCGCGTGCAGCGCAAAGGTCACGCGCTTCAGGGTGTCGGCGTCGGTGACCCTGGCGCGCAGCGTTGCCGGTTCTCCCGCAACTGGCTGGCCGGCGATTCGGAACAGGCCTTCGTGTCCAGGACGGCCGCCAAGGCGGACGAATTCAGCGCTCAGCAACGAGAGCTCGCTTCGCGCGTGGACGACGAGCCAGAAGCGGCCGGTCGCAGAGAGCCGGGCCTGCCACGTTCCACTCGCAGGGGCCTCGATTGTGACAACGCGGCTGCAGCTCGAGATTGTGTCCTCAGTTCGATCGTCGCGTCCGCTGGCCATGCCCTTCGGGCCGAGAATCGTCAGGTCGCCCCCCTTGATGTCGAACGAAGCGGAAAAGGTCAACCGACGGATCGTCGAATCAACCGGCACGGCGAACTCGCGCGCTTCATTGGGCGTCGTGCTGCTTGCCCACAGCACCATCTCGCTGTTGCTGTGCGACGTCTCGCGTATGATGTGCGCGGAATCGGCGACTTCGAGCGGATTCATGAAAAACGGCTGGCCACCGGTCTCGTTCGCCATCTGAATGTAAACGGGATCGACCGGTCCACATTGGCCCGGACCAAACGATCGCGACCGGTTCTGCTGCGGCGCCTGCGCCAAAGCGTCGAACGCGGGTCCGGCAGGCCACGAGCTCGCGAGCGAGCACGCGACGGCGACAGCGAGAAGAAGATTCAGACCGAAACGAATAAATGGCACCGGTGTCTCCAATATAGCCGAGACCCGCGAACCACCGAACCACCGAACCACCGAGCGACCTTTCTCAATGCGCGTGGGGCCCCACCCCCCACGCGCTGCGGCTCGACTCGCTTTCGCTCGCTCGCCGCGGCCGCAGGCGCTGCTACCGAACTGTGTCAGAGCTTCTTCGTCATCACAACGAAGTGACAGGGTTTCTTCGCGCGTTCGGGCTGATTGAACGGCCGCGTTCCGTTCTCCACGTACCCGAGACGGTGATAGAACGGCGGTAGCTCCGTGCGAAGATTCACGACCTCGATCTCCATCTCGCGGCAACCCGCTGTGCGGCAGTGGTCCTCGGCGGCGGTGACCAGCGCTCTGCCCAGACCCTGATGCTGCCGTCCGGGATCCGTCGAGAGCATCCCGAAGTAGCCGCGGTCACCGCGAGTTTCGACGTAGACACAGCCTGCGAGCGCGCCCGGTTCGGATGAACGCGGGTCAGCGGGACCATCTTCGATCAACAGGAAAGAACCCCGCTGCATGCGGGCGCGCACTGCGTCCGCGTTCGTTCGTTCGCCATCGACGAAAAAAGCCTCGACCTGAAACGCCATGCTAATGAGCGCTGCTACGCGCTCCGCATCCCCGAGCACGGCCGTTCGCAGGATCATTCAGAACTCTCGAAGCACGTTGCGGCGACGAAATCATGATAACGCCGAGCGATCAGACCAATCCTCGGGGGTCTTCGCGATATTCCGGTGTGATATAAACGCCCGGGAGTGATAACAGGAGAACGGGAGAAGAGGAATAACAGGCTGTTGTTTTCTCTTCTCCCGTTCACCTGTTGTTCCTCCCGCGCTCTCTCAGGAGATCCACTCATGCGTTCCCGCACAGTGCTGCTCGTGGTGACCTTTGGTGTGCTTGCATTCTCCGATCCTCGTGCCCAGACCGCAGAAAGGCAGCCACCGTTGACAAGTGCGCGGCCGAGCACGATGGCGGTCGTCGATCCCGCTCTGCTGAAAGGGCTGAAGTACCGTCTCGTGGGACCCTCGCGCGGCGGGCGCGTGACAACCGTGACGGGCGTGCCTTCGCAGCCGCGCACGTTCTACATGGGCGTGGCAAGCGGTGGACTGTTCAGGACGACTGATGGCGGCGCCACGTGGACGCCAATCAGCGACGGCAAGATTCCCCTGGGATCGATGGGCTCGATAGCCGTCGCCGACTCGGATCCGAACATCATTTATGTCGGCACCGGGTCCGACGGCGTCCGGAGCAACGTGTCGACCGGGCGCGGCGTCTACAAGACGACCGACGGCGGTGAGACGTGGCAGTTCGTTGGTTTGTACAACGCCGGCCAGATCGGTGCGGTCCGTATTCACCCCACGAATCCAAACATTGTCTGGGTCTCCGCAATGGGTGATGCGTTCAAGCCGAACGCGGAACGAGGGATCTTCAAGACCGACGACGGAGGAAAGACCTGGCGGAAGGCGCTGTTCACCTCCGACGGCGTCGGCGCAATGGATGTCGAGCTCCAGCCCGGGAATCCGAACGTCGTGTACGCCTGGATGTCGCATCTCGAACGAAAACCCTGGACCATCATCAGCGGCTCGAAGGAGGGCGGGTTCTACAAGAGCATCGACGGCGGCGAGAAGTTTACCAAAATCACGAACGGCCTTCCCGCCGCGCTGATCGGCAAGGCCAATCTGGCCGTAACAGCGGCGAAGCCGGATCGCCTGTACGCGCTGGTCGAGGCGAAGCCGGGCGGCGGGTTCTACCGATCCGACGATGCCGGACAGTCGTGGACGCTCGTGAACTCACAGGGTGCGTTGATCCAGCGGCCCTTCTACTACACGACGCTTGGCGCAGATCCGACGAACAGTGATGTCGTCTACGCCGGCGCCGAGGGCTTCTTCAAGTCCACGGATGCGGGCAAGACGTTCACCGCGCTGCGGACGCCCCACGGCGACAATCACGACATCTGGATCAACCCGAAGGACGGGAACACGATGATCCAGTCGAACGACGGGGGCGCCAATGTTTCGTTCGACGGCGGGCGAACCTGGTCGTCGCAGATGAACCAGCCGACGTCGGAGATTTACGGCGTGTGGGTCGACAACGAGTTTCCGTACAACTTGTACGGCGCACAACAGGACAACACCACGCTCATCATCACGAGCCAGGCCGACCCGTATGCACGCGAGGACTGGCAGACGGGTCCAGGCTGCGAGACGGGGCCAATCATCCCCCACCCGAAAGATCCGAGCATCGTCTACGGATCGTGCAAGGGGCAGTACAGCGTCATGAACCGGAAGACCGCACAGTCGAAGAATTACTGGATCGGTGCGCAGTCACTTTATGGCAACCCGGCGAGCGATCTGATTTACCGGATGCAGCGGGTGTCGCCGATGGCGACCTCGCCGCACGATCCCGATGTGCTCTATTACGGATCGCAGTACGTTCACCGCACGCGCGACAAGGGTGTGACGTGGGAAACGATTTCGCCGGACCTCACCGCGCATCCCAAGTGCTGCCAGGGCATCAGCGGCGAACCGATCACGCGGGATATCACGGGCGAGGAGTTCTACAGCACGTTGTACGCGATCACTGAATCACCAGTGGAAAAGGGAGTCATCTGGACCGGCGCGAACGACGGGCCGTTCCATGTCACCCGCGACAACGGCAAGACCTGGACGAACGTGACGCCGAAGGATCTCGAGTCGGGCGGACGGGTCCAGTGGATCGAAGCGTCGCCACACCGGAAGGGATCCGCGTACTTCGCCGTGTACCGGTATCTGCTCGGTGATTACCGCCCGTATCTGTACCTTACCGGCGATTACGGCAAGACGTGGAAGCGGCTGACGGACGGCAAGAACGGCATCCCGGCGGACTGGCCGGCGCGCGTCGTCCGCGAGGATCCGGATCGCGAAGGGTTGCTCTATGCGGGCACCGAGTTTGGCATGTTCATCTCGTTCGACAACGGCGCGCACTGGCAATCGTTCCAGCTGAATCTGCCGCACGTCCCGATCACCGACATCAAGGTCCACCGCAAGGACCTCGTGATCTCGACACAGGGACGCGCGTTCTGGATTCTCGACAACATCAGCTCGCTCCATCAGCTCGGACCGCAGCTCACGTCGACGGAACCGCATCTTTACAGGCCGCGTGACGGGTACCGGACTCAGATCACCCCATACGGTCCCGCCATCGAGTACTACCTTGCCTCAGCGCCGCCCGGACCGGTGACGCTCGACATCCTCGATCGCGCCGGCACGATCGTCAACTCGTATAACAGCGATGCACCGGCCGGCGGAGGTGGCCGTGGCGGTCGCGGCGGGAGAGGTGGAGCCGGCGGCGGCGATCCTGACGATCCTGATGCGCCGATGCTCGCGAACCGGTTCGGTCGCGGTGGCGCGCCGGTGTCTCGTGTTACCAAGACCGAAGGTATGAATCGCTTCATCTGGGACGTGCGCAATCAGGGCGGCCTGACGGTGCCGCCCGGCGCGTATCAAGCGAGACTTACGGTTGCTGGACAGACGCAGACGCAGCCGGTCAACGTCCTGATCGATCCGAACATTGCGGCCGAGGGGATCACGATCGCCGACCTCGAGGAGCAGTTCGAACACAACACTCGTACGCGCGAGCTCGTGACGAGCGTCAACGACACGGTCGCGCGCCTTCGAGACGCGCAGGCGAAGGTACAGGGCACGGGCTCTGAAACGGGCAGGCAGCTCGAATCCATCGCAGCAAGGCTCTTGACCGAGGCCGTGCGCTACGGCAAGCCCGGCCTTCAGGCGCACATCACCTATCTGGCAGGCATGACGACGCGTGTCGACCAGAAGATCGGCCGCGACGCGATCGAACGTTACAACGTGCTCAAGAAAGAGCTCGATGCCGTCCGTCTGGAGCTGGATCGCGTGCTTGGATCGACGAACGGCGGCCGCTAGTCCCGCCGGTTCCTGACCATGCCGTGAGCGTCGAGATGGCGTTCCGGACGCTGCGTGCGCGCGTGCTCTTCTTTCAAAGCGCGCTGGTGATCTGCTTTTCAGTCGCCGCGCTCGTCTACGTCAGCACGCTTGCGAATCGCCTCGTCAGCGAGCGAATCAGCACCGATCTGGCCCGGAGCCGCGACCGGATCAAGGCGGAAGAAGTCGAGCGATACAAGCACCTGACGCTCGCCGCCGAGTACGTCGCCTCGTTTCCACAGACTCGCGCGCTCTTCACGGCAACTGATGCGCCGACGACGCGCGACTTCTTGCTCCAATATCTTCGCCAGCCCGGGGAGGTCCTCATCGCTGTGAGCGGCGCGGGCACTGTAATCGCGCGCACCGATACCTTCGAGCCCATCGATATTCCACGTTTGAAAGAGGATTGGGTGCAGCCGGCGCTCGCCGGCCGCTCGTCGACCGGTTATCTCGAGCTCGCCGGCCACATCTATCATGCGGCGCTCGCCGTGGCGGAAACGGCGGGGACCGCCTACGGGTTCATCGTGAATGCCGCGCCCGTGGACGACGGCTGGGCGCATGCACTTCAGGCAGTGACGTCGGACAAGGAAATCGTGATCCTGTCGCCGCGCGGCATCGCCGGGAGCACCGTGGCCGCAGATCGGATTCCCTGGCGTTCTGCGGCGGATATTCCGGTCGCGAGCGGTGACCGGCCGGAAGTCGTCGACCTCGGCGGCGAGCGATTTCTGTGGATGCAGGTGCCCGTCTTGTCGACCAGCCCGATACGCGTTGTCAGCCTGCAGTCACGCGACCTTGCATTGAGGCCGTACAGACAAATCCAAGTCGGTTTGCTTGGTGTCGCCCTGATCGCCGCTGGCGTCGGCATTGGCGGCAGTGCCCTCTTTGCGCGATCGCTCGCCGCGCCCGTTCGACAGCTCGCGATTGCCACTCACAAGGTGGCCGATGGCACGTACGAAGTGACGCTCGACACCACTCGTGAGGACGAAATCGGCGACCTCGCGCGGTCCTTCAAGAAAATGACCGAGGGGTTGCGCGAGCGCGCCGACATGCAGAAGTTCATGTCACATTCCACCGTCGCAATGATTCAGAGCCGTCAGACCCCCGAGCGGCGGCTCGGCGAGCGGCGGAACATCACGCTCCTCTTCTGCGATATCCGCGGGTTCACCGCATTCGCCGAGCGCCGCGCGCCGGAAGAGGCCGTGCAGGTGCTCAATCGATACCTTCACCTCCAGGCCGATCTCGTACAGCGCTTCAGGGGCGACGTCGACAAGTTCATCGGCGATGCCGTCTTCGCACACTTCGCCGGGCCGGACATGGCGCTCGATGCGATCCGTTGTGCAGTCGAGATCCAGCACGCCGTTGACAATGCGAGCCGCACGGACGCGACGTTGCCGGCGCTTGCCGTCGGCATTGGCATCGCGACCGGAGAGGTCATCGTCGGAAGTGTCGGCAGCGACGACCGCCTCGATCACACCGCCATTGGACCTGCCGTGAACCTCGCCAACCGTCTGTGTGCAACTGCCGAGGCACACGAAGTCCTCATCAGCGAGCCAACCTTCGACCTGGTGCGGGATCTGATCGCCGCTGAAGCCGTTCCGCCGCTGGTCGTCAAAGGCTTCAGCGAGCCGGTGAGGGCGTACCGGATGCGCGTCCGTCGCTCTGCGGACGGACGAGAGACAGAAGCTAGAAGCTAGAAGTCAGAGCGAATGCGATCACGATCGCCCTACCCTCTGAATTCCAGCTGCTATTCATTTCGCTCTGTACGCCGAGGCCGGATACGGCTTCCCGAACTTGTTCACGTGATTCGTCTGCACCGACTTCGTTTCCTGGAGCGTCAGAACCGCCGACTGGCTCGATTGTGGCGCTACGGTCACTTCGACCGACACCGGTGCGGCGCGTTCCGAGAGCGCCGTGATCCGATACCGCCCCGCAGGCAGATCCAGGCGCCACGAACCATCCGGCGCCGTCGTGGTTACCCACGGCGACGGAGCGACAACGAGGAACGCCGCCATCTGCGGATGGATGTTGCAGAACACGTGGTAGACCGTAGGTTGCGAAAATGTCCGTGTTCTCGACTGTCCGGCGCGATACAACCCGAGATCGAACGGTTGCGGCGGCGAGAGCGAGAACACGTTGTGAAAGATCGCGTCCTCGTTTGGAAAGCTGACGGCCGAGCCGGGTGGCACACCGAGCACGTGTGGCGCGAACGATTTGTTCTTCTGCGCGATTATGAACGTATCAGGTCGCACGGGCGCGGGCTGGTCGAGCGGTTCCGCGTACACCACTGCCGTTGCCGGCGGGCCGCCTTCGTGCACGTGCGTTTCGATTCTGCCACTCAGGTGTTCGGCGAACGAATCCTCGTGGGCGAACATCGGCACGAGTGCAAACAGCGCGATACGTGCTGCGTAACAGCCGCCCTTCTTACAGAAGTTCAGGAGATCAGGAGACTCTTTCCTGAAAAGAAGTAACTCCTGAACTCCTGATCTCATGTGAAGCAGGCGGCGGGCGTGCATCACCACCAGCATCAGAACCTGACTGCCAGAACAGCGTTGACGTGATGGTTCTCCCGCGATGTCGGCAGCATGCCGAGCCGCGTCTCGAGCCACCGGTACTCGAGCGACGTGGCAACTTCCGGTGTGATGTCGAAGATCACGCTGCCGAAGGCGCTGCGGTTTTCGGACCGCAGCACCCTGCCGAGCGCATCCTTCGGGCGGTCCATTCCAAAGCCGGTCGTCACCATCGTTCGCGGCGTGACACGCAGCCGGGCCTCGGCCCATCCTCCGGACGCACGTCCCGGCTGTGAGATGCCTCCCCCGAACGGCTCTGCGTTGTCGGCCCAGAAGAACTCACCTGCGGCAGCGATGCGGCTGACGCGGGCGCTGAAATCGACCGCCACAGCCCATGCGTCGACGAGCGTCGTCGCCGGCCGTCGCCAGCCGTAATGACCGGAAACCCCGGCAGCGAATTCGCGCTCCGAGTCCTTGTCGCCGCGCGCGAACCCGACGCGGCCCTGGAATGCCGGCCGTTTCGATCGCTCGCCGGCGCCTGGCGGTGGTGCGAAGTCGTAAGTATTCGCGGTGTCACCGGCAATCGGGGCGAGGATGCCGCCCTCGACGGTCCAATCGGATCCAAGCTTCTGCTCGACACGTGCCTGGGGCGCGCGGAGGTAGAGGTTGCCGGCCCGGAACAACAGCGGAAACGACAGAGCCGCGAGCGAGGTCGGATCGCGCGGCGCAAGAATCATGTGGTCCTGGCCGACCTCGATCGCCGTGCGGTCGGTCTGGAGTCGACCGAAGCCATAGAGCAGGCGAGGCAGACCCATGACGGTCCCGGTCTGAAAGCCGGGTACTCCGCCGAAGAAGTCCGCGATGATCGTTCCGCTCGCCTGCCACGATCCGATCGCGATTCCCGATGTCTCAAATCCGATGCGGCTCTGACGCGCGGTCGCACTCGTCGATCCTTCCGGTCTTCCACCCGACGGTGGAAGCCCAACCAGGTTCGGATTGTCGATCCAGTTCGCTTCACCGGTATTCACGAACGTATTCGCGAGGATCGTGCCCGACACCTTCACGGGCAAGCGCGACGAGGACTCCACCTTTGCCTGCGCCTGTTCGGCGATTTGCGTTTTGAGCATGTCGATCGTTTCAGGCGTCACCTGCGCCGCCTGCAACGAGGGTTGTTGTCGATCGCGAAGCGGTCTGGCGTTGGCACCAACGCTGTTTCTGATCTCGCCGAGCGCCGCACGAAGCGCCGCCACTTCGTCGCGAAGCTGGGCGAGCTCGTCGCGGAGCGCGGCGATGTCCGTCGGTGCTGCGCCGGTATCCGACTGTGCCGAAGCCGATCCCGCGGCGAAGATCAGAATGGAAAACAGAGTGAACGCGCGCATGCCGATTCCTCGTGTAGGCATGCGGCGAATTGTACAGGCGCGCCGCGGCCGTGAGATCTCGGCCGTACGTTCGTGCGCTTAGGATTCGGTCAGTATTAAGGGAAAAGGGAAAAGGGACAAGGGAGGAGAAGGGGCGGAAACCGGCCGAAGGGAGAATGTTCTCCCTTCCCTTCCCCTTCTCCCTTTTCCCTTTTCCCTTTTTATCCCTTCCGTGAGGCGTCAGCGGCACGGTTGTGAGCCAGCAACAGCCAGCTGCTCAGGTGTCTAGCGGCTTCGTCGGGTGTTCGCCCGTAGAACGGCATCAGCGCCGCCGAGCCGCCTGGCAGTCGCGCAATCTGCGCCCGCCACTTATCGACGCCGACATTCGACACCTCGATCTTGTACTCGCGACCGTTGATGATCTCTTCGAAGCGTTGAACGTTCACGATGATGCGCCGGAAAACGTGTTCAATTGTTCGTGAGCAGGCAGCATTCTAGCGACTCGCGTGCAGCGTTCAAGCGAAAGAAGGATCGAAGGCGCACGCACAGAGTGCAACCGGCGGGATTCGTTCGCGATACGGTCCAAAATAATTTCAGCTGTCGCAGCGTGCACAGCGATTCCACCGTCCGTCCACAGGATTTCCACAACCCGACATCCCGGAGGAGGCGGAGGTTACGGACAGAGCGTCCGCCGCGGCGCCACGGACTCACGCAGGGAATATTGGTTGGGTTAGTTGACGCAGTCACGCGCTACTACTACCCTTAACCCTTCGATGCGAGCAGGGTTCACCAGGCGCCCACGCGCCGCGTTGTGTGGATTGGCGGCGCTGCTGTGCCTCATGCGCGCCGCGCCGGCCATGGCCAGCGACGTCGTTCTGTACCGGATCTTTCTCCGCGACGGGTCGGCGCTTGTGAGCTACGGCGAGTTCGCTCGCGTGGGAGGTCAGGTCGTCTTTTCCATTCCCATCACCGGTATCGAGTCGTCCTCTCCGCAGTTGCAGCTCGTCAGCCTGGCCGAATCGGTCATCGACTGGGATCGCACCGATCGCTACGCTGAAGCGGCACGCGCTCGCCAGTACAGCGACACGCGCGGCGAGACCGAGTTTGCCGCGCTCAGCGATCAGGTCGCCCAGACGCTGAGCAACGTAGCGAAGACCGAGGATCCCGCCAGACGCCTCGCCCTGGCGGACCGCGCGAGGCAGATGCTCGCGGACTGGCCCCCGCGGAACTACGGATATCGCGCATCCGACGTCGCGCAACTCACGTTGCTGCTCGACGAAGTCGTGTCCGAGCTGCGCGTCGCTGCGGGCCTGTCGCGGTTCGATTTGAGCTTCGTCGCGACGACCGCCCCTCCGGCCTATGTGCCGCTCCTTCCGCCACCGACACTTCGCGAGAGCATCGAGCAGGCGTTCATCGTCTCGCACACGACCACGGATTCGACCCAACGAGTGACGCTCCTGCGGGCGGTAACGGACGCGCTGGCCGGTCCCGCCGCGGCTGGTGGATGGGCTGCAGCGCTCCGCGCGCGTGCGTCGGCGGACCTGGCGGCCGAGACGCGCGCCGATCGTGCCTATTCGGAATTCGCGCAGCGCATCCTGACGGCGTCGAACGAGAAACAGCGCCGCGCCGACGTGAAGGGCATCCAGGATCTCGTCAAGCAGGTCCTCAAAGCCGACGATCGCCTGGGACGGGCGCGGCCACAGACGACATCGGCGCTGCTCGCCACGCTCGACATCCGGCTGAACGAAGCCAGACAGCGCCAGCTCGAACACGACCGATGGGCGCTGCGGATCGAGACCGTACGTGCGTACGAGCACCGCGCGCGCAACGCGTTCGACCAACTGGGCCGCGTGAAGCCGACCCTGGAGCTGATTCGGCAGCTCGCCGGTCCGTCGGCGAAAACGCTGCCGCAGGCGTACAAGCGCATCGTCTCGTCGTCGCGCGAGTTCTCGCTGATCAAACCCGCCGCCGAGCTCGCGAACGTGCACGGCGTCCTGACGAGCGCATTCCAGATGGCGCTGCTGGCGGTCGACGCCCGCATTCGCGCGGCACGAACCAATGACATGAACGTCGCGTGGGAAGCATCGTCGGCCGCTGCCGGCGCGTTGCTGCTGTTCGAGAGCGCGCGGGCAGAGCTGCAGCGGCTGATGGCGCCTCCGAGCTCGTGATCACCCCGCGTTCAACCCGCCTCCTGCGAGTGCCTGACTTGAGGGCGATGCACCGCAGCGTCGCCGATGTCGCGTGCTCGAGCGATCCACTTGCTGTTCGATCGTGTGTCGTCATCGTCCCAACACGTGGCGCGGCCGAGGCGCTACGCAGGACTCTCGAAAACAGCCTGCTCTCTCCGTCAGGCGCATTCGTTTTGCCTGACATCCTGACGCGCACCGATTTTTATACGCGGCTGAATCGGCATTTCGCGGGAGCCGCTCCAATGCTCGGCGAGCTCGAGCGCGAAGTGATCCTGCGGCGATCGGCGGCGGTAGCGCTGGAGTCGGGCAGCGAGGCGCCGTTCCGATTGCGTGCGGGACCGATCGCAGAGATTCTCGCGTTCTACGATGAGCTCCGCCGGCACGATCGAACCGTTGATGACTTCGATCGGCTCATGACCGGCAGCCTCGAGCCGAACGCCGCAACGGATCGAGGAGCCGAGCGGCTCCTCGTGTTGACCCGCTTCCTGTCTGCGACGTTTCGCGAATTCGAGCGACGCGCCGAAGCCACCGGAAAGATCGACGAACATCGTCTGAGGCGCGCGTTGCTCGAGCGGTCCGACCCGACACCGTACAGTCACGTCGTCGTCACCGTCGGCGACCAGGCGGACGATCCGTGGGGATTATGGACGGTCGACTTCGATCTCTTCGCGCGAATGAGCGGAATCGAGAAGGTCGACGTCATCGCGACCGAAAGCCGGCTGGCAGCAGGCTTTCACGAACGCATTCATGACCTGTTGCCTGGGTTGACTGAAGAATCTGCACAAACTGCGTCAGCACGTCCAGTGCTTCTCGTCCCGGACTCCGCCGAACTCGACGTGCACAAGTTCGCGTCGCGCGATCGTGAAGAGGAGCTTGCGGACGTCGCGCGCGACGTCAAGTCGCTTACGACCCTCGAAAACGTGGCGGTCGCGTTCCAGCGTCCGCTCCCCTACGTGTATCTCGCGCGGCAGGTGTTCGCTGACGCCAAGCTGCCGTACCAGGCACTCGACGCGCTGCCGCTCGCTGCGGAGCCATTCGCTGCGGCGCTCGACCTCGTCTTCAGCTTCGCCATCGCGGAAGGCACCCGTGCGTCGCTGATCGATCTGCTTGCGTCGCCGCACTGGTGCCTCGGCGGGGAGGGAATAGGACCAGGACCACACGAAATTGCCGCACTGGACGATTGGCTGCGTGAGCGGAAGTATCTCGGAGGATGGGACAGGCTCGCCGCGCTCTCCAAGGAACCTGACGCCCCCAGCGACGCCCGAACCGCGATTCAGTCGGCAGTGCGCGTCGCGAGAGAGGTCCGTTCGGCAATCGATGCTGAGACGGCCTCCGGGCAGCTTCGGCGGATGCTGTCGTTCATCGCCGCGCACGAACGGCTGCCGCATGCCGATGACTCATGGTGCAGTCGACACCTGCGCGCCCGCGCAGCGATTCTGGCGGCGTTGGACGGACTGGCGGATGCGCACGCCCGTCACGATGACGCGCGTCTCGAGGTCACCGAGCTCGCGAACGCAGTGCGCCGGTGGATGGAGGGCCGGACGTTCTCGCCGAGCACAGGAGCGGGCGGCGTGACGCTGATGGATGCCCCCGCCGCTGCGTACGCCGGCGTCGACGATTTGCGCATCATAGGGGTCGTCGAGAACGACTGGCCCGATCGGAGCAAGCGCAACATCTTTTATCCAGCCTCCCTTTTGACGCAGCTCGGCTGGCCAAGCGACCGCGATCGGCTCGCCAGTGCCCGCGCGGCATTTCGCGATCTCCTGCAGCTGCCGCGGTCGCGCGTATCGATCTCGACATTCATGCTCGAGGACGATGCGATCGTGACGCCGTCGGCGTTTCTGGACGAGCTGGAGATCTGTGGATTACCCATCGAACGAGTGAAGCGTCGCGAACGGTCGCGCGCGTTCGTTCACGAAGCGCTGTCCGAGGAACCTGTCGCGGTCGATGCAGTCGAGGGAATCGCCGCGGAGTGGCTCGCGATCCGGCAGTCGCGGACGCCGCTGTCGGACGAACGGTTCCATGGTGCCGCTGGCCGACGCGCGCCGGCAGCGTACGCCGTGAGCCAGGTCGAGCGGTATCTCGACTGCCCGTTCAAGTACTTCGCGAGCGCGGTGCTTCGGCTTCGCGAAGAGCGGGACGATCAGTCCAGCCTCACGCCGCAGGAGCGAGGACAGTTCCTTCATGAGGTCTTCGAGACGTTCTACAACCAGTGGCATGCGTCGGGCGGCCGCGAAATCACGACGGCGAACGTCGACGACGCGCTGACGCTGTTCGAAGCGGTCGCGGAGTTGCAGCTTGCAAGGCTTCCCGAATCCGATCGATCGCTCGAGCGCACGTATCTTCTAGGATCCGCAGCGGCACCTGGACTGGCCGAGCGCGCATTTGCGTCGGAGTTGGAGCACGGGGGCGCCGTCCTGGAGCGGTTGCTGGAGTATCCGCTCGAGGGGGAGTTCGAGTTTCGAACAGACGAGAGCAGCCGTCGGCTGCACATCAGAGCAAAGGCGGATCGCATCGATCTGCTCGCCGATGGGACGTTTCGGGTAATCGATTACAAGCTGAGTCGCGCGCCGAAGCCGGCCCGTTCGCTGCAGCTGCCGGTGTACGGAATCTGCGCCGAACAACACTTGCGCGGGCGATACGGAAAATCGTGGAGGCTGTCGCGCGCGGGCTACATCGCCTTTCGCGAGAAGAACCCGTTTGTCCCGCTTGGATCGTCTTCGCTCCAGCAGGCGCTTGCCGACGGGCAGCAGCGGCTCCTCGCGGCCGTCGAAGGCATCGAGGGCGGAACATTTCCGCCCGATCCCGATGAGCCCTTCCTCTGCCGCTGGTGTGGATACGCGGGTGTGTGCCGCAAGGACTACGTCGGAGATGAGTAAGGCACCGCGCCTCGATCCGCGCTCGCAGCTCTCGCTGTTTGACGACGCAGTGCCGTCGCAGTCCGTGGTCGAGACCGTCACTTGTACGGACAGCGACGCCGACGCACGACGGTTTGCGGTCGATCCGTGCAACAACGTGGTGCTGGAGGCGTCGGCGGGCACCGGAAAGACATCGGTTCTCGTCGCGCGGTATCTCAACTTGCTCAAGGCGGGCGTCGCGCCGGCGAACATCCTCGCGATCACCTTCACGCGGAAAGCGGCGGCGGAGATGCGCGAGCGGATCGTTCGCGAGCTCCGCGACGCCGCAGCGCGTTCGGAGATCGATAAAGCAAGATGGGTCGAGCTGCGCGACCGCCTGAGCGAAATTGCGATCAGCACGATCGACGCGTTCTGCTTGTCTCTGCTGCGGGAGTTTCCACTCGAGGCAGACCTGGATCCGGGCTTCGACGTGGCCGATGAAACAGAGGTACCGCGACTGATCGAAGAGTCGCTCGATCATTCGCTTCGAATTCTGACGGGCCTTGCACGAACGGAACCGGATGTGGCGCTCGTCCTCGCGCAGCTCGGCGTAGCCCGGACGCGCGAAGGACTCGCCGTGCTGCTCGATCGCCGGCTCGTTGCCTGGGACGCGCTCAGCCGTTTTCTCGCCTCGGGGCCGTCCACCTTGACGGCAGACGATGTGTGCCGGCACGCCGTGACGGCTCTGCAGGAGGCGCTTCGTACCGCGCCTGGAGGTCTCGAGAGGTTTCTGGCGGACGGCCCGCTCGGACACCCCAGGTTTCAGTTGCTCGCGCGCGAGATTCGACGGCTTCCCGATCGGGCCGATGCGGCAAACGCAGCGATTCGATCGGCGCTCGAGCGAGTCGGTGCGCACTTTCTGACGTTGGACGGGAAGCCGCGCAGCAGCGGACCGCTCTACCCCTACCGTGCCGAGCACTACCCGTCGGCGGATGCCGGCCGGCGACATCGCAACGCGGTCGCGCAGCTCGCTCCGCGTGTTCGCGACGTTCTGTTTGCGTTCAATCGCGATTTGAACGTCGTGCTTGCGCGCGGCATCCGCAGGATGTTCGGCATCGCGCTCGCGCAGTATGGTCGCGCGCTCGAAGAACGATCGCTGCTGGACTTCTCAGACGTTCTGCAGCGCGCGCTCGGCCTGCTTCAACAGATGGACGAATTCGCGCAGAGCCGCTATCGGCTGGAGTCGCGGTACCATCACGTGCTCGTCGACGAGTTCCAGGACACCAGTCGTGCACAGTGGGAGCTGGTTGCGCTCCTGATTCAATCCTGGCGTGAAGGCCTCGGCGTCGCTACTGAGCCATCGATCTTTATCGTGGGCGATCGAAAGCAGTCCATCTACCGCTTTCGCGATACCGAAGCGGCCGTTCTTCAGGAGGCTGGCCGCTACATCGAGGCGCTCCGTCCTTCGGGAAGCCCGCGCCGATCGATTACGAGAAGCTTCCGCGCCGTCCCCGAGCTCCTCGAGCTCGTCAACGAGGTGTTCACCGAGATGTCGCAGTCCGGGGGCACCGTCGATGAGTTTACGTTTGCAGATTCCGATCGCTTTCCCGTCGACCCTGCGGCTCTGCGAGTCGGCGGTCCCGCCGCGGGTATCGCTGTCGCTCAGGAATCCGAGGCCTGCGCCGCTGCGGTCGCGGCTGAGATCGAACGCATCCTCCGTGAAGACACCGTTCGGGATCGGAAGACGGGAGTTCGACGGCGGGCGGTCGCAGGCGACATTGCCATCCTGTTCCGCTCCAGGGCAAGCCATCGAGAGTTCGAGCGCGAGCTGGAACTCCGCAGCATCCCGTCGTACGTCTACAAAGGTCTGGGGTTCTTCGACGCGGACGAAACGAAGGACGTGATGGCGCTGTTGCGCTATCTCGCGAAGCCTGTATCGAATCTGCGAGCGGGAGCGTTCATGCGTTCGCGCTTCATTCGGCTGTCCGATGGGGCGATCGCGCGGCTCGCGCCGCGTCTGGCCGATGCGCTCTCGTCCGAAGGGAGTCCCGCCGGATTCGCGCAGCTCGATGACGAGGACCGCCGCGTCCTCACGCAGGCGCGCCGCCACGTCAATCAATGGATCACGCGTGTCGACCGAGTCCCTCCCGCCGATCTCGTGGATCAGATCCTGACGGAGACCGCATACGCGTACGAGCTGCGCGGCGCGCGCAGACAACAGGCCTGGGAGAACCTGAAGAAGATACGCGGTCTGATCCGCCGTCGCCAGAACCGCGGATATGCGACGCTGCCGCGGATTGCCGAACACCTCGATGCGCTCACTGCCGGCGACGAGTCGAATGCGGTCCTCGAGGCGATCGATGCGGTCAACCTGATGACCGTCCATGCCGCAAAAGGGCTCGAGTTCCCGATCGTCTTCGTCGTCAACCTCGCAAAGGGCGCGAGCGGTCCCCCGAAACCCGTGCGCGTCGTTGCCAACGCGGGGGAGGAGCCTTCTGTTTCGGTTGGTCCATTCGTGTCTGACGCCGACGAAGCGGATCGAGAACGGGAAAGGCACGAGACGAGGCGGCTGCTCTACGTCGCGTTCACGCGCGCACGCGACCGCCTCTACCTCTCATCGGTCGTGAAGGACGGCGCCCTCGCGCCAGGTCGCGGCAGCCTTGCGGAGGTGCTTCCCGAATCGCTGAAGACGCTCTTCGCGCACGCCGCGTCTGCCTTCCCGGAATGTAATGTCGTCGGCTGGGCCGGCATCTCGGGCCGCACGTTCGACTGGCGGATCTGCCGGCCCCCTGAAGACGTAACTACTGCGCCTGCAGCGCAGGTCACCGTGAAAGCACCCGACGTTGAACTACTTGGACCGACTCGAGCCTTCGAGGGCCGTCGTCGGCTCTCCGTGATCGAGCAGCTCGAAGCCGACCGTCGCCAGCCGTTCAGTTTCGTCCTGTCACCCCGTGACGTGATTGTGGGGCGGCTCGTCCATCGTTTGTTTCAGTATCCGAATCTGCTATGCGAGTGCACGAGCTCTGAGGAGGCGTGTGCGGTCGTTGAACGCCTCGTGACGGACAAGGAACATTCCTCGGCGGATCTGACCGCGACAATTGAAGAGGCCCTCGCGATTTGGCGTGCGATGCACCACCGGGCGGATGTCGCGGAACTACTATCGAGCGGCCGCCATCTTCATGAGGTCCCGTTCTCGCTGAGCGCATCGGCCGACTCGGCGATCCTCAGAGGCACGATCGATTGGCTCGTTCACCGAAGCGACGGGACGATCGTTGTTGTAGAGCTCAAGACCGGCGCACCGCAGCCCACTCACGCGGAACAGCTGGAAATCTACGTACGCGCACTGCATTCGATTTATCCCGGGGCTCGCATCGAAGGCCGCCTGCTGTATCCGTGATCCATACGATTGGTCACTCCACACGCCCCATCCAGAGTTTCCTCGAATTGCTGGAGGCTTACGCGATTCGACAGCTCGCCGACGTCCGGACAGTTCCGCGGTCCAGGCGGCATCCCCAGTTCACGCAGGATTCGTTCCGCGCCTCGCTGCACGCGCAGCACATCGTCTACCGACATTTCCCTGGCCTTGGAGGGCTTCGGAGGCCGCGGGCCGATTCAATCAACACCGGCCTGACCAATCCGAGTTTTCGCGGCTATGCCGATTATATGCAGACCGAGGAATTCCGGCGAGCGTTTGCGGAGCTGGAGGTGTTCGCAGGGGAGGCCGCAACGGCTGTGATGTGCGCGGAGGCCGTGTGGTGGAAATGTCATCGGCGGTTACTCGCGGATGCGCTTCTCGTACATGGTGTGCCGGTCCTGCACATTGTGTCCCGCACGACAGCTAAACCACATGAGCTGAGCGAGTTCGCACGAGAGCGGGACGGTGGAGTCATCTATCCAGGGCTCTTGTAGTCTGCGAGTGCCATCTGGCGACGAATCAGCACGATTGGATGCGCTAACGTCTAAGGTTCTCTCTTGCAAAGAGTTCTCGAAACCGAGGAACCAAACGCTCACCACCGATGTCTAATCCGATAGCTGGCGCTTGGATTGCATGAAGCGTTAGGCATCGGGAGGGTGCGTATGGCAGTTCCTGCGATGTCGTTGAACTACGTGAAGCCGACAACGACAGTATTCGAGCTCGAAGCGCTCGAGGGGCTGCCGTGTGGTTGCGTGGCGGCCGCGTATCGCGCCCGCCCGTGGGACGTGGCTGTCGTGTCGCTCGAAGCCAAAGGTCCTCACTGCATCCTGGCGGGTCACTCCAGTGGGCAGATCTTGCGTCTAGGGGATCCGGCTGAGTTCGAGGACGAGGACGAAGACTTGGACGACTAGTTAACGCTCCGTTTCAGGCTGGTCGTCCCACCTCCTCGCACGTTCTTCGGCTTCTTCACGCGTTTCCCCGACGAAAACCACCGAGCCTTCTGGTTTTCCATTCGTGTCAGCAATCCAGGCGACCCAATGAGGTCCCCTGGCTTCGCTGCGGATGGTTCGTTTGCCTGACGCCGGTCTGCGATCCGCCATGCGCGGATCGTACCGCATCTCGGTGGCGAGCTGGCGACATGCTCTCCCGTTCTGCGGTTGTTTTTTCGCGTCCCCTTTCTTCAAATCACAGAAGATCTTGATTGCGTATGCGAAAGACGTTCTCGTACAATTCGTAGGTTTACCGGGAGAGGAGTTCACTCTAGATGGCCCTGACCTGTCCGAACTGCGGGAACGACCGGAATTTTCTGGTCAAGACCCTGCAGATGCATGTCGTGCAGGTGCGCGACGATGCCCGCGTGGAGGCGAACGAGGAAGGACGTCCCGCGGTGTTCGAAGTGCTGTGCGACGAATGTGAGAAAGAGCTGAGTTTCGCCGAATTCGACGAGAGCGTCCGGAAGGAACTGTTGCTGACGCTCGGCGCCCGATAGGATCCAGCGCGCCTGGAGGCACGCTCCGACCCGCCGAAGCATCTCAGCGCGCAATACGCGTCGCGGTCCCGCGAACTTTCGCTAGCCCTCGCCCGCTTCAGCCTCTTCGAAGTAATCGCACTCGGGGCAGGTCCACTCACGGATGTGCCGGACGGTCGCCTGACCTCGTCCAGGGATCTCTTCGCGGATCTCGCGCGCCGAGAGACGCATCCGTTCTCCACACAGCGGGCATTCCTTCATACGCGGATTGTAAGTGCGAATTCCAATGAGACGCGGCTTGCGCAGATTCACTGGACGACGCGGATATCCGCGGATCCGCGGATATCCGTGGCCTGAAGAACTTGTGCGCTGAGTGCTGGCGTTACATCAATCGAGGATCGCCAACACGCGTGGGTTTTGGGCATAATGTCCTTTGACGAGAATGCGGGACTACTACCAGGTTCTGGGCGTTTCGCCGGACGCCGGCGCTGATGAAATCAAGCGCGCGTACCGGCAACTGGCCCGCCGCTATCATCCCGACATTTCGGGGGACGATCGCGGGACGGTGTTTCTCGAAGTGTCTCGCGCCTACGAAGTGCTGAACGATCCCTCCCGGCGGCGGGCGTACGACGCAAGTCTTCGTCCGCGCGAGACACCTTCGTTGGGGCATGGCGAATGGCTGAGTGATGAGATCGCGATCGATTTCCCGTCTGTCGCGAGTGTGCTCGATCGCATGCGCCGCTCGTTCTTTGGCGGTATCCCCGTCCAGGGGCTGCGCGCCGAAATCGCGGTGAGCCCTGAAGAGGCCTTCTGGGGCGCGACCGTGCCGCTCGATGTGCCGCTGCGGCGGACATGCCGTCGTTGCGGCGGGCGCGGCGAGACGTGGCAGGAGTGGTGCGGCGCGTGCGGCGGCGATGGTGAGATTCCGGCGACACACGAAATGCAGCTGCGCATACCGGCCGGTGTGCGCGAGGGCGCGACGTTTCGCTTCAGCATCATGGCGCCAGGTGCGCCAGCGACGATCGTCGAAGTGCGCGTCACCATCCGTTAACAGTGCTGCCGCACCTTCATCTGTTGAGCATTCTCGAGTCAGTGTGGGGCGCTATCGGGCTGCTGCTGGGCGTCTCGATGCTGCTGCTGGCCGGCGGCGCAGCCGCGATCGGTTGGACCTCTGAAGGAAACGAGATCGCTGCGGCCATTACCGCATCGGCATTTCTCGTCTGTGCCTTTGCGCTGCTCGCTGGAGGTGCGGCAAATGCCTGGGCGGGCAGGGCAATCCGCCGTCGGCAGCCAAACGGCCGCCTCGCGACCCTCGGTCTGGCCGTGCTGAACCTGTTCGTGCTGCCCTTCGGGACGGCACTCGGTATCTACGCATTTTGGGTCCTGCTGCACAACGAGAGCCGGTCGTACTTCGAGGTTTCCTCATGATGGCAGCGCGCCCTCGAGCGAAAGGCTCATTCGCGCAGGGTGGGAATCAGGGCGGCCGCATGGGTGACAACACCGACCGCACCTCGACGGGGCTGGACGCCAATGTCGCGGCGGCGCTCGCGTACGGACTCGGCTGGATTAGCGGAGCCGCATTCCTGCTGCTCGAGCGCGAGAACCGGTTCGTACGATTTCACGCCATGCAGTCGGTGATTGTCTTCGGCACGTTTTCGGTTGCCTGGTTTCTCTTCCTGTCCATCATTCCCTTACTCGGCTGGCTCATTGCCTTCTTTCTGATTCTTCCAGTCTCCGCCGTGCTCTGGCTCCTGCTCATGTTCAAGGCCTATCAAGGAGACCGTTTCAAGCTGCCAATCGCGGGGGAAATGGCGGAGCAGCGCACCTGAACAGGTTCTCGGTTCCCCGTTCTCGGTTCCCTGTTCGGGGTTCATCGGTTTTCGCCTTGGGTTGATAGAATAGTTTTTCGCGTCACAAGCGAATGGAGTACCGGGAACCGAATAGAACCGAGAACCGGAGAATCTTTCGATCGCCATGAGCTCCTCCCTGACCGAAGCGGCCGTCCTCGATGCACTCAAGGCGGTGCGCGATCCTGACCTCAACCGCGACATCGTCTCGCTGAAATTCGTCAAGAACCTGCGCATCGATCGCGATCGCGTGTCGTTCACGATCGAGTTGACGACGCCAGCGTGTCCCGTGAAGGACCAGATGCGAGAGCAGGCGCGTGCGATCGTCGCGAGGATTCCGGGAGTCACCGCGGTCGACGTCGAGATGACGGCGCAGGTGCGGTCGACGATCTCGGCGGATGCGGGCAAGGCGCCGGTCGAGGGCGTGAAGAACATCATCGCGGTTGGTGCCGGCAAGGGAGGCGTCGGAAAGACCACCATCGCGGTCAACCTGGCAATTGCACTGAGCCAGTCGGGCGGCCGCGTCGCGATGATCGATGGTGATGTCTACGGGCCGAATGTGCCGATCATGCTCGGCATCCGGACGCAGCTGACGACCGATGGCAAGAAGATAATCCCCGCGGAGCAGTACGGGATTCAGCTCGTGTCGATGGGATTCCTCACCGGAGACGATGCCCCTGTGATCTGGCGCGGGCCGATGCTGCACGGCGCCATTCAGCAGTTCTTCCGCGAGGTGCGGTGGGACAGCATCGATTACCTGATTGTCGACATGCCGCCCGGTACCGGCGATGTCGCCTTGAGCCTGAGCCAGAGCGTGCCAGTTTCGGGCGCCGTCGTGGTCACGACTCCACAAACCGTGTCGCTGGCCGACACGCGCCGCGCCGCACGGATGTACCAGAAACTGAACGTGCCGATCCTGGGGTTGATCGAGAACATGAGTCACTTCGTCTGCCCCGAGTGCCGGCACGAAAGCGACATCTTCGGTAAGGGCGGAGGGGAAACGCTCGCGAGCGAGCTGTCGATTGCGTTTCTCGGGCGAATTCCAATCTACGAGCCGATTCGCATCGGCGGTGACACCGGCGTGCCGCTGACGATTGGCGAGCCCGACGCGCCCGCGGCACGGGCGTTCCGGTCCACGGCCGAACGGCTCGCGGCGCAGATCTCGATCGCGAGCTACGCCAAGCGACCGATCCCGCTGATACCGATTGGATAGGGCCCGGGCTTTGGGCTTTGATCACAATTTATCGTAAGAAGCAGATGTCAAGAGCCCGAGCCGAGAGCCAAAGGCCAAGAGCCAAAGGCCAAGAGCCGGTTACACTGAGGACGAACATGAGACTGTCCGCCTGCATTCTGGCGATCGCACTTCTGTCCGTGAGTACGACGCTCCCGGCGTCCGATGCAATGAAAGCGATTGCCGATTCATATCTGAAGATCCAGTCGCAGCTCGTCAACGACAAGGTCGACGCGGTCAAGCCGGCGGCGCAGGCGATAGTGGATCAGGCATCGCGGATGGGTGATGCGGGACGCGAGATCGAGAAGACGGCAAAGGCCATGACACAGGCGACGGATCTCAAGACGGCCCGCGACGCCTTCGGGCCGCTCAGTGACGCCGTCATCGCGGCAGCGAAGGCGGACGGCTGGAAGGATCTGAGCGGCCTCAAGGTGGCGTACTGCCCGATGGCGAAGCAGTCGTGGTTGCAGAAAGAAGCCACCATCCGCAACCCCTACTACGGGACCGCGATGTCGACGTGCGGGGAATTCAAGAAACACTAGGCTCTGGACTCGAGGCTCTTGGCTTTGGGCTTGCTTGCGTCCCACGCTGGTTCTGCCGTTTACCGTCTGTGACTTCGCTCCGGCGGATGTGCGCGATGGCTCGCCGGGCAGGTTCTTGAGTGTTCGCGCCCGAAGCCGAAAGCCCTAGGCCCAGAGCCCTCGTGAACATTCCCTACACACGCCACACCCTCGACAACGGTCTCGACGTTCTCGTCCACGAAGATCACGGATGCCCGATCGTCGCCGTGAATCTCTGGTATCACGTCGGATCGAAGAACGAGAAGCCTGGGCGGACGGGATTCGCGCATCTCTTCGAGCACCTGATGTTCGAGGGATCGCAGCACTACGATCGCGGCTACTTCCAGCCATTGCAGGAAGCGGGCGGTTCGCTGAATGGATCCACGAACGCCGATCGCACGAATTACTGGGAAGTCGTGCCCACCAATGCACTGGAGCTCGCGCTGTGGATGGAGTCGGACCGCATGGCCTATCTGCTTCCGGCACTGACCGATGCAAAATTCCGGAATCAGCGCGACGTCGTTCTCAACGAGCGGCGGCAGAACTACGAAAACCGGCCGTACGGTCTCGCGGTGATGTCGATCGTCGCGGCGCTGTATCCGGCGGAACACCCCTATCATTGGCTCACCATTGGTGCGCCCGAGGACCTGCGCGCCGCGAGCCTCGATGACGTGCGGGCGTTCTTCCAGACGTATTACCGGCCTCGCAATGCGTCGCTGGCGCTCGCGGGAGATGTGAGCACGACCACCGCCCTGGAGCTCGCCCAGCAATACTTCGGCGACATTGAAGCCGGCAACGATCCGCCGCCAGTCGAGTTCGCGCCGCAGGCGCCGCTCGCAGAAGAAATCCGCCTGGTCCGCGACGATCGGATCGAGCTGCCGCGGCTGTACCTGGCGTGGCATTCACCCGCGCTCTTCGCCGGAGGCGATGCCGAGCTCGATCTCCTTGCCAACGTGCTGGCCGGCGGAAAGACGTCGCGCCTGTATCGCGCGCTCGTCTACGAGCAGCAAATCGCGACGGAAATCGCGGCCTCGCAGAACTCGCGCGAAATCGGCAGTTTCTTCCAGCTCGTTGCGACCGCGGCCCCCGGCCGCACCTTGTCCGACGTCGAAGCGGCAATCGCTCGCGAACTGGCGCGGTTGCTGGAGCACGGACCCACCGACGCCGAGATGGAGCGATGCCGCGCGCAGGCCGAAGCGCATTTCGTGCACAGGATGCAAACGGTTGGTGGGTTCGGAGGCAAGTCTGATCAGTTGAATTCGTACAACGTGTTCCTCGGCGATCCGGGGTATTTCGACAGGGATCTGGAGCGCTATCGAGCGGCAACAGCCGCGTCGGTCCGGGCGGAAGCGCAGCGATGGCTGAAGCCGGGCGGACGAGTCGTGCTCAGCGTGGTCCCCCGCGGTCGCCCGTCCCTGGCGCTCGACGGTTCTCGGGCCGTGTCGGTGTCGTGATGGCGGTCGATCGTTCCCGACTGCCTCACCTGGGGCCAGAGCCGGCTTTTGCGTTTCCAACAATCGAGCGGAGAGCGCTCGCGAACGGCGTTCGCGTCTGGACCATCGAGCATCGCGACGTCCCGATTGTGACGGCGTTCGTAATGATCCCGGTGGGCTCCGCGGCAGATCCGCCACAAGGCATCGGGACCGCAGCGATGGCCGCTGATCTCCTCGACGAAGGCTGCGGCACGTGGAACGCCCTCGAGTTCCACGAAGCGCTCGGCCGACTGGGTGCGCATGTCGAGACCGAGGTCAGCTCCGACGCGACGCTGCTGAGCCTGACGACCCTCGAACGCTTTGCCGAACGCGGCGCGGGGCTGCTCGCTCGAATGGTCATCGAGCCGCGCTTCGAACCGCGGGAGTTCGATCGTGTTCGGGATCTCCGACTGAGCCGGCTCGTGCAGATGCGCGACCTCCCCTCGGCGGTGGCCGATCGTGCCTTCGCCGAGCTTCTCTACGGCAACCATCCGTACGGTCACCTCCCGATCGGGAGCGAGGAATCGCTTCGGAACATGGCAATCGACGACGTCCACGCATTCCACCGGCGGGCCTACGTGCCGTCGCGCGCGACGGTATTTGCTGTCGGCGATGCGACACACCATCGCCTGTTCGACATGATCGACGAATCATTCGGCGGGTGGACGGCGTTGGCAGACCCTCTCAGCCCACCAGCCGTGAGCGCTCCTCCGCCCATTCGCGATCACAGGCTCGCGCTCGTCGATCGACCTGGCGCGGCTCAATCGGAGCTGCGCATCGGCCACGTGGCCGCGCCCCGAAGCACACCGGATTACCACGCGCTCATCACGCTGAACACGGTGCTCGGCGGACAGTTCGTGAGCCGCATCAACATGAATCTGCGCGAAGAGAAGGGCTACACGTACGGGGCGCGCACGTCGTTCGAGTTCCGTCGCGGACCGGGCCCGTTCGTGCTGCAGGCCAGCGTGCAGTCGGACGCGACCGCCGATGCCATCAGGGAATCGATCGCGGAGATGCAGGCGATTCGCGGACCGCGTCCCGTAACGCGCGCCGAGCTGCAGCTCGGACGGGCGGCGCTGACGCGCGGGTATCCCACAAACTTCGAGACGGGGGAACAGGTCGGCCGCGCCGCCGCTCAACTCGCGATTTACGACCTGCCCGACGACTATTTCAGCAGGTTCGTACCGCGAGTGCTCTCGGTGACCGAAGCGGACTTGACGAGAGTCGCGACTACGCATATCGATCCCGCACGCTTGTCCGCGGTCATCGTCGGGGATCGCAAGGAGATAGGGTCGCTGAATGATTTGGGGTTAGGTGACGTGGTTGAAGTAGGCGTGTCAACGGAAAAGGGATAAGGCTTTGCCTTTTCCCTTTCCCTTTTTCCTTTTATGAAAGCAGTCCGTTTCCACCAGCACGGCGGCCCGGAAGTCCTTCGGTACGAGGACGCGCCCGATCCGGTTGCGCTGCCGGGCCGCGCGATCGTACGCGTCCGCGCGTGCGCGCTGAATCATCTGGATCTCTGGCAACGCCGCGGCATCGAGCGGGTGAAGATCCCGATGCCGCACATCTCGGGCAGCGACGTGTCAGGAGAGGTGCTCGATCCGGGCGGTAGCTCGGTCCCCGTCGGCACGAGAGTCATGCTCCAGCCGGGACTGCGTTGTGGAACGTGCCGCGCATGCGCAGAGGGTCGCGATTCGCTGTGCGACTCGTACGACGTTCTCGGCTTGCAGTCTGACGGGGGTTACGCGGAGCTCGTGTCCATCCCGGTCGAGAACCTGGTTCCGATACCGGATCACATCGGATTCGTCGAAGCGGCCGCGTTTCCGCTGACCTTCCTGACTGCGTGGCACATGCTCGTGACGCTCGCGGCCCTTCGAGCTGGGGAACGTGTGCTCGTCCTTGCAGGGGGCAGCGGCGTCGGGCAGGCAGCCATCCAAGTCGCGCGGTTGCACGGCGCGACCGTATTTGCCACATCGAGTCCCGACAAGGCAGAGCGCACCCAAGCGATTGGCGCAGCGCATGTGTTCGATCACTATTCGGGCGATTTCGCCCGCGAAGTGAAGACCCTCACGGGCGGCGCCGGTGTTGACGTCGTCGTCGAGCACGTCGGGGAAGTGACCTGGGATCGCAGCGTCAGGGCGCTCGCACGCGGCGGCCGCCTGGTTACATGCGGCGCCACGACAGGACCACGAGGCACGATCGATCTGCGGCACCTGTTCGCTCGGCAGCTTCAGCTGCTGGGCTCGTACATGGGTACTCACACGGAACTCGCTGCGGCGGCCCCTCACTTCTTCGCAGGTCGACTGCGACCGGTTGTGGACGAAGTCGTCCCAGTTGCGGACGCCCGGTCCGCGCACGAACGGCTTGAAGCCCGACAGCAGTTCGGGAAGATCGTTCTGTCTGGGTAACTTCAATACGCTGGCCGCTTTGGTTTTGCGGGATTCGGCCGACGGTGGCATTCCAGCGGCGGATGCCGCCGGGCCGGAGGAACTGTTTTTGATTAAGAGCGTCCAACTCACCGACCTCTAGGCTAGCGGGATGCTGAAATACGCATCCTGCGTGAGGTTCCAGAGTGCACAGGTTCACCGTTCCTCATACTTGGGCGCTGATTACGGCACAGAACCAGCACT
Organism: Acidobacteriota bacterium; assembly: GCA_046727175.1. Classification (GTDB taxonomy): domain Bacteria; phylum Acidobacteriota; class Vicinamibacteria; order Vicinamibacterales; family 2-12-FULL-66-21; genus JBKPCD01. The sequence continues at coordinate 4 of JBKPCD010000165.1, read as the reverse complement.
CTCG
>JBKPCD010000164.1:0-44755 GCA_046727175.1 Acidobacteriota bacterium | reverse complement strand
GTTCATGATGGCGGGCGAGAAGCCGGCATCGTGATGCGGCTCGGCGCCGGGTGGGGCGATGGCCTTGGCGAGACCGAAGTCGAGGACTTTGACCGTCCCGTTGAGGGGAGCCTTGACATTCTGCGGCTTGAGGTCACGGTGGACGATCCCTTTGGCGTGCGCTTCCTCGAGCGCGACGGCGATCTGCCGCGCAATCGAGAGGCTCTCCTCGACAGGAAGCGCGCCGGTACTCAAGCGCTCGGCGAGCGTGGGACCTTCGACGAGCTCCATGACGAGGGCACGGACGCCGTCGCATTCCTCGAACCCGAAGATCGACGCGATGTTGGGATGATGGAGCTGTGCGAGAAGCTTCGCCTCGCGATCGAAGCGCGCCAGACGGTCCGTTTCGTCAGTGAAGATTGACGGAAGGATCTTGATCGCAACCTGCCGATCGAGCCGCGTGTCGATCGCCCGCCAGACCTCTCCCATCCCGCCCGCGCCAAGCCTGGCAGTGATTTCGTACGAACCGAGCTTCGATCCTGCGGTGACGGTCACCCGGAGACCCGCGGCGCTCGTAGGCGATGATGCGGAGCATCGAGCGCCCGCTCTTCGACCATCCCCATCGACATAGGCCTGAAGTCGACGCTCATTATCGCGCAGTCAGCGGACACAGTCATTGGTGATACGCTGCCAGCGTATGTCCTGTCGGAGATCTGCGGCCCACGACGGCTCACGCCGCCTTGCTGCACTCCTGGGCGCGGCGGCAGCGGCATTTTTCTGCATTGCGTGTCGATCGACACCGTCGACTCCCGCGGCCACGGTCTCAGCCGACACGTGGGCCGTCGTCAACGGCCGGGCGATTACACGCGAGGACGTCGAAAAGGCCTATCGGCGGACGCGAGATACATCACAGACGCTTTCGGACGAGGAAGCCCTGACAGCCAAACTGACGCTGCTCAACGACCTCATCGTTCGGGAGATTCTTCTGGGCAAGGCGGGAACCTTAAAGCTCGAAGTCTCCCAGAGCGAGCTCGACACCGCGTACGACAACGCGAAAAAGAATGTCGCCGATGATGCGTTTCAGCAGGAGTTGAAGAGCCGCAATCTGACGGCGGCGGACATGCGGGAAGGACTCCGGCGCGAGCTGCTTGCCCAGAAAGTCATCGATCAGGAAGTGGGATCGAAGATCGCCGTCACCGATCAGGACGTAGCCGATTTCTTCGCCGCAAATCGCGCGCAGTTCAACGTGCCGGAGGAGTCGTACCACATCGCGCAGATCGTCGTGACCCCGGTGCGCGACGCACAAGTGACGAACGGCACGGGAGACGATGCGACGACGCCCCAGGCAGCGACTGCAAAGGTCCGTATGCTGATGGAGCGCCTCAAGGCTGGCGCATCGTTCCGGGATCTTGCGAGCGGTTACTCTGAGGACCCTGAGTCGGCGCCGCGTGGCGGAGACCTGGGCTTCGTGCCCGTGTCGAGGCTCAAGCAGGCGCCGGCGCAGCTGCGCGACGCAGTGCTCAACAAGGCGCCTGGAACAGTGAACGTTGCCAGTGCGGGCGGTGGCTACACTATTGTGCTGGTCGTGGCACGCGAGCCGGCCGGCCAACGCGACCTATCCACGCCTGGAGTGCGCGACGGCATCAGGCAGACCCTCCGCGCGCGGAAAGAGCAGCTGCTGCGGACGGCGTACCTCACCGCGGTGCGGGGCGATGCCCAAGTGGTCAATTACCTGGCCCGCAGGCTCGTCGAGTCGAAAGGCGTGATGCCAAGCCTTCAACCAGTCTCCCCAAGAGCGAAATAAACAGCGGACTCGGGCTCTCTAAAAATGAGCGCGAAGGCTGCTGAATCGCTCGACGATTAGCAGCCGTCCCGGAACCGGCCGAATATCTTCTTTCTCGAGTGCCCACGTGTGCGGGTGCGGGACGAATACGGCATTGAGGCCTGCCTCGAGTGCCGGATTCACGTCGGACTTCGGGCTGTTCCCGATCATCCAGGACCTCGAGGGCTCCATGCCCCGCTCCGCGAGGAGCGCGCGATACGCAGCCGCGTTTTTCTCGCTGACGATGGCCGTATGTGTGAAAAAGCTGGCGAGACCGGAACGATCAATCTTGAGCTTCTGCTCTTCCGGGTGGCCTTTCGTGAAGAGAGTGAGCTCGTGTCGCTTCGTGAGATACGCGAGCGTCTCGGGCACGCCGTCAATCACCACCAGCGGCTGCTCGAGGATGCGCTCCGCCAGCCGGGTCACGGTCTGCAGATCTTCGTCCGCCACGTCCCGTTCGACCAGCTTCTCGAAACACTGACGCAGGTTCCGGCCAAAGCTCAGCGCTCCGTATCCATGGATTTGCGCGTTCACGCGCTCGATGTCGTCGAGCACATCGCGGACCTGTGTCGGCGACAGCGACGAGTGAGCAAGGAACTCGACGAAGTCGTCGAACGCGCGCTCGAAGTAAATATTGTTTTCCCACAGCGTATCGTCGGCATCGATGAGGAGGTGTTGTCGCATTGGAACTGAAACGGCGGACACTGCTTCAATGTAACCGATGCCGCGGATTCGATATCGAAGAAGCGCGGCCGCGGGTCAATCAGCCTTGGTCGCAACGCGATCGAGGAACTCGCGCGCGGCGGTAGTTACCGCAGCGGCTGTCGCTCGCTCGCTGTGCGGACTGTGACCGCCATCGGGCAGGAGCAGCACTGTCGATCGGGACTGCAGCAGCTCGCCTCTGCGGTTCAGCGCCGCGCTGAGCATCTGGAATTCCCCTGGCTCCGTGCGGGGGTCTCGCTCGCCGTGAACGAGCAGTACCGGCGCCTGGAGCTCAGGTAGCCGACCGTCGTAGAGATCGGCACCGTCGGAGGTTGCTTCGTCGCCGATCCGCAACCACACGGCTCCGTTCGCCGCGATCACGGTGCGCCAACGGCCGCCATGATCGCGCCGAAACGCATCGACGACGCGCTCACCGAACTGCTCCGTCGCACCGCGCATCGTTTCGAAGAACGATCGCGACCCTGGTTTCTTTCGCAGAAAATGCGCGGCCTCGACGATGATGGCCGTCACACGATCCGGTGCAGTCAATCCGAGTCTCAGCGCGATGACGGCGCCGTCGCTATGGCCCCATAGCGCCGCCCGCTCGATCTCGAGCGCATCGAGCAGGGCGAGCGTCTCTTCAGCGCCTCGCTGATGAAAGTCCGTTGGCAGGACGTCGAGCGCTTCTGATTGACCGTAGCCGGTTCGGTCGGGAATCACGAAGCGATGCGTCGTCGCGAGCGCGGCAATGTGCTGATTGAAAGGATAGACCTCGTATCCCCAGCCGCCGTGGAGGACGACAATCGGTGGGCCGTTGCCGATATCGCGGTAGCGGATGCGAACAGGTGACACACCCGGAAGAAGTGGGGACGCAGGCAGGTCGACCCGAGCGTCCGTGATAAGAAGAGAGCTATCGGACATTGTTCAAGCTAGAGCGACGCGAAACGGAATCGGCGCAGCATCGAGAAAACGACTTGCGATCGCTACGAGACAGGAATCGCATGGACCTCTCGTGACTGACTCGCCTCCGGTCGCCAGCCCGTGGAGATGAATGCCGTAACTGTATTCCAACTGTAATCGCAATCGTCCAACGCGTCGTACGTTTGAGATAAGCTTCCGGGCGTGCGCACGCCTGAGTACCTCGCGTCGACGCAGCGTGATCGAGGAGCAGCATGCGAGTTGGCATTCTGGGTTCCGGACTGATGGGTGGCAAGCTCGGGACGCTCTTCGCGCGTGCCGGGCATGCCGTGGTATTCAGCTACGCGCGGAGCGAGCAGAAGTTGAAGAGACTCGCTCGCAACGCCCAAGGGAAAGCCCGGGCCGGCACACCCAGTGACGCGGCACGGGATGCGGACGCACTCCTCCTCGCCGTGCACTGGTCGCGCGTCGACGACGTGTTGAAACAGGCAGGCGATGTGTCGGGCAGGGTCATTGTCAGCTGCTCGCTCCCGATGAATGCGGACGATACTGCGCTCGTCGTCGCCCACACGTCGTCGGGCGCGGAGGTGCTTGCAAAGAAGGTTCGAAAGGCTCATGTCGTCGCGGCGTTCGGTACGGTGCCCAGCGAGGTGTTGTTCAGCGTCTTCGACGCGAGGCGCAAGGCCGGCCGGCCTTCTTTGGTGTATTGCGGAGACCACCAAAGCGCCAAAGAAGTCGCTGCGGAACTGATCCGCGATGTGGGTTTCGATCCGGTCGACGCCGGACCGCTGCGGATCGCGAGGTACACTGAGCCGTTCACGCTCCTCGTCGCACAACTTGCCTACGAGGGGGACGAAGGCCCGAAGCTCGCGTACCGTTTCCAGCGCTTTGGGGAATAGGTTCACTGCCGGAGTGGCGGCACACCCGCGACGCGCCAGGACTCAGGTCTCAGCGACGGCGGCACGTTGCGCGCCCGCCTGAAGTCGTGTCATCTCAGTTCGCCGGACGTCAGCGACGACAAGCTGTCGCCTCGTCTCCGTCGACGATCTACTCGCGGCCTACGCGAATACTCATTACGTGTATTCCGCCGCGGGCGGAGCTATCATGCCCCGGAAGTCGAGAGACATCATGGAGAAGCGCTGGATTGCGATGCCCGCGGTGCTCTCGTTCTTGGTTGTTGCTCACGCGCGCGTTGACGCCACCGCGGTCACTTACGACTTTACGTTGATTGCCGCCGACGGTGGTCCACTCACCGCTTTCAATAGCAACATTTATCCAGCGGTCAACGGGGCGGGCGCAGTCGCGTTCCAGGCATGGACGAGCGCGGGAGTCGAAGGCATCTTCGGCGGCGGCGGCGGCAACGTGACGACGATCGCCAGCAATGTTGCGGGAACGCCGTTCGACTTTTTCGGCCCGGGCCTGGCAGCCGGGCCGCTGACTGACGGAGACGGGGACGTCGCCTTCAAAGCGTATCTGAAGGCCGGCGGACAAGGGATTTTTCTGAGCGAGTCCTTTCAGTTCGATTTTCTCGCCCTCGATCAACGCCAATGGAACGGTCGCGTTCGTCGCATACCTGGACGGCAGCACTGGAATTTTCACCGGCAACGGTGGCCCGATCACGACCTTCGTCGACAGCTTGGGTCTCTATCTGGTGTTCGACTTCCCGTCAATCAACTCTGATGGAGTCATTGCTTTCCGGGCAGTCCTAGACGGAGGAGGCGTTGGTATTTTCACTGGGCCGGACCCGACAGCTGATCGCGTCATAGGCAGTGGAGATCCCTTGTTCGGTTCCAGGGTGGGTTCGCTGGAATTTGGAGGCGGCTATTCGCTGAACGACGCCGGCCAGGTGGTGTTTCGCGCCGGTCTCGACGACGGCAGGACGGTGCTCGTTCGCGCGGATCCGACCGCGCCCGTGCCCGAGCCGCCCTCACTGTTGTATGTTGGCCTGGGCCTTGCGGTTTGTGCGTCTCGAAAATTGCACGCGAAGCGTATCGCTTTGATGCTCGGTCTAGCCAAGCGCTAGGGCCGGCCTTGACCAATAGCACGATGCCGCCGATGCCGAACAGATTGAATGTGTCTGGTTCGGGGGACGACGTCTCAGGCCAGCGAGCGGTCACGAGCTGTCCTCACCCGCCGATCTATTGTCGGTTCCCTTTGCGAGCCTCAGCAGTCGGCCCCGCTTCAGACGATCGAGCGCGATCCTGGTGTCTTCCAAAGCTCGAGCGAACGCGAGTCCGTACATGAAGCCGGCATCGAATTCCGCCACACCGGGGCTCGCGGCCGCTTCCGGTTCGTCGTCTCGAAGGAGTCCGCTCATCGCATCGATCAGAAGCTGCCGTTCGGTCGCAATCACCATTCCGAGTTTCGCGACTTCATCCTCGGGTAACGGGTCCGGTCCCTGGTCGGCGGCCTTCATCGTGAGCTTCACGAGTTCCGCCGTGTGACGATTGACTTCATCTTCCCAATTGCTCATTCATCTTCCCCTGAGAGCTCGTCTGCCGCCGACTCATTATCGCTTCACTCCCGTCATGGTGTGATGTCCGCGCGGTAATCGCCGATGAACTGCATGATGCTGGACGCCTCCACCATGTCCCTGGCACGAAAGCGTACCGAGTGTGAATCTGTTCGCTCGAACATCGGCAGCAGCGCAAGCAACTGCGGTGGCTGGTAGTTCTTGAAGCTCACGTCGACCGTCACCGGTTCGGTTACCTTGTACGGCTTGAACTCCTTCAGACGGCCGAGCGCGGCACGAACGCGGTCGCCGATCAGCGTGGCGGACGCCGCCGGCGTCAGGGTGATCGCCGAGTGAAAGCTGAGTGCGCGCTTCGTCTCGGCCGCTTCGATGTTCCCGATGGCCTTCCGCACTTCCGCAATCGCCGCGTCGTCTCCTGACATCATGATGACGGGCACGTTGAAGTGGCCGGCGATCGCCGCATTCCAGGCCCCTTCGGTCACATTGACGCCGTTGAGCGCGACGCGCGTGAGGTTCGCGCTCGAGAATGTGTGGGCGCGGACGCCGGCCGGGTTGTTCGTGCTCGCGTGGTAGCCGATGAAGATCGCCGCGTCGACGTTGTCGTCGACGCCGGCCATCATGCCAAGCGCTCGCGGCCACGACCGGACGACTTTCACGTCGGGCGGGAACTGGTCGATGAGCAGGTTTTCGCCGTTACCGTGTGAATCAGCGACAACGAGCTCCGTTGCCCCTGCCGCTTTTGCCGTCTCCACCGCCGTCAGCGCCTCGCGCGTCATGAACTCGCGAAACCGCGCGTACTCGAATCCCGCCGGCCCGAGCTGGTCGCCCGTGACGACCCCCGCGACGCCTTCCATGTCCACGGAGATGTGTACTTTGAGTTTGCGCGACTGTGACTGACTGCCAATGGGACGCACGGCGGGACCCGCACTCCACAGAAGGATTGCCAGCGCCACGACGACGGGGAATCGAAATCGCATGCTCGCTCCGTCTTGTTCGACTGATCACATCACATGTTCCGCCATCGCTGCCCCAACGCGATGATCACGGCCGAGCGTACCCACACGTCCTGGCCTTCAGCAGACGCGCGACGCTCTCGAAGCCGACGGCAACGTTTGCGACGGACGGAGACAGACGGGTTCTCGGAAGCGCCATGGGAATCGCGGAATCGTAACGTGAGCCGGGCAGGAAATGCCACGCCGGTCGCACGCCCATGATTCAAATTCATCGTTTTCATGAAAACAATGAGCTTCGTAATAGCGCGGCGGCGGCCGTAGGCTTCGAACATGCCCTTCACTGAGTTCTGGCAGATGGTTCGCCGCGTCCGGCGACAGCCTGCGTTTGCCGGCGGCGTTGTCACCGTGCTCGCGCTCGCAATCGGGGCGAATACCGCGATGTTCGCGCTCGTGAGCGCGATCCTGCTCCGTCCGCTGCCGCTCGCGGACCCGGATCGCCTGATCACGTTCACGATCGTGCGGCCGGGAACCGATCGCCAGCCTTTATCGCTGCCGGATGTGAACGACTTCAAGGAGTCCAGCCACACGTTGGACGGCATGACCTCGATATTCGGGTGGAGCGCGAACCTCACGGGCCGTGGAGACGCCGAGCGACTCTCTGCGATGCGCGTATCGCCGAACTATTTCGAGGTCACGGGCGCGCAGGTCCGGCTCGGTCGGCCGCTGCAGTCAGATGACGAACAGCGTCCGTCGGCCCTCATCGGTCATGGCGTCTGGCAGCGGTATTTCGGGGGCGCGGCCGACACCGTCGGGCAATCGATCGTTCTGAACGGCGAAGCGTTCACGATTGTGGGCGTGCTGCGGCCGGACTTCGTTTCTCTCATTCGCGATGCGGAGATCGTCGTGCCGTATTCGCCCGCAACCGACCCGCGGCGCGGTAACCGGGCGCAGGGATTTCTGCGCGTGATTGCGCGACTGAAGCCAGGCATCACGGCGGCGCAAGCCAACGACGATCTCGCCGTGATTGGCCGGCGGATGCGCGCCGAGTACCCCGACTCCCACGGCGCCGACACGGCGATCCGGCTCGTGTCGCTGCACGAAGAGATGACCGGCCGGTCCGCGCCGATGCTGCGAATGCTCCTCGGAGCCGTCGTGCTCGTCCTCCTCGTGGCGTGCGCAAACATCGCCAGCCTGTTCCTCGTCCGTGCCACGGGGCATCGGCAGGAGCTCGCCGTTCGCGCCGCGCTCGGCGCTTCCCGCGGCCGAATCGTCGCCCACGTCCTGGGCGAATCGGTCATCCTCGGCGTCATCGGCGGCGCGCTGGGTCTGGTCGTCGCCCGGACGTTGATCGACGCGCTGGTCGCGGCCGGGCCCGCGGCTCTGCCGCGTACAGCCGAAATCGGGATCGATTGGTCTGTCGCCGCGTTCACGCTCGTGGTGGCGCTTGGTACCAGCCTGATCATCGGCATCGCGCCGGCACTGCAGGCCTCGCGCCGCGATCTGCGTGACGCGCTGCAACAAGGCGAGCGCGGCTCGAGCCCCGGCGGCACCGGCATTCGTGCCGGGCTCGTGTTCGCGGAGATCGCCCTGTCGACCGTTTTGCTCATGACCGCTTCGCTCCTCACGCGCAGCTTCCAGCACGTGCAGGCGGTCGATCCGGGGTTCCGCCCCTCGCAGGTCCTGACCATTCGGCTGTCGTTGCCGCGCGCGCGATACGGTGGACACGCGGCGATCGACCAGTTCGCCAACCAGGTGCAGCCCAGAATCGCGTCGCTCCCCGGCGTTCGCGCCGTCGCGGCAGCCAACGTCGTGCCGATGAACGGCTACCTCGCCACCGCGGCGTTCTTCGTGGACGGCGTCATCGCGAAAGATGCGCCCGAAGCGCACTACCGGATGATCACGCCGCATTACTTTCGCGTGCTCGACATCCCGGTACGCAGTGGGCGCGCGTTCGATGCGTCGGATCGCAGCGGCTCGGCGCCGGTTGCAATCATCAACGAGACATTCGCGCGTCAGTACTTTCACGACCGCGACCCCGTCGGCAGCCGCATGCGGCTGGTGGATGGAGAGAAGGTGCCGCGAGAAGTACAGATCGTTGGAGTCGTCGGCGACGTGAGGCACTTCGGCCTCGAGAAAGAAGCCACGATCGAGGTGTACGTGCCGATCGGACAAGTTCCCGACCCGACGACCATCTGGCTGGCGAACAACATGTATTGGGTGGTGCAGACCGACGGAGCACCGCTCGCAGCGGCCAATGCCGTACGGCGCGAGATCGCCGCTGTCGACCCTGCCGTCCCGGCGTCGTTCGTACGCAGCATGGATCAATGGCTCGGAGGCACGCTCGCTTCGCGGCGATTCAACCTGCAACTGGTCGGAGCGTTCGCGGCTTCCGCTCTCCTCCTTGCGGTGGTCGGTGTCTACGCCGTCTCGGCGTTCACGGTCACAGCACGGACGCGTGAGATCGGCATTCGGAGTGCGCTCGGCGCATCCCGTCGCGACGTAACTGGCCTCGTGCTGCGCAATGGTGTGGCACCGGTGCTGGGCGGCCTTGCGGCTGGAACGGCCATCGCCGTGATGTTGGCGCCCGGGCTGTCGGGAATGCTCTTCGGAGTGACGCCGCACGACGGGAAATCGCTTGCTATCAGCCTGGCGGCGCTCGCCAGCGCGGCGCTCCTCGCCACCCTCGTTCCTGCTCGACGCGCCGCCAGGATCGATCCGATCGTCGCCTTGCGCGTCGAGTGACCATCATCTCCTTCCAACAGGATGCTGAAAAACGCATCCTGAATGGCAGATGGTCAATGGAAAAAACCTTAGCATTTGCCATCTCCCATTTGCCATTTTCCATCAGGCCGGTTTTTTCAGCGGCCTGCTATTCTCTCATGGCGCGATCCGCCTCACGGCCGATTCGTGACAACAATGGCGGCAGCGCTTCGATGTCGGCCAGCGAGGTGCGGAAGTTGACGATGCACGCGCGGAGGGCGAATCGGCGGGCGACCATTGCGTTGGAAAGAAACGCCTCGCCGCTCCGCTCGACGCGGGTCAGCACTTCCTGATTCAGCCGCTCGAGGTACCCCTCAACCTCCGGCGTTTGCTGCGCCGACCGAAGGTCGCGCGGGACGTACCGAAAGGCGGTGATGCTGAGGTGCTGCGACATCGCCTCGAACTCCGGATGCTGCTGCACGAGCGCGTGAAGCTGCCGCGCGAGCGCGATGTCGTCCCCAATCATCTTCAGATATCCCGACTTCCCGACGAGCCGCAGCGCCAGCCACACCTTGAGTGCACGGAAGCCGCGAGAGTTCTGCGGACCGTAGTCGAAATAGTTCGTCACCTCGTCGTTGAAGTGGTAGTAGCTCGGATGGTACGAAAACGTGCCCAGCAGATCGGCAGGACGCCGCACGAGCGCGCAACCAGCCTCGAGCGGTGCGTACAGCCATTTGTGCGGATCCACAGCGATCGAATCGGCATCAGTCACGGCAAGGAGACTCTCGGGAGCTCCGGGTACGCGGGCTGCCAGCGCGCCGTACGCGCCGTCCACGTGGAACCAGACGTCATGGCGCTGGCAGACTGCCGCGATCTCGGCCAGCGGATCGACAACACCGGTGCCGACTGATCCCGCCGTGCCGACCACCAGAAACGGCTGATCTCCGCCTTTCGTGTCGGCAACGATCTGTCGTTCGAGCGCATCGGTGTTCATCCGTTGCTGCTCGTCAGCGGCGATCCATCGAATCGCGTCGGTGCCCAGGCCGAACAGATCGGCGGCCTTCTGAATCCAGGTGTGCGTTTCGGTCGACGCGTAGACGCGAAGCTGCCTCGACAGCGATCGCAGGCCGGTCGTCCGCACGTCGGTCCTTGTTTTGGCAGTCCGTGCCGCGAGGAAGCAGACGAAGTTCGCCATGTTGCCGCCGCTGACCAGCAGCCCGCCGGTATCGGTAGGAAACCCGATCAGCTCTGCAATCCAGCGAACCGTCTGCGCTTCGATCTCGGTGGCAAGCGGCGCCAGCCGCCAGGCGCCGACGTTCGGATTCACGGCCGACGCCAGCAGATCGCCGAGCGCTCCGATCGGGGCCGGACTCGACGTGATGTAGCCGAAGAAACGCGGATGGCCGTTGAAAAGCGAATGGCGGAACAGCAATTGCGCCGCCTCACTGAGGAGCAGACGCACATCGGTGCCGGAGTCGGGCAAACCGGCGGCTGCGTTCAGCGCACGCCGGACCTCTGTCGGCGACTCATCACGCGTCACCGGCCCGTCGGGCAGCGTCTCCAGCCAGTGCGCGATCTGATCGACGAGCGCGTGACCCGCATCGCGGAATGCGTCGGCGGTCATCTCGAGCGGCGCCGTGCGGCCTCTCAATGTTTCGATGTCCTTCGTCAGCATGATCGCAGTCCTTCGAACAGATCCGACTCACGCGTGCGGCCGCCATTCACGAGACTGAAGACACGAGTGAACTCCTGGACTCCCCACAGGGCTCGATGGTGCTCCGCCGGAAGCGCGCCGAGATTCTTGTAGACGCTCATCTGCGTCTGGTGACACTGCACGGCACGCCATACCGTTGGCCAGACCGCGCTCGTGTCGATCCGGGCCGTGATCGTCCATTCCGGCGACGGAACCACCTGCCGTTCGACACCGTCAACCGTGCTGGTCAGCTTCTTGAGCGCCGCCTGGTACGCGGCCCATGTCTGCGCGCTCCAAGCGATGTGATACAGCTTCGAAACGGCGAACTCTGGATCGGCCGCTCGCACGATCGCCGCGGTCGTCAGTTGCGAGATGGCGATGTGATCGGGATGGCCGTACGCACCCTCAGGTCCGAAGGTAATGACGACGTGCGGCCTGACGCGACGGAGATGTCCGGCAATCGCTTCCCGAGCGATCGTCGAATCGACCGAGTCGAGTGCACCATCCGGATAGCCAAGAACCGTGACCTCCCGGACGCCGAGCTCGGTGGCCGCCGCCCGGAGCTCCGACTCGCGGACCTTTCCAACGACGTCGGCGCTCGGCCGCTCGCCTCCGTCGCCGAATCGGCCCCGCTCGCCGCGCGTCGCGGTTATCAGGAAGGTGTCGACGCCTTCCGCCGCGTACCGGGCCAGCGTCCCGCCCGTCCCCAACGACTCATCGTCGGGGTGGGCGAGCACGCACATCAGTCTCAGCTTCTTCACCGCGTGATGACAGTTTCTAGATATTCCGCGGGTACCACAAGCCCCGTCGTGCCGCCACGGTCCGCTTTTCGAAGCAGCGCGATCAGATCGGCTTCGAGCGCGGCCTGACCGCCCGTATCGAGTGCGGCGAACGCCTTGTACACCGGACCGTAGAAAGTACGAAAGACCTCGACCCAGTGCTCCGGCGATCGATACCGGAACGCGAAGTGACGAACCGTGTGCCTGATCGCCGATGCTCCCCTGAACAGATCCTGGAGATGGGCATCGGTTCCCCACAGGAGGGGCGAGCGAACGCCGGGCGTCGGCGGCACGTACGTGGCTACGAGCCGGAACAGATCGCCCAGGAAACCTCCCGGCGTCCACGACGCCAGGCCGATGCGGCCTCCGGGCCTGCACACTCGCATCAACTCGCTGGCGGCCTGCGCGTGCTCCGGCGCGAACATGACCCCGAATGTCGAAAGCACGACGTCGAAGCTTGCCGGTGGATAAGGGAGCGCTTCCGCGTCCGCAAATTCGAACGTGACGTCGAGTGCTTCCGCCTCGGCGCGCCGTTTTCCGCGATCCAACAGCGCCGGCACGTAGTCGGTCGACGTCACGCGTGCAAAACGGCGCGCCGCGGCGAGTGTCGCATTGCCGTTGCCCGCCGCCACATCGAGTACTCGCTCGCCCGCCCGCAGGTCGACTTCTTCGCACAGGAGCTCGCCGACGATCTGAAGAGTCGTCCCGATGACGGCAAAGTCCCCCGACGCCCACATGGCCTGCTGTCTGGCCTTGACCGAAGCGGAACCCGTCGGTGTGATCGTTGACCCTGTCGAGGTAGCGGTTGTCATGGTGTGCATCCTTTCGGTGCGGCTACGGCCGCAGTGCCCGTCGAAGACGATCGAGATGGTGATAGCTGTGGCGGACCGCGTGATCCTCGAGCACGAACTGGCACGTGAGCGGGGCATTGTCGTAGAGCGAGACCGGCGCCGCATTGGCCAGCTGCTCGTCGGTGAGCGCTCGGATCGCCGCCGCAGCGGCTGCGCTGTTCTGTTGCAGCAAATCGATAGCGGCTTCTTTCGTAACGCCGGCGTTCTCCGCGGCGTGCTGGGCATTCATGGCGTCGATGTCCGCCGCGGTCAGGCCCGTCACCGGCTTGCCGTCGGCAATGATCTGCGCCAATTGGATTTCCACCGGATAGACGCTTGCGACGTGATGCACGATTATGCCGACGGTGCGCCCGTCCTTTGGCGTACGGGTTTGCCATTCCTCGGCCGTGAGGCCCCTCGCGAAGGCGATCAACGCTCGAGCCCCCTGTTCGAGGCGTTCCGCGAGCGCGTTGGCGCGCTGGCTGGTAGTAGACGGTTCTGCGTCAGTCGAAATTGATGTGTTCGTCATGCGGAGAATGTAGCAAGGCAGCGGCGGGTACTGCTTCACCGAATCGGGTCATTTTGGGGAGCGACGCGAAAATGGCCCGTTCGGGCCAGCGCGTCCAGCGGATGCTGAAAACGCATCCTGAATGGGACATGCGAAAGAATGGGAAATGGGAAACCGTATACATCTGCCATCTCCCATTTGCCATTTCCCATCAGGCCGTTTTTTTTCAGCGGCCTGCCGGACTACAGCAATCCGAGCCGCGCCGCCTGGGCTACCGCGGCCGACCGTGACGGTACGTCGAGCTTCGACAGGGTATTGGCGACGTGCCGGTGAACGGTGTGCTCGCTGATGCACAGCCGTTTGGCGATGGCCTGATTGCTCATACCACTCGAGATCAGCCGCAGTACTTCACTTCGCGGGCGGTCAGGCCACTCGTGCTTTGCGTCGGAGCATCGGAAACAGCCGATTCGGGGGAAGCAGCCAATCGATCGCGCAGCGCTTCGGCAGAGGCGATCCCGAGCCGGGCGTCGAGCCGCGTCAACGCGTCGAGCGCACGATTCACTTCCGCGATGGCCGCATCAGTTCGGTCCAGCCCTTCCATCACGTGCGCAAGATCGATGCGCGTGTGCGCCATTTCGAACGGAGCTTCTCCCTTCTCGTACAGATCGACCGCATCTTCGAGCGCCCGCCTCGCCTCATCCGGGTTTCCAGTGGCGAGCGCAATCAGTCCGGCCGCCGCGCTGGCCGACGCGCGCAACGAAGGCGTTTGCGCGTCCGCGGCTATGCTTCGAAGCTCGTCGAGTGCCGTGCGCGCGCCATTGAGCTCGTGCTTCTCCCCGAGCGCCGCCTTGGCGCGTATCAGCAATTCCAGTGCGGCGGCGCGCTCCGTTCGGTTCTTCGCCGGCAGGCGGCGGAGATACCGCTCGGCGAGCTCCGCCGCGCGTCGTGGATCTCCCTGGTCGAGCGCCATCGCCGCGCGTCCCAGCGAAGCGATTGGGTGTGCGCCGCTGCGATCGAACAGCGCGGCTGCTTCCTCGAGCCGTCCCTGGCGCCGCCGCAGCTCACCGAGACGGGCAAGACCGTCGGTCGTCATACCCGGACGACAAATCGACAGCTCGTCACACGCGCTGGTAAGCTCACGCTCGGCCTCTTCCCAGGCGCCGCGCCACATGCAGACCGACGCGTACTGCGTCCGGCACACAGCGAACAGCGGCTTCAGCCCCACCTTTCGACTGTGCTCCTTTATGCGCTCGCACCACTGGACCGCTCGTGCGTGATCGCGAAGGCGATCGCAGGCGCCAATCAGATAACAGCCAGCGAGCGCGATGAGAAGGCGATCGCTCAGCTCCCCCGCAAGAATCGCTGCGCTGACTTCGTCGAGCTCGCGCAGCCCCTCGGGTACTCGCCCCATCGTCACGAGCGCGAATCCGTGCAGCGCGCGGCCGACCATCTCGTAATCGATCGCGCCAATCGTGCGTCCGACGCGAATGGTGTCTGCAGCCAGCTTCTCGGCTGATTCAGGGTCGCCCTCATTGAAGAGCGCGAACACCGCCGCGCGTGCTGCGAGAAAGGCGTGTTCTGGCGACTCGGGCCGGCCTTCGAGCAGCCGGCGCGCCCGCTGCAGCCATCCGTTCGCGACGCCTTCTTCGCCGCGGAACGCAGCGCTGTCCCATGCGAGCCACACCGCCACGCGGGCAGCCGATACGTGATCGCCACGGCTCCGATACGCGCGATAGGCGCGCTCGCGGGAATCGAACACGACGGCCGCGAGATCGAGCCACCAGGCCGCCAGTCCGAGCCCCTCGAGCGCCTCCGGAGTCTCCTCTTTCTCCAGCGCGCGTTCGAAGGCATCCAATGCGGCCTGCCAGGCCCCCGCCTCGAGGGCGAGGCGACCGGCGGTCAGATCGTCAACGGGCTGGGAGGGAAGCACCAGCAGCGATTATATCGGCCGTCGACGTTCGTCGAGACCTTCTCTGGCGTGTTGTGTGCCGTCTTCGTTGTGACTATGCTTCGACGCACCGATGATTGCTGCCGGCACCAAGCTCGGTGTGTACGAGCTGATTGCCCCGCTCGGCTCGGGCGGGATGGGCGAAGTGTATCGCGCTCGAGACATCCGGCTCGGGCGTGACGTCGCGCTGAAGGTACTGCCGCCGCATCTGGCAGCAGATCCATCGAGTCTCGCGCGGTTCGAGCAGGAAGCGCGGCACGTCGCCGCGCTGAATCACCCCAACATCGTGGCCGTGTTCGACATCGGCAGCCAGGACGGCGTTGCGTACATCGTCAGCGAGCTGGTCGATGGTCAGATCATCTTCGCGATCAGTCGGGATGGCGATGCCGGTGATGATGATCGCCGCGGAGTGGCGTGGCTTCGCACGCGCCCTGCCGGCTATGCTTCACGGGTGCAACAGAAGCCGTGAACGAGGCTACGCCCGCTTCAGGCCGAGTGTGCGGATCCGCTTGTGGAGCGCCGTCCGCTCGGTTTCGAGCAGCCGCGCCGCCGCTGCTATGTTCCAGTCGGTCTGGTCGAGTGCTTGCCGTATCCGCTCGCGCTCGGCCGAGTCGCGCACTTCCTGCAACCCCGCCGCGACGCGCGTGGCCTGGGTCGATCTCACCTCCAGCGGGATTGCGTCAGCAGTGATTCGATCGCCAGGGGTGAGAATCGCCATCCGCTCCACGACGTTCCGCAGCTCGCGGACGTTGCCGGGCCAGGTGTAGCGGTGGAGCAGCGCGACGACGTCCGGATCGATCGTCCGCGGCCGGAAGTTGTTCCGCGCGCAGAACTCCGACAGAAAGTACGGCACGAGCTCGTCGATGTCCTGCAGGCGCTCGCGCAGCGCCGGCACGCGAATCGGCACGACGCTCAATCGATAGAACAGATCCTCCCTGAACCGGCCCACCGAGACGAGCTCATCGAGCCGACGGTTCGTTGCCGAGATGACGCGGGTGGCCACCGTGATCGTCTGCTCGCCACCCACGCGGTGGAGCTCGCCATCCTGCAGCACACGGAGCAGCTTCGCCTGCGACGCTTCGTGCAAATCCCCGACTTCGTCAAGAAAGATGGTGCCACCGTCGGCAAGCTCGAACTTGCCGCGCCGGAGTGCCGCCGCACCTGTAAACGCTCCCTTCTCATGGCCGAACAGCTCGCTCTCGATCAGCTCGGTCGGAATCGCGGCGCAGTTGACTTTCACGAACGGCCCGGCGACGAACGGACTTTCGCGGTGGATGTGACCGGCCAACAGCTCTTTGCCGGTACCGGATTCTCCGGACAGCAGTACCGTGACGTCTGAACGCGCCACTTGCGTCGCCTGCCGCACGGCCTGCTGGAACGCTGGCGCCGATCCAATCATCCTGGGCGCGTCCCCGACCAGTTCGCGGTACCGCTGGTTCTCACGCTGCAGGTCCGACCACTCGAGCGCGTTCTTGACGACCAGCAGCACGCGGTCGCGCGCGAGCGGCTTCTCGAGGAAGTCGAACGCGCCAATCCTGGTCGCCTCGACCGCGTCGGCAACCGTGCCGTGACCGGAGATCATCACTGCGGGTAACCGTTCGTCCCACTGCCGTACCGCCCGCAGCAAGTCGATGCCGCTGCCATCCGGCAATCGCACATCAAGCAGGAACATGTCGGCGACCGCATGGCTTCGTTCCGCTGCGAAGGCGGCCGCCGAGTCGAGCACCGTGACACGGTAGCCTTCACCCTCCAGGATCAAACGAAGCGACCGGCCGATGTTGGCCTCGTCGTCGACGATGACGATGTGCCGTTTGCGTTTCATGACCGCAGCGATACCCTGAACGCAGCGCCACCGAGCTCACCAGGAATCACTGTGATGTCCCCGCCCGACAGCAGCGCATTTTTCTTGGCGATCGAGAGGCCGAGCCCCATCCCGTGTTTCTTGAACGTTATCGTGGGCTCGAACAACGTCGCGGAGACTTCGTCGCTCAGGCCCGGTCCTGAGTCGTGCACGTCGATCAGCACGCGCTCAGTCTCTCCTCGCGTCGCCACGACAACCGCGCCACACGGCCCGGCCGCCTCGGCAGCATTCTGCAGGAGATTGGTGAGGATCCCGTTCACCAGGTCTGGCGCCGCATGCACGCGCGGACGGCCGTCGTCGAGCCGAAGATGATAAGTCACGCCCGGATGAACGGGACGCAACAACGCGACGCGCTCGGTTACAACAGCGTTGATGTCGAGCAACTCGGGATGAACCAGCGGCTCGCTGGCGAATTCGGAGAACGCCCGCACGCGCCGCTCGAGCGACTCGATTTCGCTGACCACGATCTGGACAGCCTGGTCCATGAACGCGCGCTCGGAGACCGGTTGTCGTGCCTGCATTTCCTCGACCGTCAATCGGATCGGCGTCAGCGAGTTCTTCAGCTCGTGCGCGGTCTTGCGCGCCAACGACTGCCAGCTCGACATGCGCGTCAGGCGTACGAGCCGCTCGCGGCTCTCTTCGAGTTGATCCGCCATGTGGTTGAACGCCTCGACGGCCCGACCGACTTCGTCGCGCGGCGGAACGCGAGGTTTCCCGCCGGTCTGCAGCCTGCGCGACCAGTCTCCACCGGCGAAGTCGGTCAGTGCCGCGGTGAGTTGCTGGATGGGCCGGCTGACCCGGTGCGCGATCAGGACCAGCGGCAGCAGCGAGATCAGCCACGCTGCACCGAGGAGCACGAGGAGCGTCAGCGTAAATCCACGCCGCAGATCGCGCGCATCGATCGCGTCCACGAGGCGGCGCGTTTCTCGAACCTGGCTGGACAGCTGTTCCATGCTGACGCCCCCCAGGTCCCGGCTGTAGATCTCGACGCCAGGTGTGCCGCCGGGACCGTCCATCCGCCGCATGTAGTCGACGCGCTCGCCGTTGATCCCCGAGACGCCGAAACGCTCCGGTTCACCGCTCTCCCAGAACGACCGGATCGGCTCGGGCCACTGCGTCGCGTTCGCCGCCTCGTACGTCGTCGGGCGCCTCCGGCCCGCGAGCACGTCCTGCTTCAGGGCGTCACGTTCGCGCTGGTAAAACTGCTTCGCCGTGGTCTCGAGGGTCCGGGAGAGCCGATCGAGCTCCCCAGTTGTCGCGTACCTGAGGCTGCGGTCGAGGAGCGACGTCGTGATCCACACCGTTGCAGTAAGCGGCAGCAGGGTTGACGCGAGGAAGGCCACGATCAGGCGGTTGCGAAGAGTCATCGTCGCTACGACGAGCCGGCCGGTGGGAGCTTGAACGGACCGGCCTCGAGGGCGTGCGGCGACGACTCGGTCTTGCGGCGGCGACTCAACGCGTCGATGAGCGCCTGCAGCGTGTAGCCAGAGTCCGCCGGATCCGGGGTGGCGTCGCCATCGACAATGCGGTACTCCAGTCGAATCCAGAACGGCAGGTCGCGTCCCAGCGCGCCGAGCGCGCTGATAGGGATGAGAAGCTGCTCGACACACCACGCCTCGGCGGCGGCCAGCATCAGGTGCGAAACCGACCGGGAGCGCGCATTTACCGCGGTCACGGCGAATCGTTCCTCCCAGAGATCGTAGCTCAAGGCGAAGATCCGTCGCGTCGTTGCCGCCGGCGGCTTCCCAGGGGCGGCCAGCACCATCGCCACGAGCTCCACGCGTACTGAGCGGCCGTCTTTCAACCGGGCGAGAGGATCTCCCTTCAGGAAGCTGAAGGCGGGCGCGCGGATCTTCAGTGCGTCGCCGACGATGTCAACAGTCACGGCCTGTGCCGAGACCCGCGCGACCGGCCACGCCAGCAAGGCGAGCACAACGATGGCGGCCCGCCGCGCTGGTACTACCACTTGATCTTGACCCCGGAGATCCGCAGACCCATCGTGACGACGGCGGTCAGGTTGTCGGTGTTCAGCGGGAAACCTACGACGAAGAACGCCGGGCCCGCGTGGAAACCAAAGCCCGTCGACACGCGGACGTGTCGCTCCGTGTTCGCATCCCAGACCGAGCCGATGTCGAGGAAGAGCGCGAGTCCGGTGTAGCGATATTCGATCGATGAGTAGACCACGCGGTCGCCACCAGCGGGCGCGATGTCGTATTTGTCCCAGCCCCGGAGAGTGGTCGAGTCACCGAGCGTGAACCGTTCGAAGAGTGGCGCGTGACCGGTAATCGCTCCCGCCATGCCGGAGGCCTGCACGTGGTGGCGTCCGAAGTCATATCGATACCAGCCCTGGCCGAGGTACCTCGTGTACGCGAGATCGCTTTCGAGTTCGCGGGAGCCGGCTCGTACACCGAAGCTGGCCTCGACCTGATGCGTCGCATCGGAACTGCGCTTCCATCGGCTGTCGTACCCAATCCAAGCGACGGCAGCGTTCGCCATCTGCGAGCCGGTCGCGGGGAAGAGTGGTTCCAGCTCCGAAATACTCACACCCGCAGCGACGCTGAGGTCGGGGCTGAGGGCAAACTTCAGCAACGGCGTGATCGTCGATCGCGTGTCGTACGGCCGTGGGATCTCGGGCTTGAGCGCGAGCGCGTTCAGGGTGGCGTCACGCCAGTCCTGGTCGAACCAGTCCCATTCGAGGCTGGCGCCGAGCCGGCGCGTGCCGAGCTTCCTCGCCTCGAAGCGCAACCCGTAGCCGGAGTACTCCTCGACGAGATCGTCCGCGTTGTCGATGGCGACGATTGGTGTAAAACGGATGTTGCGGTCACCGATGCCGAGGTCCAGGTAGCTGCCCCAGCCCTGCTCGGAGTGAAAGATGGCGTTCGATCGGAGGGGCTCGAAGCGCAGCCAGGGTGGCGGCTCCTTCTTGCGGGTCTCGTACAAGAGCCGGATGTGGCCAACCTCGCTCCCGCGCTGAATGCGGCGGGACACGTCGTAGCGCGGCAGCTCCCTTATCAGGCGCTCCTGCAGCCGATCGGCCTCGCCGGAATCCAGGCGCTTGCCGACGAGCGCGCGCAGGTCGTCGCGAAGCCCCTGCGTCAGCTCGGCGTCTGGCACGCCGGTGATGTCTGCCTGCTCGACGATGTATCGTGCGTTGATGTTGTCGTCGCGATCCGGCTGGTCCTGCCGGCCCATGACGAAGAACACGCGCGCCTGGCCGTCGGGGTCCATGACGCTGCGCACGGCGGCGACGTACCGCGGCTGCTCGGCCTCGATGCGCGCGGCGAGTTCGTCGAGGCGCTGCTGTTGCAGCGACGTGCCTGCGAGGTTGCGGATCTCCTGGCGAAGGCCTGGACTCAACCGATCGACGTCGAAGCCTGTCACCTGCGCCGAGGCGATGATCGTGCCTTCCGGGACGGGTTTCTGATCTGTGACGCCCTTCGGCACAACCGCCAGCAGGGTGATGAGCAATCCAATTGTTCGCATGCCCTCGGCGACAGCAAGGACTGAGCCCATAGCAAAGCTTTTTGTACTCAAGAAGATAGCGCAGTCGGTGCGTGACCACCGGTCACACCTGTGAGGGCGCGGCTACATCCAGCCAGGCCGAACGGGCGTGTCGGCGTCAAGTCGTCAACTATCGACGTTCGCGGCGACTTTGGAGTACGTCAGAAGCAAAAGAGGAACGTTCGAGGTCCTGCGTCGCGGCGCTTGGGCTGGCGGCGTCGTCGATTCACGGCAACTCCCATCCAGGTGGGCCGGGAATCGTTCGTGTGTGATGGAACGTGTACTCGCCGAGAAGCCGCTCCTCCCCCTTGTCGTCGACCGCAACGAGTCGCGCGATCATCGTGGCCGTGGGTGAGGCCTTCGCCCACGTGATGGACTGCTGACAGATGACGTCCGCCGCGTCGGTGCGAGTGGGGATGTCCGCCATTCGCTCATGTTCGACGCCCCGTGGATCGCACCAACTGAGATCGACACGCGATGCCGCGGTCAAATCCACCGCGAGACGCGCCACGAGCAGGTCATCGTCGGCCGCCACGGTGCACTGCACGCTTTCCCCGCGCGGAGGGGCATACTCCCGCACGCGAAGGCCTGTCTCCACCGCATGCTTCACGAATTGATCGCTGATCACGACCAGCAGCGATCCCGATCGCGCGAGAGCGCGGAGACCCTCGGCCAAGGCGATCACCCCGCGGAGCCGGTCTCCGCATCCGTCACAGGTCATCAGGTGCTGCTCGACGGCTTCATCCGCCGCGGCGGGCAGAGCAGCGAGCCAATAGTCCATGAGGACCGTCACCTCTATGGGATTTGAACAATCGGCATGCCCGCGGTCCTGGGTGGTCACGGCGTCGCCCCCATGCAGACGCGCAGTTGCTGAATGGCCCGATGACGGATCACGCGAACGTTCGCCTCCGAGATCCCGAGAAAGCGCGCCGTTTCCGCAGCCGTCTGCTCGTCGTAGAAAGTCATGACGACGACGGAGCGTTCACGCTCTCTGAGGGCCTGAACGCAGCGGGCCAGCTGACGGTCATCGAGCCTCGGCTGCGGAGGCGCGTCTGGCACGAGATCGCCTCCGAACATTACGAGCAATTCCTCGTGTCGTTGCGAGCTGCGCCGCAGGTCGAGCACCGTCATTCGGCACGTGCCCAGCACGAATTGGGCGAGCTTGTCCGGTTCTCGCACGCGTACGGTCCTCAGCGCTTCGAGGACCTTCAGGAGCACCTGCTGCACGAGATCGTCTGCGGCCGATGGCGATCGCAGGTGGCGAAAGCCATAGAGCCGGATCCGCGGCCCCATGCGGCGGCACAGTTCGGCTTCGGCCTCGCGATCGCCTTCGGCAATGCGCGGCGGGAGCTCGGCATCGCTGAGCCCGACATACATCCCGCCCCATTCTAAGGCCCTTACGAATCATCCAGGCATGCCGTGGAAGATGTCTCGGACGACGCGAACGCTGCCGTCCGCCAGGCGCGCGTACGTGGTGACATAGGTTCCGCCGACAGGCTGGCTTGGTGCTCCGTTCTTGTGTTGCAGCGTGGCGTTCCAGTTGCCATGCTCGATCACGGCATTCCCGTACTGCACGACGGCATCGGGTCGAATCTCGAACCCCTGAAAGCTGAAGTTCGCGAACACGTGTGCGAACCAGGCGCGGAGCGAGGCACCCTGAAGAATCGGTTGGCCTGGCGGCATCACCACGGCATCGGGCGCAAAGATATCGAGCGCGGCTTCGAGATCTCCTGCGTTGACCGCTGCCACGTGCCGTGCACGGGCTTGATCCACGGCATCATTCAGCGACACGGACGATCGTGTGCGTGTCTTCTGCGCTGTCGCACCGTTCTGGTCCGGCAGCGGTCCGTGAATATCGACCTTGTATTTGGCCGCCACCGCCATCAGTTTCGTCATGTCGGGCGGAGCAGGCGTTGGCTCACTCATCTCGACGACGAACTGGTCGAAACCGCCGGGTGTGCACAGGAGCAGCATTCGTGCGGGCGCCTCGCCGAGCACTTTGAAGCCGTGAGGGATGTTGCGCGGCCCGAAGACGTACGTGCCCGGCCCCGCAGCCGTCCAATTGCCGTCGCACACGAAGGCCATTTCGCCCTCGAGGACATAGAACGATTCGTCCTCGAGACGATGAGTGTGGTACGGGGACGCAAACCCCGGGGGCATAACATTTTCCACGAGTCCGAACGCGCCGTTGGTGGCATGTCCGGTCGCCCTTAGAATCGTGGGAAGCGCAAGAAAGTATATTGGCGGTTCGTCGGCTGTGTTGACGTAGGGCTGCAGGCCTTGTCTGATCATCGGGTTCTCCTTGTCATCCGGATCGCGTGCCGGATGGTCCCGCTACAACCACTATGTGTGGTGACGGCGCCGCGGCGTTACAGTGACAATTCCGCCGCCAGACTCTCGGGCACGGCGCGGGCGAGCACCGTGCGAATAGAAGGGCCGCCGCTTGTATCGTGAATGATTGAAAGACGAACGACCGGATTTGTGCCTGGAAGAAAGGGAAGCTGGACGCTTCACCCTACTCCGCGTACAGCGCCTCCGTCGGGCTCACCGACGACGCGCGCCAGGCCGGCACCATCGCCGCGGCCAGAGCCACAATGGCCAGGAGAACCGTCGCCAGCGCGATCGTCGGCGCATGGATGGCCGCGATGCCGAAGAGCTGCCCGGAAATCACGCGGACGAGTGCCCACGCAGTCAGAAGGGCAATCGTCGTCCCGCTGCCGATCATGATCAGCGCGTCTCGCATCACCAGCCACACGGCCGTCGCGCGCGTGGCGCCAAGCGCGAGGCGAACGCCAATCTCACGCGTGCGGTGCGTCACGACGAACGACATGATGCCGTAAAGCCCGATCACCGAAAGCAGCAGCGCGATCGCGCCGAATCCAGTCAGCAGCGTCGCCATCATCCGCTCCGTCGTGAGCGATCGATCGATTTGGTTCTCGATCGTCCGCAGCGAGAGGATCGGAAGGGTCGGATCGACGCTTGCGACGGTGGCGCGAATCGCCGCGAACGCATTCTCCGGCCTCCCATGCGTCCTGACGTAGAACGTGCCACCGGACCACGGAATGTCGAGGAACGGGAAGAACGCCTGCTCGGTCTCCTCGCGGATCCCGCGGTAGCTGAAATCGGCCACGACCCCGACGATCTCGACGTCCGTCTTCGCATCCGGCCGCGTACCGAAACCTATTCGGTGCCCGATAGGGCTGGCGTCGCCGAAGTAGCGGCGCGCGAAGCTCGCGTTGACGATTGCCGAACGATATCTCCGATTCGCGGGGGCCTGTTCGCTCGAGCCCCGCTGATCGAAGTCGCGCCCGGCGATCAGCCGTGCTCCCAACGTCGAGAAGAACCCCGGCGTGACCGGACTGCAATGCACCACGCGATCCGTCGTCCGGCGCTCCTTGAACTCGATCGTCAGGTTCGTGTTCCAGCTTCCGCCGGCGAGCAGCATGTGCCCGGCGATTGCCGCGCTGGCCACATCCGGCGCCCACCGAACGGCGTCCAGTAGCTGGAGCACCAGCCTGGAGCCGGCTGCGTCGTCGTACCCGCTCCTGGCGGTGTCGACCTGAAAGATCAGCAGGCGATCGCTGTCGAATCCGGGCCCCTTCTCGTGCAGCCGGGAGACCGTCTGCAGGAACAGACCCGCGCAGATCAGCAGAATCAGCGTGAAGGCGATCTGCCCGACGACGAGCGCACGGCGGAGACGGACGCTTCCTCCGCTCGGGGCCCGCTCGCGGAGTGCCGTGATGAGGGACACCCGTCCTGCCTGCAGCGCGGGCGCAATTCCACACAACGCACCGGTCGCGACGCTGACAAGGAAGGTGAACAGAAGGACGCGCGTATCGAGATCCGAGGTCAGGCTCGCGCGCGCGACGTCCTGCGGGAGGAAGGACAGCAGCGCACCGGATGCCGCCGGAGCGGCGGCGATCCCGAGCAGGCCCCCACCGACAGAGATCACCATGCTCTCGATCAGCAGCTGGTTCGTGATGCGGCCGCGCGATGCGCCGAGCGCGATGCGCGTCACGACTTCGCGTCCGCGCGCGGCCCCACGCGCAAGCAGGAGGCTCGCGACGTTCGAGCATCCGAGCAGGACCAGCAGTGACGTACCGGTCATTAGGACCCAGAGCGGCCCTTCCATCGCCCGCCGCAGGTTCGATCGTCCACGGGAGGCCGGCATCACGTCGATGTAGGAGGCCAGAAACGATCGCAGCTGGTCAGGCGTCGTCTTCGGAAAACTCTCCAGCCGCCGATCGGATTCGAGTACCGACTTGAACCACGGCTGGAGTCCTGCCTTCGCGGCTTCCGTCGTCATGCCGGATTTCAAGCGCCCGAACACGTGCATCCATCGTGCGCGTCGATCGAACAGACGGTCCCAGCCGGGCGTCACCTGACGTTTCATCATCGCCGGGACCCAGAGCGTGGCCGCTTCACCGACGTCCATCCCGTTGAAGCCTCGCTCCGCGACGCCGATGACCGTCATCGGCTGGTTGTTGACGAGGACCTTGCGTCCGACGATGTCCGGTGCGCTGCCGAGGGAATGGGTCCAGTAGTCGTGCGCGATAACGACGACAGGATGCGCGTCGCGCTGGAGGTCGTCGGATTCGGCAATGAGTCGGCCGAGGTGCGGCCGGACCCCGAGCATGGGGAAATACGTCCCCGACACGATCTCCGCCAGCACCGGCTTATGCGCTCCTCCCACCGACAGATTCACCGGGGTCGGATGCCGGCAGAAGACGCCATCGAAGAACTGCGTCTGCGCCTGCAGATCGCGGCACATCGGGTAGGACATCAGGTTGCCGCTGCCCCACCCGTCCGCGAGCGCATTGCCTCGCCAGTCGATCAGCACGATGCGCTGCGGATCCCTGACGGGAAGCAACCGCAGCAGAACCTGATCGACGAGCGAGAAGATGGCGGCGTTCGCGCCGATGCCGAGGGCAAGCGACAGGACCGCCGTCAGCGTGAAGGTGGGTGTCCGCACGAGCGTGCGCACGGCGTGTCTGACGTCGCGCCGGCAGTCTTCGAGCCAGCGGAAGATTTTGAAGAACGCGGTCATCGATCGCTTCGTGTCCTCTGACGGGACGCCGCGGCAGATGGTTGCAGACGTTCGAGGCAAGAAGCGTTTCGACCGAGCTCAGCTGGTTCGGGCGGTCGTCGTAGGCGATTCACGTGTTCGTGTTCCCGAGCGGCTCACCCCTCGTGACGAAACGCAACGACGGGGTTGATCCGGCTGGCGCGCCACGCAGGAGCGGCCGAAGCGACGATCGCAGTCAGCAGGATCACGACGGGCACGCTGACGAACGTCAGCGGGTCGAGCGGATCGGTGCCAAAGAGGAACGTCGCGATCAACCGTCCAGAGAACGCCGCCAGCAACACGCCCGCGATCGCGCCGGTCGCGGTCATCCAGCCGGCGTCGCGCAAGACGAGCCACATCACGCGCGCGCTCGTCGCGCCGAGCGCCATCCGCACGCCGATTTCGCGCTGCCGCTGCTGCACGGTGTACGCGAGCACGCCGAACACGCCGACCATGGCCAGCACCAGCGCCAGCGCGGCGAATGTCCCGACCAGCTTCGCGCGGAAGCGATAACCGGCGGTCGACTGAATCGACAGCACTTCGAGCGTTCGATCGCGCCGGACTGGCACGTCCGGATCGATGAGTGCGACGACGCGCCGGACGAGCGGCGTCAACGCTTCCGCCGAACCGGTCGACGGCTGCACGACCATGTAGACGTCGCCGGTCGGGAACTGCGCCAGCGGCACGTAGACCTGGAGCAGTTCTTCGGGGGCATCGGGCTCGCCACTGGTCTGTCGTGCCACTCCGACGATTTCACGAACCTGCGGTGGCTGATTGAACCCCGGCTTCAGCAACAGGCGCGCGCCGATCGGGTTGCGGTCCTTGAAATGCCTGCGCACGAATGCTTCGTTGACGAGGCATACGGGCAGACCGCGAAGCGTGTCGCGTTCGTCGAAGCCACGCCCGTTCACGATCGGCAGATCGAGCGTCTCAAAGTAGCCGGGATCGGCCGTCGTGTACTCCGCGGTCTGTCGATTGCGGAGATCAACCTGCGGATCGCCGACGATCTCGAAGGCCCATCGTCCGAGCTCGCTCGTCCCGTACGGGAGGCTGGAGGCCCAGCCGACGTGGCGCACTTCGGGCAGCGCGCGGGCCTCGCGGCCCACCGCATCGTAGAACTGGATCACGGCTTCCGATGTCGGATAGCGTGAGTTCTTGCCCGTGCTCACGCTGAAATCGAGCGTGAGGACCGATTCGCTCTGCGACCGATACCCGGTGTCGCCGCCGATCAGTTTCAACAGCGTCTGCAGGAGCAGGCTGGCGCCGCACAGGAGTAGAACCGCGGTGGCCACCTCGCCCGACACGAGCAGGCTGCGAAGCCGCCGGCTCGTCGACGTCGCAGACCGGCTCTCGGAGGCCATCACGCCGGAGAGCGACGCGCCGGTCGCATGCCACGCGGGGATCACGCCGAACACAATCCCCACCGCCACCGCCGCGCCCAGACTGAATATCACGACGCGCGCGTCAAAGGCGGGCGTCACCGCCGCCGGCAGCAGGCCCGACGGAATGAGCGCCGGCGCGGCCCGGAGGATCGCAGCGCCGATGCCGATGCCCAGCGACCCGCCGGAAACCGCGAGCACGAGGCTCTCGGTCAGGAGCTGCCTGACGATGCGTCCTCGCTCGGCGCCGAGCGCCGTGCGCACCGCAATCTCACGGGCGCGTGCGGTCGCCCGCGCGAGCAGCAGGTTCGCGATGTTCGCGCAGCATAGCAGCAGCACGAAGCCCACTACGCCCAACAGGAAGACCGACGTCGTCTGCAGGTCACTCCCGACGATGCCGGCGCGGATTGGCTCGACGATGACCCCGGCGCCTTTGTTGGCCTCGGGATACTCGCGCGCGAGCTGGTCGGCAATTACACTCAACTCGGCCTGGGCAGCTTCCATCGTCACGCCGGGCTTCAGCCGCGCCACGGCGTCGAAGGCGCGGATCGCGCGAAGCGTGGGGACATCGGGGAACTGCGGCGAGAGCGTCCAGATCTCGGCCGGACGCGAGAACTGGACGGCGTCGCCGACGACGCCAAGCACGGAGTAAGGTTGGCCGTTCAACCGCACCAGGCGGCCGACGATGGATGGGTCGCTGCTGAACCGGCGGCGCCACACGCGTTCGCCGAGCAGCACTACGCGGGGCGACGGGCCATCGTCTTCCGATCGGAACGTGCGGCCGATGATCGGCGTGACACGAAGGACGTCGAAGAAATTCGCGGTGACACTCTGGCGCTCCGCCGATTCCATCGAGCCGTCAGGCGCCGTCAACAGCGGACCGCCGCCCATGCCCCGCTGCACGGCAGCTATTCCCTCGAAGGACCGGCTCTGCAGATTCCAGTCACGCATGTTGAGCGGCGAAACGCCGGTCTTTGGCGACGTGGGCAGGCGTTCCCACAGCATCACCAGGCGCTCGGACTGGCGGAACGGCAAGGGGCGCATCAGCGCCGCGTCGGCCAGTGAGAAGATCGCGCTGTTGACGCCGATGCCGAGCGCCAGGGTGAACACCGCTACGAGCGTGAACCCCGGGGCCGAGGTCAACTGCCGAACCGCCAGCCGCACGTCCCTGGACACTTCTTCGAGCCGTTGCGTGAGCTGCATCGCCTGGTTTCTCCTTCTGCACGAGCCGCCCGGTGGGTCGGGAGCCGCACCGTCCGTGGGGGCGCAAATCGGTTCAGTTCGTACCTTAGACGGATGAAAGACGGGATCCGCTAACTACAAAAAAGACAAAATGTTCCGCCTGGAAGCGTTGAGGAGCCAGGATTGCAGGTCCGCATCAACAGGGTCGGGTGAACCTTTCCGAGGTCGTTCAGGTTGTTCGCCACGCTCCGCCGCACCATCGACGCGGCGTCGTCTTTCAGCATCTCGATGAGGGAGAGCACGCGTTCCGGATGCTGATCGAGCCAGGGCACGCGCGGCGCCCACGGCAGCCGCAGCGCGTACCTTCTGACACGAGACGTTGCACGTGCGGGTTCGCGTCACGAGCCCAGGTTCGGAGCTGCTCGAACGTGCGTTCCGGGTGCGCCGCGATGTACCGCCGGATCCTCGCCTCGGCGCTGAATCGCTTCGTCAGCTCGTATTGCGCGAGCATCGAAATCTCGAAGTGATCGAGCCCATGCTCCGCAACGAAGACCGTGTGCGGCAGGTAGAAGAATGGCGCCATGCCAACGCCGAGGAGCTCGTCGCTCGCGTGCTCGGGGCCGAGCGACTGGACGAGCACGGCAACCGCGTCGGGATACGATTGCGGAAGGTGTTTTGCGAGCACGCGCGAGATGTGGCGCCCGCGATCGAGCAGTTCGAGCCATTCAAGCCCCGCGCACGCGTGCTTCACGAACCGGTTGACGGGAAACGACGGCTGGACGCGCGCGAGATCCGCGGGCCAGCCGGCGTACCAGGGACGGTGAGAAGAAAGTCTTGAGCGATTCGGCGACGCGGATCGAAAAACGATCCTACGTCGAATTCAAGAGGAGTGCGTCATGTATGTGATCCGTGAAGTCATGCATTGTAAGCCCGGCAAAGTCCGCCCGATGATTGAGAAGTTCAAGGCCATCTCGAACGTGATGAAAGAGATGGGGCATGGATCGCTTCGCCTGATGACGGATGTCACGGGCGAACCCTTCTGGACCATCGTGGCGGAAGCCGAGGTCGAGAAGATCGACGACTTCTTCGCGGTGGAGCAGAAGCTCATGGCCAACGAGACGCTGAAGAAGACGATGGCGGACTATCACGACCTGGTCGAGCACGGCCGGAGGGAGATCTATCGGGTGGAGGGCTGATCGCGCGCGAGCTCTTGGCGGCGGCCTCGTCAATTCCAACAGAGTCGCTTGACACGGTCGGTGATGCGGCGGGGAGGCGGCGGGTTTTCGCCGAGCCCGAGTGAATGCAGCAGCTCATGAATGATGGTTGCCTGAACTTCACGGGCGTCCCGTCGCCAGGCACGCTCGAAATCGCGTCCGCATAGATAAATGACGCGGCTTTCGCGGGCGGTGAACGCGAGTACTCCGTGTCTCTGGCACATGGGAGCTTGGGCACCATCGAGAAACAGCGCCGTGCGCAAGTAGCGCTCCGGATGCGTCCCCAGTTCACTCAGCTTTGTGGCCAAGGGTAAATGCCGCTCGTCCTTGAACTCAAGAAAGAGTGTCTGGCATTTCGGTTGTGCCAGCCAGTGCGAGGCTCCCGATAGCGCGCGTCTCGCGGCGTACCGCGTGTAGGGATCCTCGATCTGCACGTTGGACCACTCCTTTTCACTGAGTCGCATGCTGCTCGCGCGAACGGCCGGAGGGGACTGGTGCCCAATAACGCCGCCACCGCCTGCAGTTCCTGTCGACACTAGCTGAGCCGCCGCGATGGCGCAAACCAGGAGGATCAAGGTCACGGACGTCAGGCACCGGTGGTGGAGGATATGAGGCACGCCCCCAAGCCTGCCGACCCGCTCTCGAACGTGCTTGAAATCCCGCCTGAAGTTCTCCTGAAAAACCCCGAATTCCTTTACGGTGACGGGGACGTATAATCGCGGCCTCCGCGAGCTCAGATCCGGAGCTCCTAATGAAGGGCGATTTCTACCTCGGCGCCTGGCTGGTGCAGCCCTCCCTCCGCCGGGTGTCTCTCGATGGACGGTCAGTGCAGGTCCGTCCCAAGGTAATGGACCTGCTGGTGTACCTCGCCGGCTCGCAGGGCAGCGTGATCTCGAAGGACACCTTGCTCAACGACGTCTGGGGTACCACGGCGATCAGCGAATCATCCCTAACCCGGACCATCACGGAATTACGTAGCGCCCTCGGTGACGATGTGGACCTGCCTCGATTTCTGGAAACCATTCCAAAACGTGGATATCGACTGATCGCGGCGGTGCGTCCGGTTGCAGAATCGGAGGAACGGCGCTCGCCACCTCGACGGGTTCCCGCACTTGCAATCGCGATTTTCGGACTTCTGATCTCGGGATCCATCGCGCTCCTGTTTTTCCGGATGGCCCCCTCCGAAGCAACGGACATTCCGCGAGTCAAGCCTCTAACCACATTGCCCGGCCAGGAGGGACAGCCCTGTTTCTCGCCTGACGGAAAACAGGTTGCGCTCGTGTGGAGCGGGGAAACGGACGACAACGTCGATATTTACGTCAAGAGGATCGGTGAAGACCGGCTCTCCCGCCTGACGACGGATCCGCAGCCGGACCGGAGTCCGGCATGGTCCCGTGACGGACGTGCCATCGCGTTCGTTCGTGGTTCGAATCGGGATGCAGCGTTGTTTCTCGTGCCTGCATCGGGCGGGACCGAACGCTTGATTGCGAATCTTCGTCGTGCATCTTTACCAGTTCGCCCGCGGATTCTGGATTGGTCTGGTGACGGACGCGCGCTCGTTGTCGTAGACCAGAACTCGCCGGAGGAACCGTTCTACATCGTTCGAGTATCAATAGACACGGGTGAACGGTATCCGGTGACTTCACCGCCGGCACACTCTTACGGCGACATTCACCCTGCCGTGTCACCAGACGGACAGACGCTGGCATTTGCACGGTCGGTTGCGCCCGGCCCGTCGGATATTTATGTCCTACCCATGAGCAGCGGCGAGCCGCGTCGTCTGACCTTCGACGACAACGTCATTACGGGGCTTACTTGGTCGGAGGACGGCGGCAGCATCGTCTTCTCATCCGAACGGGGCGCGATGGCTGGCACGGGCAGTTTGTGGAGAATCCGCGTCGGCACATCGACGTCGCGAATAGAGCCGGAACAACTCCTGGGAGTCGGCCAGCGAGCCATCGTACCTGTTATCGCGAAAAAGGGCAGGCTGCTGGCGTATCAAGAGCATTTCCAAGATACGAACCTGTGGCGCGTGGCGTCGACGGGCCGGGAACCGCCCGAACCACTCATCTCGTCGACTCGTGAGGAGAACTTCCCCGATTACTCGGCCGATGGCACTCGAATCGCGTTCGCCTCGAACAGGTCCGGGAACTGGGAGACCTGGATCGCAGGTGCCGACGGTTCGAATCAACGGCAGATCACGTCATACGCAGCGGCGCCGGCTTGGAACTCACGGTGGTCGCCGAACGGCCGCCTTCTGGTGTTCAACCACGCCAAGGAGGGCAACGCCGATATCTACACGATCACACCCGAAGGGAGCGCGGTTCAACGCCTGACGTCGGAACTCTCTTCCGAGGAAACTCCTTCGTGGTCCCGAGACGGACGGTGGATCTATTTCTCGTCGAATCGTTCGGGTGCCTTCCAGATCTGGAAGCTGGCAGTAGATTCGCCCTCTCAACTGCTCCAGATCACGCACGGAGGTGGCATGAATCCGCGCGAGTCGGCGGATGGCCGTCAACTCTTTTACGTCAAACGAGCAGATTCGTCGTTGGAGATCTGGACCACTGGTGTGGATGGCGGCGCTGAGAAGCGCGTGCTTGGTCCCATTCGGTCTCGGGCTGGTTGGATGCCCGATCAAAACGGTATGTATTTCATTGACCCGGACTGGCGAATCGCCTATTACCGGTTTGTCACTGGCGTCGCGGCCCCCATTGTTGCGCTCCCGAAGGACTCGAATCCCTACAACCCGGGACTGGTACTGTCACCCGACGGACGCTGGCTGCTGTATGCGCAGATGGACCGTTCCGGGGCCGACATCATGGTCGTCGATAACTACCGTTAGCCGATGGCGCCGAAGGTCCGTTCGCCAATGACGGTTGGAACCTCTGGCTGCACCGGCCCTTTCACTGGCAAGCCTCGTTACGTGCGTGCGGAAACGCGAGGAATGAATGCTTGTCGGCGGCAGGACGAGGCGTCCGTGTTGGTTGACGTAACGGAACGTATCGAGAAACGTTGATGCCCAGGGATTGCCGCCGCACGCGGCATCCGCCGTTTCCGTGACCCAGAGCGGCTTGCCGGGTTCGAACCGGTCGCGCATGTCCGCGTACACCGCGTGGACCTTGTCGGGCCGGGCTAGCCACTCTTGCGACAGTGCGTCAGCCGGGGTAGTGCCAAGCGCAGGAGCCCCGCTTGCGCATCGTTGCGAAACCGCCGCGTTCAGGTGATACGAGAACGCGTCGTACACCGGACCTGTTGCTTCCAACAGATCCTCCGTTTTCAGGCGTCCTGGCGTCGCCGCAGTTGCCAGCACGCCACCTTCGCCGGCCGACCCTGGTCCGAGGAAGAGTGCGTCCGGTGCAGCGTCCTTGATGAACCTGCGGAATACTCGAACGTCTTTCGCATACGTTTCAGCGTCGTAGCCCTTTGGCGCTCCGCCTATCGCTGCATAGTTGGGTTCGTTCATAAATTCAGCGGCGGCGATACTTCCGCCGACCGCTTGGCTGTCTGCCAGGACTCGCCGGGCTTGTTCCGGAGTCCACACGCCCGCCGAATCACGAGTGCCCGGTCCGACGGCGAACGAAGTCATGATCCTGCCATCGACCGCGCGGGCGAATTCGATCACGCCCTTCCACTGCTGTCTCGTCAGAACCGCATTGAAACCCTCGGGCGGCTTCTGTGGAGGCGGATCGTCAGAGTCGTGGAAAAAGACTGTGTTCGCCCACGTTCCGCTCACCCGGATGTACGCCGGTCCGAGCGCCGCGGCCAGCTTTCGCAGACCCGCGTCGGAGAGATCGATCGGCGGGCGATACCCGAACAGGTCCGGATTGATGCCCGCGGGCGTGCCGCCAGGCTGGTTGGCAGCCGCCGCTTTTTTCGCAGCAGCTTCGCGTTGATCTGCGTAAGGTTTCCAAAACCTGCCGCCCGTAATCTCTACCATCTCGACGTTGTACGACTGAAACCGCTCGTCGGCGACGCCGAGCCGAGGCATGGTTGCAGGCGCAATGGAGACGGGCTGACCGTCGATCACGACGACCGTCACGAGCGGAAGCAGCAGGACACCGCGAATGCGCCCCGCGAAGTTCCATCGGTGCTCACCACGTCGTAGGTTCATGAGGTCCTCGCGAAAACCAGCACTGCAGATGACGGCCGGGATCAGCCGCCTGTTGTGGGCAAACACTCTTCCCTATTTGGATCGCGTGGCAGTGAATTCACCCTCGACGCTGAAATTGTTTCTCACACCTGCGTTCATGATCGACGCGGTTGCGGCAGCCATTGCACGTGAAGGTCATACTCACCTGCAAGTGGCCTGATCTCCGGATCGCCCGTCACCAGTGTGGCCTGAAACTCGAGGGCGGTCGCCACCGCGAACGCGTCGGCGTACGCTATCGCGTGATTCGATTTCAGCTCGGCCGCTCGGCGCACCCGGCGTTGCGTCGCCTCTTTCACAGATACAGGCAGCTGTCGGCGAAGCGCCATACGCCACAACGACTCGGCTTGTTCACGTCGATCGACGCGGACCAGGCGGTAGAACGCCTCGCCGAGGTTGATGACTGACGTGACGCAATCAGCCCGGCCTCGTTCGGAGTCGTCGAGGCATCGCTGCACGGCGGCGGCGCCGAGCTCGTCCTGGAGCCACGCGAGCCAGGCAAATGCATCCAGACAGAACCTATCGTTTTGCCTCACGCCGGTGTTCCTCGAGATGCTGCTTCAAGGCAGTCGTTCCTTTGGCGGATCCGCGGAGCGCGCGCCATCGTGCCCGATGCGCTGATGCGCGGGGCTTCTTGATGGGCGACAGGACCAGGCCCTCGCCCGTCTCACTGATCTGCAGGCGGACTCCCGAGGTCAGCCGGTGCTTTTCGCGCAGATGACGTGGAATCACGATCTGACCCTTCGAGGACACTGTGGTGGTTGCCATGGAGCCATCTTACGCCCGCGGTAAGATAGGCGCTACTATTACCCGCGTGGACAGCGACACAGCGGTACGTGGACCACGGCTGTTGAAGACAAGCACGCTGGCGCTGGCTGGCATCATCGCACCCTCTGGTTCACGACTGTGGTTATCGTGCAAGCTTTTCTTCTGGCGGACTGCACTGACGACGGGCCGAGCTTGTTTGTCACTCCACAGCCAGCGAATTCGCCATCTCGCCCTTGCCTGCCGTGCCTTGGGCGTAAGATACAAGGCGTCTTGGTCGGCCAGACCATTTCCCACTATCGCATCCTGAACACGCTTGGCGCCGGAGGCATGGGCGTCGTCTACAAGGCACAGGACCTCCGACTGGACCGGCTGGTCGCTCTCAAGTTCCTCCCGCCCGAACTACTGAAGGACAGGCCAGCGTCACACGCGTGACGTCCGGACGAAGATTCACATGGCGACGAACGGAACCGGCGTGCCCTGTAAAGGCGCGGTCTTCGTTGCTCGTGGCCTGACGAAGATCTATCAGATGGGGGAGGTGCGCGTGCAAGCGCTGCGCGGCATCGACTTCGATTTGTTTCCGGGCGAGTTCGTCGTTCTGCTCGGGCCGTCGGGGTCGGGGAAGTCGACGCTGCTGAACATCCTGGGCGGCCTCGACGTCCCAACCTCAGGCGAGGTCGTCTACAAGGACCACAATCTCACGAGCGCCGGCGAAGCGGCGCTCACCGATTACCGCCGTACCCATGTCGGCTTCGTCTTTCAGTTCTACAACCTCATTCCAAGCCTGACGGCTCGCGAGAACGTGGCGCTCGTGACGGAACTCGTCGAGCATCCCATGACGGCCGAAGAGGCGCTGGCCATGGTCGGGCTCGACCACCGGCTCGATCATTTCCCGTCGCAGCTCTCCGGTGGCGAACAGCAGCGCGTGGCCATCGCCCGGGCAATCGCAAAGCGTCCCGACGTGTTGCTGTGCGATGAGCCAACTGGCGCGCTCGATATCACGACCGGCATCGTCGTCCTCGAAGCGCTGCAGCGGGTGAACCAGTCCCTCGGGACGGCCACGGTCGTGATTACCCACAACGCCGCGATTGCCGGCATGGCCGATCGGGTCGTCCGCCTCGCCGATGGACGCGTCGCGGGCGTGGATCGGAATACGGCGAAGGCCGCCGTCTCGGAGCTGCAATGGTGAGGATGCCCGCGGGCCTATCGATGCTCGATCGAAAGCTCCTGCGCGACCTATGGGAGATGAAAGGCCAGTCGATCGCCATCGCAGCGGTCATTGGCGCCGGGTCCGCGATGTTCGTCACCTACCTGTCGAATTTCGACTCACTTCGGCGGACACGCGCGATCTATTACGAAACGTCGCGCTTCGCCGACGTGTTTGCGGCCCTCGAGCGCGCGCCGTCCAGCCTCGAGCGGCGGATTGCGGCGATCCCGGGCGTCGAAGTCGTCTCGACACGCGTCGTCGCCGACGTGACGCTCGACGTGCCGGGCATGACCGACCCGGCCACCGGCCGGCTGGTCTCGCTGCCCGAGCGCGGCCGGCCGCCGTTGAACGACGTATCCCTGCGGCGCGGGCGCTGGATCGATCCGCTGCGCCCGGACGAGGTGCTCGCGAGCGAGATGTTCTGCGAAGCGCACGGCTTCAACCCCGGCGATCGCGTCGCGGCAATCATCAATGGCCGCCGTCGGTGGCTGACGATAGTCGGCATCGCGCTGTCGCCCGAGTACGTGTTCGCGATCAGGCCCGGCGAGCTCATTCCCGACAAACGTCGCTTCGGGATCTTCTGGATGGATCGCCGCGCGCTGGCGTCGGCGTTCGATATGGAGGGCGGCTTCAACGACGTCTCGCTCGCGCTCGCGCGCGGCACGCCCGAGCAGGAGGCGATCGCGGCGCTCGATCGGCTGATCGAATCCTACGGCGGCCGCGGATCGATTCCACAGTCGCTGCAGCTCTCGGCATGGACGCTCGAGAACGAATTGACGCAGCTCCAGACCTTTGGGTTCATCACGCCGTTGATCTTTTTCGGCGTCGCGGCATTCGTGCTGAACGTGGCGCTCGCCCGCGCGCTGGCGCTGCAGCGCCCGCAGATCGCTGCGTTGAAAGCGCTCGGTTACTCAAACGTGCAGTTGGGGTGGCATTACATCAAGTGGGGTCTGGCGATCGCGGGCGCCGGTGCCATCGTGGGGATCGCCGTGGGCGCCTGGCTCGGAGCGGGACTGATCCGCCTCTACAACGAGTTCTACAGGTTTCCAATCCTCAGTTACCACCTGTCACCTGGTGTTGCGGTCGCTTCGCTCGGCATCAGCCTGGCCGTGGCCGCGCTCGGTGCGCAGTCGGCCGTTCGGCGCGCGGTGCGCATTCCGCCGGCCGAGGCGATGCGGCCGGAGCCGCCGGTCCTCTACCGCCGCAGCGTGCTCGAACGACCCTCGCGGCGGTTCCGCCCGACGCTGGTCACACGGATGATCCTGCGCAATCTCGAGCGACACCTCGCGCGCACGGCCACCTCCGTCATTGGCATCGCCTTCGCTGTCGCCGTGCTGTTCGTCGGCCTCGCGTTCATCGACGTGATGGACGACCTGATGGAGCAGCAGTTCGTCGTGACCATGCGGCAGGACGCGACGGTGAGCTTCGTCGAACCGCGCTCCGCGCGAGCCGCACACGCAGTGGAGCATCTGCCCGGCGTGATGGAGATGGAACCGATGCGCACCGTGCCGGCTCGCCTGCGTTCCGGCCATCGATCACGGACGCTGGCGATCACCGGGTTGCCGGCGGAACCGCAGCTGAATCGGATCATCGACCGCCGCATGGGCCCATTGTCGCTGCCTCGGGACGGCCTGGTGCTGTCGAAATTGCTCGGCGAGATTCTCGATGTTGTTCCGGGCGAGTCGCTGCAGGTCGAAGTGCTCGAGGGAAGCCGGCCGGTCCGCGACGTGCCGATTGCGGCGTTCGTGGACGATACGATGGGTCTGCAGGCCTACATGCACATCGATGCGATCCGCCGTCTCATGCGCGAAGGCGGCGTGATCACGGGCGCCGCCGTCACGCTCGATCCTGCGGCGTCGGATCGGTTCAACGCGACGGTCAAGGCCATTCCAGCCGTAGCCGGTGTGGCGCTGCGCGACGCCGCGGTCCAGAATTTCCGCGAAACGATGGCCGCCAGCATGAACATGCAAATCTTCTTCAACGTGATGTTCGCGGCAATCATCGCCTTCGGCGTCGTCTACAACTCCGCCCGCGTGTCGCTGTCGGAGCGTGCCCGCGAGCTTGCCAGCCTGCGTGTGCTCGGCTTCACTCGCGCCGAGATCTCGCTGATCCTCCTCGGAGAGCTCGGGATTGTCACCGTGGCAGCGCTGCCACTCGGCGCGCTCATCGGATACCTGCTCGGCGAGCTGATCATGACCCTGTTCAAGAACGAGGTGTACCGCCTGTCCTTCACCATCTCACGCGCGACCGTCGCGTGGTCGTTCCTTGTCGTCATCGCCGCGGCGCTGATCTCGGGTCTGGCAGTCCGTCGGCTACTCGATCGGCTGGACCTGATCGCCGTGCTGAAGACACGCGAGTAGTGCGGATGCGCCGATTCCTGCTCAACCGCCGCGTGTGGATCGCCGTCCTGGTGGTCGGAGGACTGCTGGCCGTTGCCCTCTGGCCGAAGACGATCGACGTGGACACGGGCATCGTCACGCGCGGTCCCCTCGTGGTGACCGTAGACGAGGAGGGAATGACGAGGGTTCGTGACCGCTTCGTTGTGTCGTCACCGGTCGCTGGACGTGTGCTTCGCATTGAGCTCGACCCCGGCGATCGCGTCAAACGCGGCCAGGTGGTGGCGCGCGTGCGGGCGGAGACGCCGCCGCTGCTCGACGAGCGCACGCGCGCCGAAGCCCGTGCGGCCGCCGAGAGTGCGAAGGCGGCGCTCGGACGCGCTCAGGCGGAAGAGCAGCGCGCACGGGCGGTGCTCGAACAGCTGCGCCGCGAGCTGACGCGCCTCCGCGAGCTGGCGGCGAACCGGGTGGTATCTGCGCAGGAGCTCGATGTACGGGAGTCGGAAATGAAAGCCGCCGATGAATCGCTGAACGCCGCGGTCTTCGCGGTGCAGGCCGCCACGTCCGACTTCCAGCGCGTACAGGCACGGCTCGCCCCGCCGGTGCCAGATGGCGGCGGCCGCGTGGTGCCTGTGACCTCGCCAGCAGACGGCGCGATTCTGAAGCGCATTCGCGAAAGCGAGAGCGTCGTGCCGGCCGGCGATCCTCTCCTGGAAATCGGCGATCCCCGCCGGCTCGAGATCGTCGCCGACCTGTTGTCGACCGACGCGGTGCGCGTCAAGCCGGGCGCGCGGGCCATCGTCGAGCAATGGGGCGGCGATAAACAGCTGGAGGCACGGGTCCGCCGGATCGAGCCAGCCGGCTTCACTAAAATCTCGGCGCTTGGGGTAGAGGAACAGCGCGTCAACGTTGTGCTCGACTTCGTGGATCCCGCTACCGCAGCGGCGGCGCTCGGCGATGCGTACCGCGTCGAGGTCCGTGTCGTCACCTGGCAAGCAGACGCGGTTCTTAAGGTCCCGACCAGCGCGCTTTTTCGCGAGCGCGAGAAATGGGCCGTGTATGTCGTCGAGAGCGGCCGCGCCCGGCGCCTGACGATCCAGATCGGACATCAAACGGGACAGGAGGCGGAGGTGATGTCAGGGCTGGCTGAACGCGACGTGGTCATTCTGCATCCCGGCGACTCGCTGGTGGACGGTATGAAGGTGAAAAGTCGATCGTGATTTGCCGCGGCCCGTGCTGACGAGGGTACGGTCTCGATGCGTGCTTTTCGAGCACGCGCAGAACCGTGTCCTGAGTCTCTAAAAAATGACGAGCTGCCACGTGACGTTGAACGTGTCGAAGTCTGTGCCCCGTCGCGTGGTTGTGCCCGTGCTCCCTGACCCGAAGAAACTTCGTGGCCTCGTTCAGCAGGATCCTTACGCCGTCACACAAAGCATCGTTGGCGGACATCGATCGCGAAGAGTGTCACACAGAGAACGAGCAGCGGCCAAACGGCTTGTGAGGGACGAACCGATCTTCGATACGAGGTGGCGAGCAACGCGCGGCCGCGTGAAGGATGGTGGCTGCGGGGAGGATTCGAACGCGATAACGTGGTCCAGAGATCGGCGAGGAGGCGTGATATGCGAATCGCATGCGTGTTGGTGCTGTACGGCATGTCAACGTTCAGCGTCCGCGGAGCGGACGGCGGACCTCTCCGCACCGGCGCCGCACGTGTCGACATCACGCCCGCGCCGGA
The DNA here is from genome assembly GCA_046727175.1 of Acidobacteriota bacterium. GTDB lineage: Bacteria > Acidobacteriota > Vicinamibacteria > Vicinamibacterales > 2-12-FULL-66-21 > JBKPCD01. Next base: position 5,058 of record JBKPCD010000164.1, on the reverse strand, counting down.
CGCGGCCCTTCCAATGGCGGGCTACGCCAGCCGCACGCAAGGATTCCGCGGCATCCACGATCACATCTACGTCCGAGCGATCGTGCTCGACGACGGGACGACACAAGCGGCGCTGGTCGCGTGGGAATCGTTATTCGTTCCTGATACGGTGTGGGCAGACACGTCACGACGGATCGCGAATGAAATCGGAATCCGCCCCGAACACCTTTTGCTCTCGGCTGTCCACGATCACGGCGCCCCGACGCTGGCGGCTGCTGCGCAAGCGACGCCGCAGCAGATGGCCTACACGACGACCGTCGTGAACGGCGCAGTAGAGGCGGTCCGGCGCGCCAGGACGCAGCTTCAGCCGGCGCGGTTTGGCATCGGCACGGCGAAGGCATACGTCAACGTCAATCGTCGTGAGTTCTCACCCGGCCGTGGCTGGTGGCTTGGCTATAACGATGACGGGCCATCGGACAAGACAGTCACCGTGCTCCGCTTCGAGGACCCCACCGGAAAGCCGATCGCGTTCTGGATCAACTATCCCGTTCACGCCGTGATCATGGGACCCGAGAACTACCAGATTACCGGCGATCTCGCTGGCGCCACGTCGCGGTTCGTCGAGCAGCACTACCTCGGGAACGATCGCCCGCGGAGCGATGGAGGCATGCTCCTTCGGTTGCGTCCTGACGAAAAGACCACCGGCGATGGAGCAGTGGCGGTGTGGACGAGCGGCGCTGCGGGAGACCAGAATCCGGTTTCCACCGCTAGCGGCGAGGATTTCACGCTCGTGGACGGCCTCGGCAAGATTCTCGGGGAAGCCGCGGTGCGCGCCGCCGCAGGCGTCAACACGACGATCGACGCGTCGATCCGAGGTGCTCAGAAGGTGGTCACCTGTCCGGGACGCCGGGTCGAGCCGGGGCCAACGCCGCGCGCGGACTACAAATTCAACGATGCCGACGACGTGAACATCCGCCTCAGTCTGCTGATGATTAATGATGTGGCGATGGCCGGGGTATCCGGCGAAGTGTTCACGCTGATCGCTCAGCGACTCCGGCGCGAATCGCCGTCCCGGCACCCCGTCATGGTGACGCACACGAATGGCTCGAGCGGATACATCCCCGATGATGCGGCGTTCGAGGCTGTCAGCTATGAAGTCACGGCGTCGCGGCTGAAGCCGGGTTGCGCAGAAGAAGCAATCGTCAATGGCTTCCTGGAGTTGATTGGCAAACGGTAAGGAGCTCAGGTACTAGCCTCGATCGTCGCGATCATTCGCTGTGCAAGTGCAAGCGCTCCCAGGACGCCTGCGTGTTCGGCCAGCCAGGGCGGGACGATGTAATCGTCGATTGCCTGCACGACGCGCGGCGCGCGGACGTAGTTGTTCAGCAACTCGATCACGTGTCGCCGAACGAGCGGGTACAGGTGCCTCTTCGACATCACACCTCCACCGATCACGATCCGCTCGGGAGACAGAGTGCAGATGAAGTTTACGAGCGCGAGCGCCAGATAACGCGCTTCGAGGACCCAGGCCGGATGATCATCCGCAAGCTGTTCGGCGGGCTGCAGCCAACGCGCGTTGATCGCGGGGCCACTGGCGAGCCCTTCGAGGCAATCGCCGTGAAACGGGCAGACGCCCGCGAACGGGTCGGCGATCACATCGTGCGGAACCCGCACGTGTCCCATTTCGGGATGCACGAGACCGTGCATCAACCGACCGTTCACGAGGCCTCCACCACCGATTCCGGTGCCAATCGTAAGGTAAATGAAAGTGTCGAGTCCCTGGGCGGCGCCCCAGCGCCACTCGGCGAGGGCGGCGGCATTCACGTCGGTGTCGAAGCCAACGGGCACGTGAAGCGCGTCCCTGACGACCCCAAGGATGTCCACGTTCGCCCATCCCGGTTTCGGGGTGGACGTGATGTACCCGAAAGTGGGTGAGTCGCGGTGCAGGTCAACAGGGCCGAACGACGCGATCCCGATTGCCTCGAGCTTGCCGACGCGTGTTTCGGCTGCACGGAGGAAATTCACCGTCTCTCTCAGCGTGCTCTCCGGCGTCGTCGTTGGGAATCGCGCGCGCTCCCGCATGTCGCCGGGTCCCGTGCCGACCATGCATACGAACTTGGTACCGCCGGCTTCCACTGCACCACAGATCGGCTCCATCATCGTGACTTCCGCGACCACACGGACCGGAGTCGCCACAGCCGCGCGGACGAAACGGACGCCGGCGCGCCTGGCAGCAGCTCGAGGCGATCGAGCGGCCGCGTCGGGTATACGCGTTCGGTGACCACCGTTTCGCCGTCGTTCCCAAACACCTCGAGCACCGACCGATCGAACAGCACGCGGACTTGGATGCGGTTGTCGCGCCAGCGGATCGGCCCGCCATGGCGTCCCGCGTAGTCCTTATGGAACGGTGCAGCGCGTGATTTGCGACGATCGACAAAGATCTCGAGCGGTCTCGACGTGACCCCGATCGTCACGTCCTCTCCGTGCGTATTGGAGAGCCGGAGGCCCGCTTCGCGCCAGTCGCCGCGTTCAAGCTCCATCTCGACCTCGATGGACCCCGGGATTATCACGCTGTCCTTCACGACGGTCGGCTCAGGGAACTCGCGGAGAGTTGCCAGCTCCGCGATAGGCGCCTGCACCAGCCGGACGCCGTCAGGAACGCGCCGAAGCGTCAACTGCCGCGGGATGGATTGTGCCCCGCGCCACACGACGGTGGGTTCCTCGTTCGCGTACAGCCAGTTGCTCACCCAACCCATCCAGATCCTGCGGCCGTCGGACGGCGGGATATCGGAGAACGAGATCGTCGCGTAGAAGTCCTTGCCGTAATCCACCCAGAGGGTCTCCCCGGGTGCATTGTCGTTCACGAACGTCCGACCGTCGAACGTGCCGACGAAATACTGGCCACCCGAACCGCCAGCGATTCCCCCGGGGTTGATGTCCACGTCGAGGATCCAACGGAGGCTTGCAGGGTTGCCGTCGACTGGCAGTGCGAACAGGTCTGGACACTCCCATACGCCGCCCGTTGCTCCGGCGGGACCGAAGTCGCTCAGCACCTCCCAGCGTTTCATATCGCGCGATCCGAAGAACCGTACTTTGTGCTGGTCGGGCAGGACCGTGACCATGATCCAACGTGCTGTCGACTCGTGCCAGAAAACTTTCGGATCGCGGAACTCCTTGAGGCCGAGGTCCAGGATCGGGTTGCTCGCATACTTCGTCCATGTGCGGCCGCGGTCGTTGCTGTAGGCGAGGTTCTGCGTCTGCTTGTCATGCCCATGGCCCGTATAGATCGCCACGAGACATGACGGATCGTCGCCCTCGGGACGGCAGAAGCCGCTGGAGTTGGTGCGATCGACGACGACGCTCCCCGAGAAGATCATCACGCCGTTTTCTTCGCGAAGGGCCACCGCCAGGTGTCCCCAGTGCAGCAGGTCGCGGCTTACCGCGTGTCCCCAGCTCATATGCCCCCACCTCTCGCCAAACGGATTGTGTTGGTAAAAGAGATGGTACTCGCCCTTGTAGAACACAAGGCCGTTGGGATCGTTCATGAAGTTGCGTGCCGGCGTGAAGTGGAACTGCGGCCGAAGCGGCTCCTCGTAGTCCTGCGAAGCGGCTGATACCGAGAGGGTCACCACGGCCGCGCACGCCGTCATTGCCGGCAGCCACCGGATACGTTGACGCGCGCGCGATGTCATTGCTGCCCGTTCAATCGATGCCGAGCGTCCGCTGGATCTGCTCGAGCGAGACACCCTTGGTTTCCGGAAGGAACCGCCACACGAGCACGAACTGCAGCACCATCATGGCGGCGAAGAACCCGAACGCCGACGCGCCGGACGTTTCCGCGATGATCGGGAAGGTCCAGCTCACGACAGCCGCCCAGAACCAGTGCGTGAAGCTGCCGAGCGCCTGGCCACGGGCCCGCACGCGATTCGGAAAGATCTCGCTGATGTAGACCCAGATCACCGATCCCTGCGAAAACGCAAAGAACGCGATGTAGCCGATGAGGCTGAAGAGCACGATTGTGCCGCCGCTGCCGCGGTGGAAGGCCCATGCCGTAAGCGTCAGAGACACGGCCAGGCCGACGGCGCCAATCAACAGCAGGAGCCTGCGCCCGAACCGATCGATAACAGTCATGGCGGCTACCGTGAAGATCAGATTGGTGAAGCCGATGATGACCGCCTGCAGGAGCGCGCTCGTCCGCGCGGCGCCGGCCATCGTGAAAATGTCCGCCGTGTAGTAGATCAGCGCGTTGATTCCGGCCAGCTGGTTGAACGAGGCGACCATGACCGCCAGCAGAATCGGCTTCAGGTACTTGCGCTGGAAGAACGGCTCGTTAGCGGAGACGGTTTCCTCGTGCAGCGAGCCCGCGATCTCGCGAACGAGCATGTCAGGCGTTTCGTTTCCCATTGCGCGCAGCACCGCGGCTGCGTCGTCGCGGCGGTGCTCCTTGACGAGCCAGCGCGGGCTCTCCGGGATCCACAGCGTCAGGATAAAGAAGACCGCCGCGGGCGCCGCGGCGATGCCCAGCATCCACCGCCACGCAGGCGTCTCCGGGCCGCCGACGATCGCAGCGATGACGTAGTTGGAGAAATACGCCGCGAGGATGCCGGAGACCACATTGAACTGGCTGAGCGCCACGAGCCGGCCGCGCAGCGGCGCGGGAGAGATCTCTGCAATGTACATCGGCGCGACGACCGACGACGCCCCGATCGCGAGTCCGCCGATGAAGCGGAATATCACGAGCGAAAGCCAGCTCCACGCGAGCCCGCACCCTGCGGCCGTCACCAGGTAGAGCACCGCGAGTGCGCGCAGCACGGGACGGCGGCCGTATCGCTCGGAGGGCGTCCCCGCGCCGATCGAACCGAAGATCGTGCCAATGAGCGCGCTCGCCACAGTAAATCCCAGCTCGCTGCTGCCGAGCGCGAAGCGCAGGCGAAGAGCGTCTGTGGCACCGGAAATCACGGCCGTGTCGAAGCCGAACAAAAACCCGCCGAGCGCCGCGACCGCCGCGCTCCAGAGAAGCTGCGCCGTCATCGCTCGTAGCGGCGCACGATCTTCAGCGCAACGGCGTCGTAGCCTCTG
>JBKPCD010000163.1:0-9722 GCA_046727175.1 Acidobacteriota bacterium | reverse complement strand
TTCGCCGAGTTCGCGCGTGGTCGTCGATCAACTCCTGATAGAGGGTCTGGAATTCGACGCGCTTGTCCGGATCAGGGTTTCTGTTCGGCTGAAACGGTGTCGGCTGAACCAGCACGAAGTGCTCGAACGGGCGGGATGCCGGCGCTGCCCTCTGGAGCGGCAGAGCAATCAGGTTTCCGAATCCTCCTTGCGGCATCGTGTCTTGATTCGGAAACAGCCGGTCGTACGAATCGAGCCCGATGTCCGGACGTCTCTCCATCGTCTCGGTGAGGACATGCGATCCCAGTCTTCGGACAAGGGCGGCCGGAATGGCCTCTTCGAAGAAAGACCAGACATGCGCGCCTCGCCCGGAGCGCGATCGTTCGAGCGCGGCAGGGAGATTGAGGTGGCGACAAGTTTCAAGAAACGCCGCGGCATCGTCGCGCCAGCCGGCCTTGTCGAAATCGACGGCGAGGAAAAAGCAGGTCTCGTCCTGAAGCAACGGGTAGACGCCAGCGACGAAGGGCTGTCCCTCGGGGTCGCAACCTGACAGGTGCCAGCGAATAACGTCATCAGTGACCGGAAGGAACCTACGGTTGGGACATTCAGCGCATTTGATGCGCGGCTTCTCACACACGCCTCGGACCCACTCGTTGGCACAGGCGGGCGCGTACCCAGACCTGCCAGTTTTGCGGCTCTCGAATCGCCGCGGGTACACGTCTTCGCGGCCTCGGAAGAGCGACCGAAAAAGGACGATCTTCGCCTGCGACGACGATGTCTGATCGACAGACCGCGAGATCAGGTCCATGAGATTGATTTCGTCTGTTCAGCGACGAGAAGCTGCCCAGTCTTCCCACTTCAATCCCTGCACACGCGCGAACTCCTTGGTGTTGGAGGTCACGAGTGTCGCGCCACGTCTTCGAGCTTGGCCGGCGAGAAGGACATCATAGGCGCCGACAGGCTTACCCACGGCCTCGAGCTCAGCGCGGACAGTGCCCGCAGCGCGCGCATCATCTTCGTCGAAGAGAGTCCATTCGATAGGTCCGGCAAGAAACGCCTCGAGCCGTTGAGTGTTACTGTCCTTCCGCTGGCTCTTCGCAACGCCGTACCATAGCTCGAACGCGACGATCGACGACAGCAAGATTACGCTCTCACGAGCCACTACTCGCTGAAATCGTCGACGCACGTTCATTTCGGTGCCGTTGATCAACGCGATGCAGGCGTTCGTATCAAGCAAGTACGTCGTCATTCGAATACGTCTCGCTCTGGTGTCGGTGGCTGCTGACGACCCTCCGGCATGAAGGGCTCGGATGCGAGTCTATCCAGCTCTGCGAACCAGGCAGCGACGTCGGTGAAGACTGGTTCGACGAGGACCCCTCGCCCAGCACGGCGCACTCTGACGCGGTCCCCATCGAACCTAAACTCGCGGGGTAGGCGCACGGCCTGGCTTCGGCCGTTCTTGAACAGCTTGGCAGTAGTAGTCATCATCCCCTCGTCTGGTCTATACCATCAGTATAGATCCATCCAGCGTTCGCGCTCAACCTTCGTCCGGATCTTTACCTTTCTTTCTTTTCGCCCAGGCGTCGGTCCGTCTCGCCTCTCCCAACCTGTTCCTCGGGGAAATGCATCCGTTCGAACACAGTGTAGGTCTCGCTTCTGATCGCCAGTGGCGAGGAAGCGATTGAGTGCGTCAGATCGATCAGCGAGCAGGGAGTGCGTTATCGTGTGGCCGCTTTTGTGGCCGCCTGCGCGGCGATGCAGCATCGCTCACGGTCACCGGATGCCGCACGGAACCGCTCCTGGGTGGATGTCAAATATTGACAAAAACGGACACGCCCGCTACCGTGAGCGAAAGGGGCACTCTCAAGATGAACGTTTCGCTCACCCCAGAACTGGAACAACTCGTCAACGAAAAGGTCAAGAGCGGCTTCTACCAGACCGCGAGTGAAGTCGTGCGGGAGGCGTTGCGCTTGCTGAAAGAGCGCGACCAGGAGAGGGAGCGCCTTCGGGCGGATGTCCAGGCTGGTTTCGACCAACTTGCCCGTAGGCCGGGCAAAGTTTACGACAAGGCTTCTGGCCGACGCCTCATCGAACGTATCAAGGCCGAGGGTCGCTCAGCTCGAGCCAAGAAGCGCTGATGCGCTATCGGCTGTCGGAGCTGGCCGAGAGCGATCTTCGGGAGATCTGGCTGTACGTCGCCGCCGACACGAGCGTTGAAAGGGCCGATCGATTGCTCGAGGCCATCGGCGACGGATTGGACCTACTTGCAGAACATCCCCGCATCGGACGGCGCCGTCCTGAGTTCGGGGCTGGCGTACGTTCCTTCGTCATCTCCGCGGCCCACGCGGACTTGGACCTCTCGCCCTGGTTGATTGGCCTGTTCGCGGTTCTGGCGTTCGCGTTGTCGGGGGGCGGGATCTACGGGGTGCTGTCTACACCGTCGCCGCCCGGGAGAAGGAGTTGGGATTCGGATCGCGCTCGGCGGGGATCCAGCGCGAGTTCTGCGACTCGTGCTCGCGCAGGGAGGTCTGCTCATCGGCGTAGGCGTGGTGCTCGGGATCGGCGGCGCGCTGGCGCTGACACGCTTCCTGCGCGCGCTGCTCTACGAGGTTACGCCGACGGACCCGTTGACGTTCACCGCCGCGACACTAGCGCTGGTCGGCGTGGCGATGATTGCGTGCCTGAATCCTGCGCGCCGCGCGATGGCGGTGGATCCGATGGCCGCGTTGCGGCGTGAATAGGATTCCCTGCGTCGGTCAGCGTGGGCTCTGTCAGAGTCTTGAGGCTGCCTCGACGGTCTTCGCGACCTCGCAATCGGAGGATTTTTGCTCGACGACCTCTGGCAGGACATGCGGTTCACAGCGCGCACGCTACGGAAGCAACCCGGCTTCGCCGCCGCGGCAGTCGTGACGCTCGCGCTCGGCATCGGCGCCGCCACAGCGATTTTCAGCGTCGTCAACGGCGTGCTCATCAACCCGCTGTCTTATCCTGATTCCGACAGGCTCGTCCGGATCGTCCACTTGATCGGCGGCATCGACCAGCCTTACTTCAACGACGCCATCTATGCGACCTATGCAGATAACACTCAGGCCTTTCAGGACCTGGGCGCCTGGATCCCCGGGGCAACGGCGATCGTCACCGGGCACGGCGAACCCGAGGAAGTGCGCACGTTGAGGGCGACGCGCGGAGTCCTGACCACGCTCGGTGTGCGGCCTGATCTCGGGCGCTGGTTTTCGACGGCCGACGACATGCCCGGAGCGCCGGACACGGTGATGCTCGGTCATGGCTACTGGCATCGGAGGTTTGGCGGAGACCGCGCCGTTCTGGAACGAATGCTCACCATCAACGCGCGTCCTCACCAGATCGTAGGCGTGATGCCGGCTGGGTTCCGCTTCGACGGCGAGCCTGACCTCATCGTGCCGCTGCGCATCGACCGCGGACGGTTGACGCCTGGCTTCCGGCTCCTGGGCGTGGCGAGGCTGAAGACCGACGTCACGCTGGCGCAGGCCAGCGCCGATGCCGTTCGCGTACTCCACGTCTGGTTTGAGAACTTCGGGGTGAACCCGGCGGTCCGAACCCGCTGGGCGCCGTCTCTGCGGCCCCTTAAACAGGATGTCGTCGGCGATGTCGGAAGGACGCTTTGGGTTCTGATGGGAACAATCACCATCGTGCTACTCATGGCATGCGCGAACGTGGCCAACTTGCTGCTGGTGCGTGCGGACGCACGTCAGCGGGAGTTTGCGATTCGCGCGGCACTCGGCGCGTGCTGGCCGCGAGTAGCAGGCCAGCTTCTGGTCGAGGGCGTGACGCCCGCTGTTTTGGGCGGCGCCCTGGGCGTGAGCCTGGCATATTGCGGGCTGCGGGTTTTGCTGGCGATTGGGCCATCGAACCTGCCCAGGCTGACCGACATCTCGCTCGACCGTGTGGTTCTCGGTTTTGCGCTGACGATTTCTCTGATGTCAGGGCTCCTGTTCGGATTCATCCCGATCCTGAAGTACGCCTCACCACGGCTCGCGGAGGCGCTCGCCCGCGGCGGCCGTCATGCAAGCCTGACGCGGGAGCGCCAACGGACTCAACAGGCGCTGGTGGCAGTGCAGGCGGCCCTGGCGCTGGTGCTGCTTGTGAGCGCCGGCCTGATGATCCGCAGTTTCCAGGCACTTCGTCGGGTTGATCCTGGTTTTGCACAGCCGCAGCACGTGCAGACGTTCAGCATGTCGATCCCGGCGACCATGGTTGTTGAGCCAGAGCGCGTCACGCGCATGCAGCAGGAAGTTGTGGACCAGATCGCCAGCATTCCTGGTGTCGCATTGGTGGCGTTCACGACCCGGTTGCCGATGGGCAGCGATCGAAGCAGCGCCGCCCTCGCTGTTGAGGGCAAGGCGGACGATGGCCGGACGCCGCCCAACCGGCAAGTCAAGATCATCTCGCCCGGCATGTTTCACACATTGGGAACCCCACTCGTCGCGGGCCGCGACTTCACGTGGACCGATCTCTATGGCCTGCGCGACGTCGCGATCATTTCGGAGAACCTGGCGCGCGAGGTGTGGGGGGATCCGACCGCCGCACTCGGCAAGCGAGTTCGTGAATATTACGCCCCGGGATCACCGTGGCGGGAGATTGTCGGCGTGGCACGCGACGTCTGTGACGACGGCGCCGATCGGCCGCCGCCTGCGACGATCTACTGGCCGGCCCAGCCGCTCGAGCAGCTCTTGAGCATGTCGTCCGGATATCAGTCACGCCGGGTAAGCGTCGCCATCCGCACCGAACGCGCCGGTACGCAGAGCTTTCTCAGGCAGGTGCACGAAGCGGTGTGGTCAGTCAGCGCCAATTTGCCGCTGGCAGAGGTGCGCACGCTCGACGAGGTGTTCGAGCAGTCGATAGCTCGCACGGCCTTTACGCTGACGCTGCTCACGATCGCCGGCGCGATGGCGTTGCTCCTCGGAATATCGGGACTATACGGCGTGACCGCGTATGCGGTGTCGCAGCGGCGGCGCGAGATCGGCATCCGGCTGGCGCTTGGTGCGCAGCCGCGCGAGATCCGGGACTGTTCGTGCGTCGGGGTTTGGTCCTGGTCAGCGTCGGCGTGGCGATAGGCCTGGGAGGGGCAGCGGGCTTCACCCGGTTCATGCAATCACTCCTTTTCGGCATAAGGCCGCTCGATCCCGCCACGTTCATCGCGACGACCCTCGTGCTCGCGGCAGTTGCCGTGCTGGCCAGCTATCTGCCGGCGCGCCGCGCAGTGGCGGTTGATCCGGTTGAGACCTTGAGGGCGGAATGAACCCTTCGCTCTTGATGCGCCGGCGCCGAAGCTCACGCCTCGCGCGATTCGCGAAAGCCAGGTTTGGTCCTTCCACTCGCGGCCGTTGCTCAGGAGTTTCGACATGAACGTGGCTCGCGAAGGCGAGTCGACTCGTGAGCCTAACTTTCACCAGTTGGAACCATGTCACGACCCTGCTGGTCCGGATCCAAGCGCTGCGACGAGCTGCGTAGATCGGGCGGAGGCGCTCCGGTCGATCGCTTGCCTGAACGCAGATTCATTGCCGACGGCGGTCGCGTTCAACGTTCGCAGGCGTAGCGCAAAGGGGGGACATCGTGCCCTCTGGCTGCCTCCACGACAGTCCGGATCGCGTCCACAACGACCTCTGGTTGGTCGACCGACACGACGTGACCGGACTCTTGAGCGATCGTCAGACATCCTCGTTCCGACAGCGAGGCCTGATCACGTTGCAACTGTCGCCAATTCTCGTCGGCTCCTCGGCCACCGGTAATGACTAGGACAGGGATGGTGAGCTTGCGGCGCGACCTCCTGACTTCCGATGCGCTCTGCCGAATATGAATGATCTCGTCAGCCGCCGCCTGGTATCCGGCTGCGCGGAAACTCGTCGCCCGCGCGAATTGCCGCACTGATGGAGCCAGCGATTCGATTCTCTGGCCGAACGATACGCCGAACAGTCGGAGGACGCCAATCGTCGACAGCAGAGGAATAAATCGCGCCATCCGTGGCACTTCATGTGCTTGGTCTTCGTGGGAGGCATCCACGAGCACGAGACCGGCGACGCGCTCAGGGTGATCGGAAGCGAGCACGCGGACGTCGAAACCCGCGATGGAGGCCCCCACGAGCACCGCGGGTCCGTTAATCCCGCTGCGGATGAGAAGTTCGGCCAGCTCGCTCGCGATGCGGCGTGCTGTCCGCGGCGACGGGCCGGGATCGCTGTAACCCATACCTGCCCGGTCGTAGGAGCAGACACGCGTGAATCGAGCAACATCCGGTTGGACGAAGCCCCAGTCAGCACTCGAGCCGCCGAGTCCCGTGTCGAGGATGACGGCAGGCGCGCCGTCGCCGGTGCACCACAGATGCAGCCTGTACCCTCCGATGTCGACGAGATGTCCGGGAGGCGGAGTCGCCGCGAGCTCCTTTCGAGTCGCAAGCCATTGATACGTGGCGCCGGAGAGTGCGGCAACGATAAGGAACGCGCCCAGCACGACGAAAATGCGCATCGTCCAGCGCCACATGTCGACATCTCCCGTCAAATCGTGCGCTCAGCCGACTCACTCACGTGATGAGTGGATTTCCAATTTGCACTGGGCGGACCAAAGCGTCAACCTGCGCGGTCGCGCGAGTGTACGAATCGCTCAATCCCGCTGGTTCGATTACTGTCTGCGGTCGCCGCGTTCGTGGACGTAAGTTATTGACGACAAAGAGGGCTGATATGGTGAGCCAAAATTTCGCCAGTTGGAACCGGATCGCCGAATGGCTGAAGTCGCTCCAGCACTTGAGGGCCGTCGCCTGACGATCGGATTCAGACTTCAGCCTGCTGGCTGCGGCTTGGCCGCGCTGTGTTAACTGCCGTTATCAGGATCAAGGCTTTGCCGCGATGAGGTACAACCGGTGCGCAGTGGCCAGATAAAGCGCATCGCCGATCACCGCCGGACGCGAATAGAGCGCCGCATCCATCTCGATCTGCGCCAGCAATTCCTTTCGCCGTCCGGCACGAAGAACGGTCATGGTGCCTTCAACGTTCCCAACGTAAAGCCGGTCGCCGGCCAGCAGGAGGCAACCCCAGATGGCCGCGTTCGTCGCGTGCTTCCAGACGTGGGCGCCAGTGGCCGCGTCCAGACAGTGCACCGTTCCGCCCAGGTCCGCTACGTATAGCAGACCGTCCTTGACAATGGGCGTTCCCACCACGCGGCCGACCTCGCGAGAAGTCCAGAGGAGCCTGCTCTCGGTGACGTCTCCCTGGCCGTTGGGACTGATCGCATAAATCAACGAAGGTCCGTTGTCGTGCCCTGGACTCAGCCCCATGGCAATGAAGACGCGGCCGTCGGCGAAGACCGGTGAAGCAATGATGGAGCTGCGTGAAAGGACGCCGGGGCGCGGAAGCCAGCGGGCGTCTTTCGGGTTGCCGTCAAATCGCCAGACTTCGTGACCCGACGCCGCGTCGTAGGCGCGCAGCCAGCCATCTCCTCCGCCGAAGAGCACTTGGATGCGGCTGTTGACGTTGGCCGCCACAGGGCTGGACCACTGGCCGTGCAGCACCTGCCCGCCCGCGCCGATCGCGCGCCAGACGACGTCGCCTGTGTGCTTGTTCACCGCGATCAGACTTGGGGCGCGCGGCGACGGGACGCGCGTGTGGCCTTCATTCTGGCCGTTGGAGGTAGAGACCAACAGCAGATCGCCCACAGGCAACACTTCGCTGTTGGACGCTTCATGCGGAAAGACACCCAGGCGGTCGCACATGTCCAACTCCCAGACGATGTCGGCCGCAGCGTTGTCTTGGAAGACCTCCTCCCGATACGGACCGTTGTTCTCGCCGTCGCGGAAACCCTGCGCGTCGAGGGAACGGAGCTGGCACTCGGCGGTGACATAGTACAAGCGGTTCCCTTCCACATACGGCGCACTCGTCGTCGAAGGCAGCAGGAACTCGCGCAGGCCGCGCTCCACTCTCGGAGCCACGTCCTGCCAAAGGAACGCGCCATCCGTCACCCGAAAGGCCATGAGCACGCCGCGCTCTTCCTGAAAGGCGGGGTTCATTTGCCTGGCGTTGTCGGTACCCACATAGACCGCATCCCCGGCAACCACGGGACGGCCGAACGTCTGGTTTCCCAACTCGACGCTCCAGACGATGTTCAGCCCGGTGGTCGTATCCCAGTGAATCGGAGGATTGCCTGTTTGAGCCGCTGTCGCGTGGGGTTGTGGCGCGACGGAAGGCGCGGGCACGGGGGGAGAGGCGACAGGCTCTCCAGACTGGACGCCGGCGATTCGATTCAACGCCCACTCAGCTTCGTCACGCAGTGCGGGATCGTTTGCGGCCGCTCTCAGCGCCTCCCGGGCCGTCCGTGCCTTTGGCCCGATGCTGCCCAGCGCCCCGGCCGCGAAGATGCGCACATAAAGGAATTCATCCGTCAGAGCTTCGATCAGCTGCGGCACAGCGGACTGCGCGGCGGGGCCGATGGTTGCGAGGGCCTCACACGCCGCCCATCGAACGCCGGGAATCGGATCGCCCACGGCTCTTGCGAGGTCCTCGGTTGCCGCGCCCGCATTCGGACCGATGGACGCCAGGGCCTCAGCCGCGTAGATGCGGACGTATGATTCCTCGTGCGAGAGAGTCCTGACGAGAGCGCGTACCGAAGGAGTGGCCTTCTTGCCCAACGCGCCCAGGGCACGTGCGGCATCGCCCGCAACGTCCGAATCCTCGTCTCTCAGTGCCCGTCTCAACGACGGTTGAATCGATTCTGTATAGGGCGCCAGGTCGATCAAGGCATCAACGGCGTTGCGCCGGATGGAGACTCGCACATCGCGAAGCAGGTCTACCAGCAGCGGAATGGCCGTCGGACCCATCCGGCGGATGATGTCAAACGTCTTCAGTTGCAGGTCTTCATTGTCGCGGTCGAGGAGTCGTCTCAGCAAAGGCAGCGAACCCCGGGCCCCCCGGACCAGGGCGGTTGCGGCGATTGCCCGGACCTTCGGGTCGCTGGCCATCAGGCGATCTTCCCAGTCCTGAGCGAAGCTCCTGGAAAGATCCGAACTCTTGGCCTGGCGCGGCTGAGGGAGTGACCGCGTGGTTTGAGCGAGTCCTGGTATGGACAGAATACAAAGCAGCGTGCAGATGAACAGGTGTCGCATGGTCGCGGCAAGACGGACGAACGAGTGAAGCCGACCCTCTTATACACCCGCCCGACATTCATCTGAACCCCCAGCGGTCGGAGGGTGAGGTACGGTCCAGCCGCCCGCCTTCGTCCTTCGTGCTACGGCGGGACAGGCAAGCGAGGGCCGGAGGGAACCGCTGAAGGACCCACGCGCAGCGTCGGCCTGAAGCGGTCCGCGCGCGCAGCGAGCGTGGGGCAGCGAAGCGGGGGCCCACGCGAGTGAAGTCTAATAGAGTGAGCCAGACGGGAATCGAACCGTCCAAGAAGGGCGTTCCCCGGCGGCGGATAGTGTTCCTGAAGGTGGCAGATCCCCGTCGAAACGGCAATTCTTCAGAGTGGGCCGTTCGACGTATACCGCTATCTCGCAGCAGCACAGAGCGCTGCGAACTGCTATCGACGTCGCCCGAGCGCGAAACCACGTACTTCTTGATGTCCTCGAACAGCTTGGCGATGCTGCCAGCGGGGGCGGTTTCGTCGTAGTAGGGCCAGTATCCTGCGAAAATCTCATAGGTCTTGCGCCCGAGCAGGAGATCGCACTTCTCCTTGAAGACGCGGTCGATCTCTTCGCCGAACACCTGATCGAAATAGGGCATCAC
>JBKPCD010000162.1:0-15017 GCA_046727175.1 Acidobacteriota bacterium | reverse complement strand
TGGGCTCGGAGATGTGTATAAGAGACAGCCCTCGAATGAACGCTCCGCAAGTGTAGCCGCGATGGCTCGGATCGAGGTCTTCACGATTCTTGCTACAATCCGATATCCTCCAGGCGGGACTCTTCGACCACGAATCGCTGGAATGGAGCGCCGCTCCCAGTCATGACTCTCACCTCAGGCGCACTCGTCGGCCATTTTCAGGTGGAAGCGCCGCTCGGCGCCGGAGGCCTCGGCATCGTCTATCTCGCCGAGGACGTCAGGCTGAAACGCAAAGTCGCGTTGAAGTTCCTCACGGGGAGTGCGGCTGCCGACGAGAGCGCCGTCCGGCGGCTCGTGCGTGAGGCGCAGATTGCAGGCGCTCTCGATCATCCCAACATCGCCGCAGTGCACGAAATCGGTGAATGGGAATCGATGCCGTTCATCGCGCTCGCCTACTGTCCCGGGACGACGCTGAAGGACCGGTTGGCACTTGGGCCGCTCCCGTTGACTGATGTGATCGCGATTCTCGCGCAGGTTGCGAGTGGACTCGCGCACGCGCACGCCGCCGGTGTCGTCCACCGTGATCTGAAGCCGGCAAACATCATGGTCGGTCCAGACGGCCACGCACGCATTCTGGACTTCGGTCTCGCCCTGCCCGTTTCGCCAGATGGGCCCACCTCGACCCGCGTGACGTCCGACGGACAGACGCTCGGCACCGTGGCGTACATGGCGCCCGAGCAGGTCCGCGCCGAGCCGGTCGGGCCGGCAGCCGACATTTGGGCGCTCGGTGTCACGCTCTACGAGATGTTGACGGGCAAGCTGCCGTTTCGAGGCGAGACCGTCTTCGCGACGATGCACGCGATCGTCGAGCGATCGCCGGTGCCAATTCGGCAGCTTCGACCCGATGTGCCGGATTGGCTGGAATCGATCGTTGACAGTGTGCTTCAGAAGGATCCTGGGGCACGACGGCTCACAGCCGTGGACGTCGCGCAAGTCTCGGAGAATCATCGAATCACATCGTCGGGCAGTGGCGCGCCGATCCGTTCGCCGATGTCGGCGCGGCGGAAGCGCGTGCTCGTCGCCGGTGTCATGGCGATCGCAGTGTCGCTTGCATTCGGAGGCTGGTCGTACCGGCAGCGATCGTCGCGCGCCGGTTGGGCGCGCGAACATGCGCTCCCCGAGCTCGCTCGCCTGGCGGAGCGCGAACAGTACTACGCGGCGTTCAATCTCGCTCGGAAGATCGAGCCGTATCTCGCGGGCAATAGCGAAGAGCAGCGGCTGTTCCAGGCCGTTTCGCGAAAGATTGACATCGACTCGGTACCCGATGGAACGGCTGTCTACTATCGCCCGTACCGCAACGATCGAGAGCCGTGGCAGCTTCTGGGTCACACGCCGATTCGAGGTTCCAGCATTCCGCGCAATCTGCTCGAGTGGCGGATCGAGAGACCCGGCTTCGTGCCCGTCGAGGACGTTGGCCTGCTGCCGCGATACATCACTCTCCTTCGACTCGCGCCGGATGTCCCGTATGCATACGTGCTCGACACGCCCGAGACCCGACCGTCCGGGATGGTGCGTGCGTCTCCGAGGGGCCTTCAACTTCTTGCCATCGCCGGGCTGGAGCACATCGCGCCCTTCGAGCTGCAGGATTTCTGGATCGATCGCTACGAAGTCACGAATCGCGAGTTCAAGAGCTTCGTGGATCGCGGCGGCTACAACGATCGGCGATTCTGGACGCAGCCGTTCATCAAGGACCGTCGTGAGGTGCCGTGGGAGACGGCGATGACGCAGTTTCACGACCGGACCGGACGACCCGGGCCCGCCGCGTGGGAGCTCGGCACGTACCCCGAAGGCAAAGATAATCTTCCGGTCGAGGGCGTGAGTTGGTACGAAGCAGCGGCGTACGCGGAGTTTGCAGGCAAGCGTTTGCCCACGATCTTTCATTGGAGCGTTGTGGCGGATCGTCGCGCCACGAGCGACGTGCTCCTGCCGCGCGGCCGATATCTGAGTGACGGCCCGGTTGCCGTCGGACAATCAGGCGCCGTGAGTCGCTACGGAACGCACGATCTCGCGGGCAACGTGAAGGAATGGTGCTGGAACGAGGCAGGCGGCGATCGTCGATATACGCTCGGTGGCGGGTGGTCCGATCCGGCATACTTCTTCAACGATGCCGACGCACGATCGCCGTGGGACCGCAGCCCGTCGCTCGGCTTTCGGTGCATGAAGCTGACATCGCATGAGCCTCTCGCGCGCACACTGACGGACCCCGTTCCCTTCGTGTTCCGCGACTTCAGCACCGAGCGGCCTGTCTCTGACGAAGTGTTTCATGCGTTTCAAGGTCTGTATGCGTACGATCGCGGTGACCTCGCACCGGCGGTCCGATCGACCGACGACACGCCGCGCGACTGGCGTCACGAGGCCGTCGAACTCAACGCGGCGTACGGTGGCGAGCGCATGACCGTTCATCTCTTCCTACCGAAGCGCGCGTCACCACCGTACCAGACGCTGGTGTACTTTCCAGGCATCAACGCGCTGCACCAGCGATCCAGCGAAGACGGAGTCGCGCGCATGATGGAGGTGAGCGATTTCGTGATTCGGAGTGGGCGCGCGGTCGCTTATCCCGTCTACAAGGCCACACACGAGCGACAGAGCGAGCTGACGTCCGACTTTCCTGCGATGACGACGCTCTACCGCGACCACGTGATCATGTGGTCGAAGGACGTGCAGCGGACGGTCGACTATCTCGAGACGCGGCCGCAGATCGCGCGCGACAAGATCGGATACGTCGGCCGGAGTTGGGGCGGAGCCATGGGCACGATCATGGTCGCCGCCGAGCCACGACTCAAGCTTGCGATCTTCTACGTTGGTGGATTCTATTCTCAGCGCGCGCGACCCGAAGTTGAAGCGATCAACTTTGCACCGAGGGTGCGCGTTCCGACCTTGATGCTCAATGGACGGTACGATCTCTTCTTCCCCGTGGACGTCTCTCAGCGCTTCGTGTTCAACCTGCTCGGCGTCCGCGAGCCCGACAAGCGCTGGGTCGTCTACGAGACCGGCCACAACATTCCGCGGCCGCAGACGATCACCGAAACGCTCGAGTGGCTGGATCGGTACTTCGGCGCTGTGACGGTGCGCTAGGCCGCTGAAAGAACGGACGGCCTCATAGGAAATGGGAGATGGGATATGGCAAAGCTCCTAACGTCTTTCCTAGCCGGAACAAGCGCGGCGCGCCACGCCGCGCGTGGGGCCAAGGTGCCGTAGTACAGAATCAGGTTCACCCCCGGCCTCGGTGTTAACACTGCTAGCAGCTCCAGCAGCTCCAGCGGGTCGAAGCGCAGGTGGGTCGTCCCGTCGGCCCCAGCGGTGCGGCAGCGTCAGCCAGATCTCTCCATCGCTGGTTCTGTGCAGCCGCTCCTGCGCGAGGGGCGGCCAGCCGCGAGGCATCCGCACCGCAGGAAGTCGCAGAACTCCTGCTCGACGAAGCACGGAAGCCCGTCGCCGTCCCGCAGCGACGCGGCCTGTGCACGAAAGGTCTCGAAGTGGTCCCGCACGATGCCGTAAGGATGCCTGATGTCGGATCGTGCGGCTCGCTATTCGATCGGCTGGTCGCGACAGCCCGCTCCAACTGCCCTCACTGCCGCACCCACCCCCAGCCAACCGAACCCTCGTTCCGGACGTCCAACTATGTGCACTGTGGATATACTCACACTGTGAAGACCGAAGCCGAATCGCTGCTGCCACTGCCCCAGGCCACCTTTCACATCCTGGTGGCGCTGGCCGATGAGGATCGTCACGGCTACGCCGTCATCAAGGACGTCGCCGCTCGCACCGGCGGCGCGTTGAAGCTGAGCCCCGGCACGCTGTACCGGTCAATGGACCGGATGGTGCAGCAGGGGCTGATTCGCGAGATCAGCTCGCGCCCGGCGAGAGACATGGGCGACGAGCGCCGGCGCTATTACCGGATCACGCCGTTCGGCCGCGAAGTCGCCATGGCCGAGTCGCGCCGGCTGGCGCAGATGCTCGACCTCGCGCGCGCGAGGGGCCTTGCGCCACGGAAAGTGTGATGCGGATCTACCGTCTCCTTCTCTACCTGTATCCCGCGTCGTTCCGCGCGGACTACGGCGACGAAATGGAGGCGATCTTCCGCATCCGCCTGCGCAACGCCCGCGGTGCCGCGCGTATCGCGCTGTGGTTCGGGGTTCTTCACGAGGTGATCATGAATGCACCGGCCGTCCACTGGGACATCCTGAAGCAGGATCTGCGCTACACGGCCCGCACGCTCAACCGCGCGCCCGGCTTTGCGCTCACCGCCATCCTGGTGACCGCCCTTGGCGTAGGCGCCAATACCGCGGCGTTCTCGGTCGCGGATTTCGTGCTGCTCCGCCCCCTGCCCTTTGCCAATCCCGACGCGCTCGTGCGTGCGTGCGAAGGACCACGGACGGGGGCGGGATGGGGCTGCATGAACGAGCTCTCGCCGGCCAACTATCGCGACTTTAAGGCGATGAGCTCGTCGTTCGGGGCGATGGGCGCGTTCACGGGCAGCGCCGGCAACCTCGTGGGGATCGGCGAACCACGCCGCCTCGCAATCACACCGGTGACGCCGGATGTGCTCCCGCTGCTCGGCGTGACGCCCGCGCTCGGACGTGTGTTCGACACGCGCGAGGACGATCGCCGTGCAGCCGTCATCAGTTATGGGTTGTGGCAGTCCCAGTTCGGGGCCGACCCATCGGTGCTGGGCCGGACGGTCCACCTCGACGGCGTGCCACACACGATCATCGGCGTCATGCCCCGCGGTTTCTACTTCCCCACGCGCGATGCTCAGCTCTGGACCGCGCTGACGTTCCAGAACGAGGATTACGCGGACCGTACGAACACGTACATTCACGCAGTAGCGCGTCTGAAACCGGGCGTCACGTTCGAGCAGGCCCGCGCCGACCTCGAGGTCATTGCCGCTCGCCTGGCCCGCGACTACCCCGAGACGAACGCCGAGACCGGGATCAGCTTCTTCCGGATGCGGGAGAACATGTCACCCCGCTTCCGCCTGATGCTCATGGCGCTCGGCGGCGCGAGCCTGTGCCTGTTGCTCCTCACCTGCGCCAATCTGGCCAATCTGTTGCTCGCGAGGGCCGCGGCACGCGAGCGTGAGCTCGCGGTACGGGCCGCGCTCGGCGCGGGGAGGGAACGGCTGATGCGGCAGCTCGTCACCGAAAGCCTGACCCTGACGCTGCTCGGCGGCGCCGCAGGCCTGTTCGTCGCCGCCGCCGGCGTCCCGCTGTTTGCCAGCCTCGTTCCTGACACGCTGCCCATCGCCACCGAACCCCGCCTGGACCTGCGGGTGATCGCCTTCGCGGCGCTGTTCACGACGCTCACGGCACTGGGGTTCGGTCTCTTTCCCGCGATTCGTGCAGGCCGTCGCACCACATTCGACGCGCTTCGCGAGGGCGTTCGCGCAGGTGGCGGAGCGAAGCAGCGACTCCGGGCCGTTTTGGTCACGGTCGAAGTCACGATGTCGGTGGTCCTGCTGATTACGTCCGGCCTCTTGATCAGGGCTGTCTGGCGGGTACAAGCGATCGACCCGGGCTTCAGGCCTCAGAACGTGCTCGCGCTCAACATGGCCCTGCCGCGGCCGAAGTACGACAAGCCGGTGCAGCGCGTCCAGTTCTACGATCGGGTGCTCGCGCGAGTGCGGGCCCTGCCCGGGGTGCAAAGCGCGGCGTTCACCAGCGGGCTGCCGATGGTAATAACCGGTCTCGTCACCGCGGTCGAAATCCCTGGCCGAGAGGTGCCACGCGCGCGCAGAGACGTCGTCAGCCATCGCTGGGTCACCCCGCAATACTTCAGGACGATGGGCATTCCCCTTCACCGCGGCCGTGATGTCGAAGACGACGACCGCGGCGACCGTGCGTGGGTCGCCGTCGTGAGCGCTTCGTTCGCTGAACGTTACTGGCCCGGCCAGGATCCGATCGGCAGGACCTTCCGGCACCTGGATGACACTCGGACCGTCGCGGGGGTGGTCGGCGACATCAAGGTCCGCGGGTTGGAGCGGACCAGCGAGCCCCAAATCTATCTCCCCGCCGCGCAGGCCCCGGATCCATTCCCCGGCGCCTTCGACCCCAAGGATCTGGTGATTCGGCATTCGGGCCAGGGCAACGCGCTCGTGTCTGCCGTCCGCCAGATCGTCCGTTCGATCGACGCCGAGCAGCCGATTGCCGAAGTGCGTGCGATGGACGAGGTGATCGCGGGCGAGACCGCCAGCCGCCGGGGCCAGCTCCAGGTGCTGGGCGTGTTCGCGGTGGTGGCGATCCTGCTCTCTGCGGTCGGGATCTACGGGCTTCTCGCGTACACCGTCTCACAGCGGTCACAGGAGATCGGCGTACGCCTCGCACTGGGCGCGGATCCAGCGCGCGTGGGACGGATGATCCTCGCAGACGGGATGCGGCTGGCGCTGTTCGGCATCGTACCCGGCGTGCTGGGTGCCTATGCGGCCGCTCGAGGAATGAGCGCATTGCTCTTCGGCGTCGCGCCGAGCGATCCCGCAACCTTCGTCACCGCCGTCGCCGTGGCGCTCCTGACGGTGTTCGCCGGCACACTGGTGCCGGCGTGGAGGGCCGTGCGGCTGACTCCGATGTCGGTGCTCAGAACGGAGTAGATCAGGTGTCGGTCAACATTACCTCGACGACACGCGCGTGACCGCCGGGAATGAAGCGGCCGAAATGGTTTGAGCGCTTTGCCAATAGTCCTTCCACGGATCCGCTCGGAGACGATCGAGACGCCGTGGCACTGACAGAAGCGTCCAGCGCGCCGGTGGTTCACCCAATCGTTCCAGTCGAGCGGTATCGACACTGTCGCCCCAGGGCGCGCACGTGGCGAGAACGCACAGATCGACGTGTTCGTGCGGTTATTCCTCAACTAGTCGGCGATTTGCTTTGTATGGCAAAGGTCTTTAATATCGCAGCGTGAGATCGACACACTGGCGTGCCGAGGCGGCGCTCGCCCTGCTCTTTGCCGTGGTCCTGTTGGTCGTGGGCGGCAGAGCCCTCTGGTTCGCATCGACGAGGCCCGTTCACGAAGATGCCGCGGCAGTGCCATCGACGGCGGCCGCCGCGTACAGCGACCGGTACGCGGGTCCCGTGGAGGAATCGAGGCGGCTCGCGCGCGCACTGGTCGTCGGTGACAACCTGCCTGGCCTCTCGGTGGCCGTCGCCGTGGATGGCGAGATCGTCTGGGCCGAAGGTTTCGGCTGGGCCGACGTCGATGGCCGCACGCCGGTCACGCCGCTCACACGCTTCCGTCTCGGTGCCCTCTCAAAACCGCTGACGGCGGTTGGCGCCGCCCTTTTGCACGACCGCGGACGCCTCGATCTCGATGCGCCGGTGCAGCGCTATGTTCCGGCGTATCCTGAAAAGCAATGGACACTTACCACGCGCCAGTTGATGGGCGACGTCGGCGGCGTCCACCGCATCCGCGGCGACAACAACGACGCCATGCCTGCCCAACACTGTCGGAGCCTCGACGAAGCGGTGGCGATGCTTGCCGACGACCCGCTGTTGTTTGAGCCGGGCACGCAGCACCGCTACTCCATCTGGGGCTGGGTTCTGGTCAGCGCGGCAGTCGAAGGGGCGGCCGGGGAGCCTTTTAGTCGTTTCATGGTCCGCCAGGTGTTCGAGCGCCTCGCCATGGAGCGCACCGTAGTCGCGGAAACCGACGGCCTCGACGCCCTCGCGCCGTTCTACTCGCCGAGGTCGGTCCTGCGCACGCGGCTCGGCGTCAAGGAGGCGTCGCGGCCGGACTACTCCTGTT
Organism: Acidobacteriota bacterium; assembly: GCA_046727175.1. Taxonomy (GTDB): domain Bacteria; phylum Acidobacteriota; class Vicinamibacteria; order Vicinamibacterales; family 2-12-FULL-66-21; genus JBKPCD01. The sequence goes on along the minus strand of JBKPCD010000162.1, from coordinate 7,241 downwards.
TAGCGGGCGCTGGCGCGTTTCTCTCCACGCCGACGGACCTCGTGCGACTCGGCTCAGCGATGCTGAAGCCCGGGCTGTTGAAGGCGGAGACGATCGCCGCCTTCCAGACGCCCACGCGCCTCGTGTCTGGAGCGTCCACGACCTACGCGCTGGGCTGGACCGTCAGCAGTGTCCAACTCGCCGGCGAGCCGGCACGGATGGTCAGTCACCGGGGCAGCCCCATGGGCGGCACCGTCTCGCTCCTGACGTTCCCGGATCTCGGTCTCGCGATTGCCGCCGCAGCCAACGTGACGAATGCCAAGGGCGTTGACCCGTCTGCCCGACGGATCGCCGAGGCGTTCACCAGACATCAGAAGCGCTAAGCGCTGCCGCCGCGGACCGGTATGTGGCACAGATAAAAGTTCTGACACAAGACGGATTCTCATCTAGCCAGCGTGAACCGACTTGGTCGTGCGTTCGTGTGTAACGAGCGTTCGCGGGACGCTTCTTGCTCGCCGATCCATGCCGTCTTCCGGCCGGTTTCGAGGGGGACCGACGCACGGCCCTGCGCGCCGGTTGGCAGGCCCTTTCGACTGGTCAGATGATGTCTGACGCGACTGACGCCTGGTGTGCGCTCCTGCAACGAAATCATTTCCGCTGGTCCGATGATCTCTCCGACCTCCGGCCCTTCGCCGGAGGTCGAAGGTCGACTAAGATCAGTCGCTATTCCAGCCGCGTCGCCGCCTCGGTCGCGCAGCCCGTTTGGACCAGGTTGTCGTTCGCGTCGAACACTTCGACGAACGCGCTGGCGGCGAACGCATTCGCGTCCGGACTGAGTTGTATCTGTCGCGTGACCTTCGACGTTTGTGTGAACGTCCCGGCGGCGTCAAAACGCGAGTACCGGAAGACGGCGGAGTAGGTTCCCTTTTTGTTGACGTGCCATGTGCCGAAACTGGGCGTGCGCAGACTCGGATTGCCGCGCGCGTTGAGCTCCGTCAGCGTGCCGCCGGCAATGAACATATTTCTGGCACGAACCGCGCCGACGGGATTGCCGGTCTGACAGTCGCGAAGTGTTACGGCCACATCCCACACACCGACGATCCTTTCCGCCTGCGCCGCACGTTCGCGAGACTCCGCCTGCTGCTGGGGGTCCTGCCCTTCCTGCGCGAAACTGGCTGCCACCGTCCACGCGAGAACTCTCCCGGCTGCAAGCAGGAACATCATCCCGAGGGCTAGGGTACGCCGGCGCCTTCGTGCGGCAGCGGCGTATCTAGAGCAGATCCTTGTCATGTGTCCTCCTCGGAAGTGGCTATAATGCCCTCCCGGACGGATCGTCGTCCGAGCTCAGGGCCTCCACTTCGCAAGGTGGTCTTGTAGTCTGTACGGCGGAGCGCGTCACGACGTGGGCACGAATGCTCGCCGAGATCTGGACGAAACGGGGCCGAATCCCGCGGTGACCGGCGCGCGCGCTGCTCCGCTCAACCCGGCTGACTCAGGCCAGCACGACATCCCGACGGCTTACGCGTTCCTCAACGTGACGTTGGATATGCGGCGCCAGCTGCTTGTTCGCGGCACCGATGAAATCAGGCTGCGGCCACGGTCGTTCGACGTGCTCAGTTATCTGGTCAGGAACGCGGGCCGCCTGGTCGGCAAGCAGGAACTGATGGATGCCGTCTGGACAGACGTCGCGGTGACCGACGACTCGCTGGTGCAATGTCTCGTCGAGATTCGGCGCGAACTGGGAAAGGCTGAGGACCGGCTCAAGACCGTTCGCGGGCGAGGCTATTTGCTCGATTGCGAGGTTCGTCAAGGACCGGCCAGCGATTCGAGCGTTCGTGGGGAGGCATCGCCGTCGGCGGACGTCGCCAAGAGGCCACCGGAGACGCCAGTCGAATCGAAAGCAGACAGCTCAGCCCTTCCGCGAACGAGCGCGCGGCCGCTACCCATCGCCCTTGGCGTCGCCGTCATTGTCTTGGCCGTCATGGCCGGCCGCTCCCTACTCCGTCCGAACATCTCGACGGGGTCGGTCCCCGCGACTGTGCAATTCGCGATCTCGCCGCCTCCCGGCACTGCCTTCGGAGCCGCCGGATTCAGGGTCAATATCGAAACGACGGGCATCGCGTTGTCCCCGGATGGGTCACAACTCGCATTCGTTGCGATGGATCCCGCCGGCCAAAGCCGTATCTGGCTGCGGCCGCTCGCGACTCTTGACGCGAGACCGGTTCCAGCGACTGACGGCGCGACCTCGGTGTTCTGGTCGCCCGACAGCCGATCGATCGCGTTCTTTGCAGGCGGCCGGTTGATGCGGCTCGACCTCTCGAGCGGCGCGGTCGTGACGCTGTGTGATGTCGTCGAAGGCCCCGGCCTCTCCGGCAGCTGGGGCGCTGATGCGATCCTGTTCGCAGCCCCCGAGGGACAGGCAATCTTTCTCGTGCCTCCTGCCGGTGGTTCGGTGACGAAGGTGCTGGGGCCTGACCCTTCGGTGGGAGAGATATCAGTCGGCTGGCCGTGGTTTCTGCCGGGAGGCAGGAGTTTTCTCTACCTCGCACGGTTGCCCAACCGCGAGGGACACGTCAAGCTCGTGGAACCAGGAAAGCCGCCGGCCACGATACTTTCTGCGATTTCGAACGTTCAATCGGTCGATCCGGACTACCTTGTCTTTGCTCGAGAGGGCACGCTCGTCGCGCAACGTTTTGATCTCGTCGAGCATCTTCCGACCGGCGATGTTTTCTCGCTTGCGGCTCCAGTTCAGTACTCGCGCTCGACTGGCCGTACGAACTTCTCCACCTCTCGCACTGGGGCGCTGGTTTACCAATCTCACGCCGACCTCGCGCAGCTTGTCTGGTTCGACCGATCCGGACGAGAGGTCGGACGGATCGACCCCCAGGGCGACTATGTCCGCGTCCGGATCTCGCCCGAAGGGCGTCGCGTGTTGTTTCATCGGGTGGATCCCAGGCTGGGGTTGACCGACCTGTGGATGACTGATCTCGTCCGCGGCGTGGAAACCCGCCTGACATCGGATCCGCATGGCGGAGTTGGCCTCTGGCTGCCGCATGGAAGAGGCGTGATCTTCACTGCCGAGCGCGGCGGGCCGCCGCACCTGTTTTACAAGGACCTCGAAACCGGCACAGAAAAAGAGTTGCTCCCTTCTAAGCGGCGACTCCAGATTCCCACGGACATCTCGCCGGACGGACGAATCGTAGCCTTTGAACAGATAAGCGAACGCGGGGACGCCGATCTCTGGAGCGTGCCGGTCGATGGCTCGCGGCCGCCGGCGCCGCTCATTGCCTCCGCATTCAACGAACGGGGTCTGCACTTTTCGCCTGACGGCCAGTTCGCGGCGTTCACGTCGGATGAATCAGGTCAGGGCGAAATCTACGTCGCGCCGTCGACTCTCCTCGCCGCGAAAAGGCGGATCTCGAATGGAGGAGCATCCATCGGTCGATGGAGTCCCGACGGTCGTGAGCTGTTCTACTTAGCTGCGGATGGGCATGTGATGGCGGCGCCGATCCGGACAGCGCCCGCGCTCGAAATCGGCGTGCCCGTGCCGCTGTTTGCCATACGTGGGAGGTGGCCCTGGAGAGACTTCGATGTGTCTCCCGACGGAAAGAGATTTCTCGCCATCGTTCCTCAGATGATGGCAAATGAACAAGCGCTGACTGCTGTGGTGAATTGGACCGCGCAGGTGCGACGATGACCCGTGACGTTGATGGAAAACGATCCGTCGCTCGTCACCGTACTCGTCGCGTTGACGACTGATGAGGATTGGCTCGTCGTGCAGCGGGCCCTCGATCTCTTGGAGAAGCTGGCACGCGACCATATCGACTGGATTGCGCCGCACAGGAAGATCTTCGTCGGCCCTCTCGCAGCAAGCGACAAGTGGGAGATCCGTCTTCAGATCGTTCGCGCTCTGCCGCTGTTCCATTGGGGTCTGGCGCAGGAGCGTCGCGTCGAACAGGTGCTCGAGAATGTGACGTTTCCGCAGACTTTCGTGCGCGTGGGCGCTCGACGGCTTGGCCATGCTGGCTGAACGGCGGGTCGCGCTCCGGCCGGTCGTGCGCAGACACCTCAGGGATTTCGAGCGATCGTCGAGCAAGGCGCTCCAGGCGAGAGCGAAGCACATTCGTGCGTGCCTTGGCACGTATCGCGTAGAAGGCTCAACGGTACGTTGATCACATGAACGAACGCCTTGTGTTCGGATCCCCCATCGATGGCCTGCTCGAGCGGCTCTACGCGAAGAACGCCGCGCAAGACGACGCCGTGACGAGATGCTTCACGGCCCGTGCCGAAGCTTCGTTCGATTGGAATCGCTTCGACGAGCGCACCAACGAATTCCTGAAAGACAAGCTTATCGCGCTCGATCGGCCTAAGGCGGAGTTCTGTTTTCAAGTCTGTCGCTCGCTCCGGGCTCGCCGCGTGGTCGAAGCAGGGACGTCATTTGGTGTTTCCACACTCTTTCTTGCCGCCGCGATCCGCGACAACCTTTGCCAGATGACGCACACGCAGCCAGAAGGATACGGCAGGCCGGTCGTGATCGGCACGGAGTACGAGCTAGAGAAAGCCAAGATCGCGCGGGACCATTTTGCCGAGGCCGGCCTGTCCGATCTCATCGATCTCCGCGAGGGCGATCTGCGGGAAACGCTCGCGGATGTACACGGACCAATCGACTTCATGCTCATCGACATCTGGACGCCAATGGCCCGCGCGGCACTCGCTCTGATCGCGCCTCATCTGCGGGAGGGCGGAGTCGTCATCTGTGATAACACGCAGCAGTTTCGCGAGGCGTACGGCGAGTACTTCGAATTCGTCCACGATCCGCGCAACGCGTTGCGGACGATGACCCTGCCCTTCGAAGGCGGTCTTGAGTTCACGGTTCGTGCCCATTACGGTTAAGCGCGTGCAGCCGTCGGCGCCGCGCAGGATCGTGAAGCGCGGGCGTTAAGCGTACAACCCACTCGCGCTAACGGTGGCGGGGCTGCCGTTGGCTATCTACTGTGTCATCAGCAGGACGTTAGGCAACCCGAAGGCCACTGGGCGAGGGCGCGACAATGGATTTCCTCGATCGGCTTTGGCATCGGCTCCCACTCGTTGGACGCGCGGTACTCCTCGGCGTGGCTGCCGCCGCCGCGGGTGTGATGCCGTGGGCCGCTTTGGTTTCGGCGAATACCAGGCATCAATCGGCGCTGCCATGGGCCGTTCCGCTCATGGCGATGTACCTGTGGTTGTATTGGCGCTATCTGGTGCGGGGAACAGGATGGCCGCGGTCGACAGCCGGAGCGCGCCGGATGTATGCCCGTGCCAACGCCCTTCCGGACGAAGCCTGGGGGCTGGCTCTCTTGTCGGGACTGCTGGGCCTCGTAAGCGTACTGCTCCTTCACGGAGTATTGAGCCGACTCGTCGCCCTGCCTCAGCAACGAGATCTCGACGTGTCGCGGTACCCGGTTATCACAGTGCTGATGTGGGTCGGGATGAGTGCGGTCGTCGCAGGCGTCGTGGAGGAGACATCCTTCCGTGGTTACCTGCAAAGGCCGATCGAGCGCCGGCATGGGCCGATGATCGCGATCCTCGTAACCGGGAGCCTGTTTGGGTTTGCGCATTTTGGGCACCCAGAGGTGGGCGTCGTGCTGTTGCCGTTCTACCTGGCCGTGGCCGCTGTATACGGTGCCCTTGCTTACTTTACAGATTCCACCTTGCCCGGTATGGTCCTCCATGCCGGCGGGAACATGTTCAGCGCCTTCGACCTCTTTACGCGCGGTCGGTCTGAGTGGCAACTGACGCCCGACGCCAAGCCGCTCATTTGGGAAACCGGGCCCGATGCGGCGTTCTGGGGCAATGTGGCGGCTCTCTTGATCGTCGCCGCTCTGACAGTATGGGCGTACTCTACGCTTGCGCGCGCTACGCGCGACACTCGGGCATCGAGCGCGTAACACGTGGAGGGCCTTCGTCGGCATGCCGGCGATGCAGCGGCTTAGACTCTCAGGGCAGACAAGGAGCGGTTCCCGGACGTGAGTGAGCCATTCTTACTGGGACTAGTTATCGGCGGCTTCATCGCGGCCGTAATCATCGTACGGATGGCCTCAGGCGAGCGGCAGGTGCGTGCCTTGTCTCGATTGGAGGCGAAGCTCGATGCATTCTGAAGCACGAAGGCATTCAGTTCGATCCGTACGCAAATCTTCCAGCGCCGGTTCTCGATGCCATGCGGCGCGGCAAAAAGATTGAAGCCATCAAAGAGTACCGACTGGCTACGGGAGCAAGACTGAAGGAGGCCAAGGATTACGTAGAAGAGGCACAACGCGAGCCACTCCTCACGTTTAACGAGCCCCCCGTTGACGTTCCGACAAGAGATCCGCTTCAGTGCGACGACGTATCGCGGTGCGAGAGCGATGCACGTCATGGTCCGCAAGCGTGTTTGAGACGACGGTCTTCGTCTCGAGTCAGAAGAGGAATGATGTCCAACATCCTCCATCGGTCGCTGGAAACACTCTTTCGTGAGCTCCTCGAAGGACCGGATGCGGCGGCCGCATGGATGCTCAACGGCGGAGATGCCGGCCTGCTTCGGTCTCTCGACAAGCTTTCGGCATCGGCTGCGTCAGCCGCGCCCGTGGCCGGCGCCGCAAGCATCGCGGCCCACGTCGATCATGTCCGGTATGGTTTGTCGCTCATGAATCGATGGAGCCAGGGTGAGCGTGATCCCTGGTCCACGGCCGACTGGACGGCAAGCTGGAAGCGTTCGGTGGTCAACGATCAGGAATGGGCTGCGTTGCGGAAAGCACTTGGTACTGAGGCGCGCATTTGGCTCGAAACACTTCGATCGCCACGTGGCTACGACGAGATGGAGCTGAATGGCGTGATCGCCAGCATCGCGCATCTGGCGTATCACTTCGGCGCGATTCGTCAGATTGACCGCTCGATCCGCGGCCCCCTCGCGCATTGACGGCGGGTTCCGATTGCTGCATTCTCAGTCCGGTGCGCGTATTTGTTGTGCGAGGGTGTTCGTGTACGACGTGTGGGTAGAGCTGTGGGGCCAATCGTTTGCCGATGAACAGGTGACCATCGAAAGGGCGCGCACGGGATCGCTTGCCAATTACGACAAACTGCAATTCCAGCTCCGGAGCGAGCACGTCGATTCAAGCAGTTTGTGCAGGAACACCGAAAGTGACCTGGTCAGCGGAGAAGCCCGACTTTTCTGGTGAATGGATCCTGAACCGAGAGGCCAGTACTCTCAGCCCGGGCGCTGACGCAGTGCGGAGCGGTACCTGGCG
>JBKPCD010000161.1:0-20466 GCA_046727175.1 Acidobacteriota bacterium | reverse complement strand
TCCGCCATCGGCAACTCGATGTACTGGAGTCGCAGGAATACCCCCAGGAGCAGGATCAGAACGAGGGCGATATCCGGAAAATGCTTCGCGCGGGAGATCAGACCGGATGCGGATGACGGCTCCGCAGTCGGAGAGGACATTTCGGGCGAGTATACCGTCAGGAGTTGGCGGCTTCCGTTCGCTAGCCCGACCCGGGAGCGAACGGCGATGCGGGGGCCCGCACCGCACGTAATTCATGCGGTGGGGTGGGAGGGAAGGGGTCCGGTGGGCGAGGCCCCGCGTTCTTGGTTAAACGCCGCCGCAGGATACGTTGCCGTAAGGCGCGAAGGACGCCTGCAGGTCTATCTCGCTCCACATGAGCTGTATTGCGTTGCCGAGATTGTCGTAGTCGAATGCGATGTCGACGCCCATGTTGCCATCCGGGCGCTTCCACGCGATCACGTCGATGCTGTACTCCGGCCCCCCGCGTTTCAGGTTATATCCGTAGTCCAGGCCGCTGCACTTGCCCGCTTCGATGATGCGGTCGCGCAGGAAAATCATGTTCGCCTGACGCACGCCCAGCGACCCGACTGGCGCGCGTTTGTCAGCGTACTTCGCGGAAATGCAGGAGATGATCGCGGGTCCGTTGCCAAGCGCGCAGCTGCCGCCACCGCCGGGGCTCGGGGTGGGCCCGGGGGTCGGTGCTCCAACATTCGGCGTGCGGAAGACCTGTACGGGACCCCACTCGCTCGCCGTTTCGGCGTCGAACGCGCGGGCACGCCAGTACTGGGTCGCACCGTTCGGAAGGTCTGCACCCGGTGTCGCGGACGTCTCGCCGGCGCCTTCGTAGGTTTGGGCAGTGCCCGTGATTTGTGTGAACGCCTGGTTGCTCGACACCTGGAACTCGTACACCAGCCCGCCGACGGCGGCGTTCTTGTCCACGTTGTGCGCGCGCAACGTCGGCCGGCGCGACGACGTCTGCTCGTTGTTCGCAGGAGAGATTGGTACCGGCGCCGAAATGAATGGCCTCGGCAGGATATCGAACCGTGCGGTCATGTACGGGCCGGTGTTCGCACCGTCCTCGGCACGGGCCCGCCAGTAATACGTGCGACCCAGTTCGAGCTTGTCGAGCTGCACGCTCGTCCTGCCACCCTCGCCGGGCGGCACCGACGCGCGTGCGAAAACCTTTGTCGTGTACCCGGCGTCGGTCGCGACCTCGAACGCGTAGGAAAGCGGGCGGACGCCGGTGCTGCTCGAGTTTCCGATCGTGAGACGAATCGGCTGCTGCACGTCCTTGAACTTGTTTCCTTGCGTCGGTTCGACCAGCCCGGGCGCGCTGATTTCCACGCCTGGGATCGGCCCGGCCACCGAGGGGCTCAAAGGCGTCTCGCTCTTTTTTGCTTCGCAGCCGACGAGCAGCAGCAGAGCCGACACGGCAAGCGCAGTCGCTGGGGAAAGCGTCGTCCGTTTCATGTACCCGTTCTTGGTCCGCTGTCGCGGAAGATGCCGAGTTCCGAGCAGAAAGGGCCGCGCGTGCTGGTACGCAGACACGCTATCGGCGTGACTTCGAAATCTCAGTAGGGAGGGACTGCTGGGAAGTCCGGGAGACCCTTCAGAATAGGCGGAACAGGTTTTTCCGGTCAAGAAAAACATGGATTCCTGCGCCCGAAGTGCGGCACACACCACCCGAACGACGCGACTAAAGGCGTTCGGCAGACGCGTGACGGTCAATCGTGTTGTTTACGGCTGCGCGGGTCAGGCAAGCTCATCCCGCGAACGGGTCGAATATCGGACGAAATCAGAGTATCGTCAAGCTGAGCAGAATCGTATTCAATCGGCAGTCGCGACCGTGAGTGAGCGTCGTTGTCGGCTCGCGTATGCGACGCCGCCCGACAGCGAGAAAATCATGATCAGGGCCGCACCCACGAACGAAACCACCAGCGCTGATTCCAGCGGCAACCCAAGCCGGGTGAAGTAGAAGCCGAACGTCGCCTCCCTCACGCCGAACCCGTTCATAGACACTGGCAGCATCTGGACGATGAACGAAATCGGCACGATTACGGCGAGCTGTCCAAAGGTGACCGGGATGTGCATGCTGTGCGAGACCGCGAGATAGAAGGCCACCAGGACGGCCTGGACGACGATCGCGCCCGCGAAGCACCCGGCCAGGGACTGCGGCGTTTCGCGAAATCGGGTCAGCACCGCTGTCAAACGGTCGAGGCGTTCTCCCACCCACTGCGGATGGAGCAGCCGCAGCGGGTGTAGAAGCCGCGTAAAGGTGTCAGGGACCAGGAGCGCCGGAGCCGCAACAATTGTCGCCACTGCGAACCCGGTCCATAGTATGCCCGGGCCAATTGGCCCGACGCCTCTCGCACCGAATCCGATCGACGCGCCGAGGGCAGCGAGCAGGACCAGACCGAGCAGGCCCAGACCGCGATCGATGAGCACCACTGTGGTCGCGAGCGTCTTCGATCCGGCAGCGGGCGCCGTATCGGCAATGCGAATCACGTCGCCGCCGATGTTGCTCGGCAGGAAGTTGTTGAAGAACGTAGCAACGAGAAAGGATCCCGTCAGTGCCTGAAACGGAAAACGAACCCCTTGCGCGTGCAGCAGCAGGCCCCAGCGCCACGCGCTGACCAGAATCATCACCAGATACAGCAGCAGCGCGCCTGCGAGCCACGCAACGGAGGCCGTCCGCGCGACGTTCCACAATCGCACGACGTCCACGCGGGACAGCAGCACCGCAAGAAGCGCGATGCTGAAAAGAGCTTTGAGGATGGGAATGGCTATGGCGCGCGCTCGCGACGCCTGCTCCGATGGAGGGACTGAAGGGACCGTTTGTTGCACTGGTCTTACAGAATAACCCAACAGACGTGCGAACCAGGTCTGCCGCAGCCAAACGCTCGCAGTCCACTGTTAACCTCTGGAAACGGCGACAGTTACGTTGACGTTTGGGGTCGGGTTTCCTACAATTTCTGGATCACACCGTGAAAATCCTCATGATTGCTCCCGAGCCGTTCTTCGAGCCTCGGGGGACGCCGTTCAGCGAGTATCACCGAATACGCGCGCTGCTCGAGCTCGGTCATACGGTCGATCTAGTGACGTACCCCTTCGGCCGCGACGTGCCGCTCACCGGGCTGCGACTGTTCCGCTGCGTGCGACCTTCGTTCGTGCGCGGCGTCAAGATCGGTCCGTCGTTGGCGAAGATCTCGCTCGACGTCGCCCTGATGTTCACGTGCATCAGACGAGCGCTCGGGGAGCGGTACGACGCGGTGCATTCGCACGAGGAGGGGAGCTTTATCGGCGTCCCCCTGGCGGCGTTCCTGGGGGTACCGCACCTGTACGACATGCACTCGAGCCTGCCGCAGCAGCTTCGGAACTTCGCGTTCACGCGGTCGCGCCTTCTCATCCGCGCGTTCACATGGATGGAACGCTTCGTCATCCATCGTTCTCGTGTCGTGATCGTCATCTGTCCGCAGCTCGCCGAGACCGTGAAGCAGATTGATTCGGCAGTGCCGACGATCCTCATCGAGAACGCGCCCGGTTCGGGTGACGCACCCGTCGATGGCACCGGTGCGGCGGTTCGTACCTCGCTCGGCCTCCTACCCGAAACGCCGATGGTCTTGTACACGGGAACGTTCGAGGCCTATCAGGGGCTCGATTTGCTGTTCGCCGCCGCAACTCACGTCAGACTTCGTTGTCCCGACGTGCGCTTCGTACTCGCAGGCGGTCGCCCGGAACAGATTGACGCTGCGCGCGGGCAAGCGAGCGATGCTGGCGCCGGCGACGTCGTGATTTTTGCGGGGCAGCGGCCGGCCGAGGAAATCCCCGCGCTCCTCGATGCCGCCGACGTGCTCGTTTCTCCGCGACGCACGGGCACGAACACGCCGCTCAAAATCTATCAATACATTCGCGCCGGGCGACCGATCGTGGCGACGCGTCTGCTGACGCACACACAGGTTTTGAACGACGAAGTCGCGATTCTGACGTCGGCGACGCCTGAAGCGTTCGCGACCGGTGTGCTCGATGCGATCTCGAATCCCGTCCGTGCGCGGGAGCTTGGCCGCCGTGCCAGAGAGCTGGCTGACACGAAGTACAGCTACGAGTCGTACCTGGCGCGCACGCGACAGGCGTGCGCGCATCTGACGGGTGAGGCCACGCCGGAAGTGGTCGGAGGGGTGGCATGAGGATCGAAGTGGGGTCAGACCGGGGTCAGACTGGGGTCAGACCTGGGTCAAACAGGGGTCAAACCTGGGTCAGACCTGAGTCTGACCCTGGTTTGACCCCAGCCAATCACTACAGCTACGCCCTCTACGCCGATCGGGCGATGGCGGAGTCGTTCGACGAGCTCCGGTTCGGCGGCCCGATCGGCCGCTTGATCGCCGAGTCGCAGGAACGGGTGATCGCGTCCTTCCTCACGCCTGTGAAAGGCCGCAGCATTCTCGATGTCGGGACCGGCACCGGCCGAGCGGCCATCGCTCTGGCGCGTCGTGGCGCCGCGGTCACCGGCGTCGACGCGTCGAACGAGATGCTCCTGGTTGCCCGCCGGCGTGCCGAAGAGGCCGGCGTCGATATCACGTTCGCTCATGCCGACGTGCACCAACTTCCCTACGCGGAGCGATCGTTTGACGCTCTCGTGTGCCTGCGTGTGCTGATGCACACGCCGGATTGGCGTGGGTCGCTTGCCGAGTTGTGTCGCGTCTCATGCGATCGAGTGGTCTTCGATTACCCCGCCCTCGTGAGCGCCGCTGCGCTTCAGGCCGGCGCACGACGGGCGGCTCAGACGATGGGGGTGAGCGTGGAGGCGTACCGGGTCCTCAGCGACCGCGCCGTCCGGTCAACCCTCATAGCGAACGGCTTCCGCATCGTCGATTGTCATCGACAATTCGTGCTGCCTATCGCTCTTCACAAGCGAATCGGATCCGCGCCGCTGACGACCAGAATCGAGGGTGCACTCGCGCGGATCGGGCTGTGTCGGCTCCTGGGTTCGCCGGTTACCGTCGTGGCGGAGCGTTGCGCGTCCTAGTCACCGGCGCCACCGGTTTCACCGGCGGCCAACTTGCGAGAGGGCTTGCATCGCGCGGTTACACGGTTCGCGCGTTCGTCCGCGACGTTTCGTCGGCGGCCGAGCTCCGACGTGCAGGCATCGAGTTGAGCCAGGGCGATCTCAAGGACGCCACTTCGATTGCCAGAGCGGTCGAGGGGATCGATGTCATCTATCACGTCGCGGCGATCTATCGTCAGGCGGGATTGCCGGAGGACGAGTATCGCGCCGTCAACGCCACCGCCGTCCGCACCCTCATCCACGCTGCCGCCGCAGCCGGCGTTCGACGGATCGTCCATTGCAGCACCGTTGGCGTTCACGGGGATGTGGAACATCCGCCCGCCAATGAAGACGCGCCGCTTCGACCAGGTGACGTGTATCAGCGCAGCAAGGTCGAGGGTGAAGCCGCCGCGCGGCAGGGGGCCACCGACACCGGCATGGACGTGGTGATCGTCCGACCCACGGGCATCTACGGTCCAGGCGATCGACGCCTGCTGAAGCTCTTTCGCGGCGTGGCGCGCCGCAGGTTCGTCATTCTCGGGAGCGGCCGGATTTACTATCACCTGACGTTCATTGACGATCTCGTCGAGGGATTCCGTTTAAGTGGAGAGGTCCCGCTCGCGCGCGGCCGGACGTACATCCTCGGCGGCGGCGAAGTGCCCACGCTGAACGAGCTCGTCGATCTGATCGCGCAGGAAGCGAAGGTCGAGCCGCCGCGGCTGCACCTGCCCGCGTGGCCCGTGTGGACGGCGGGTGCGCTGTGCGAGCTCTTGTGCGCGCCGTTTGCGATGGAGCCTCCGCTGTATCGACGGCGTGTCGATTTCTTCACCAAGAGTCGCGCGTTCGACATCAGCCGCGCGCGGGAGGAGCTGGGATACGCGCCGAGAATCGGGCTGCGCGAAGGGATTTCGCGCACGCTCGCATGGTACAAAAGTGCTGGGTGGCTCGGATGACCCAGATTCCTCGGGCACAGGATCAACTCTTCGATCGGTCGCGATCGGCACGCCAGAAGTACGCGGACCTCGTGATCGGACGCTCGGGATGGGGTGCGCTGATCTGGCACGAGCTCGTCGTGCTCTGCTCGCAACACATCCCCGGCGCCCTCGGCTTCGTGCTCCGAAAGGCGCTTTATCCATCGCTCCTCGGGGCGTGCGGCCGCAACGTGATTTTCGGTCAAAACGTCGTGCTGCGGCACCCTCACAAGATCCGCGTCGGCGACGACGTGGTCATCGATGACAACTGCCTGCTCGACGCGAAGGGCGAGACGAACCGCGGGATCACCATCGGCTCCGGTGTCTTCATCGGGAGAAACACAATCCTGTCCTGCAAGAACGGCGACATCGATATCGAGAGTGGAACGAACATCGGCTTCAACTGCGAGCTCTTTTCGGCAAGCCACGTACGCGTCGGACGCGATACGCTGCTGGCCGCGTACTGCTACCTGATTGGCGGAGACCACGATTTCGCGGACCCGAATCGACCCGTGCTGGCGCAAGTGCGAACATCCTCTGGCGTGCGCGTTGGCGCGGGAGCCTGGCTCGGTGCGGGCGCGAAGATCCTGGACGGCGCCAACGTGGGCGATGGGGCGATTGTCGGCGCAGCGGCGGTTGTCCGCGACGACGTTCCCGCAGGGGCGATTGCCGTTGGAGTTCCAGCGAAAGTGGTGGGGCAGCGCAACCGGGTGATGACGTCATGACGCGCAAACTGAACGTCCTCCAGGTTTGCGATCACCTCGGCTGGGAAGGATCGCGGATGCACGGTGTCAAGCGTCTGTTCGCCTGGATGATTCCGCGGTTCGATCCCGAGCGCTATCAGGTGTCGCTCGTCAGCCTGCGGAAGAAGGATCTGTCCGAAGAAACACTCGAATCGATCGGGATCGACATCACCTACCTGCACAAGTCGAAATTCGATCCTGCGACGCTTCCTGCGCTGCTGAAGGTGATCGATCGCAAGCAGATCGACATCCTGCACCTTCACGGCTACGGCGCGACGACGTTCGGGCGGCTCGCGGGAGGAATGCGCCGGCTGCCGACGATTCTCCATGAACACGCGAACCTGACAACGACGCCCTGGTTCCAGAACGCGGCTGACGTACTGCTGGAGCCGTTGACCGATATCGCAATCGCCGTATCGCGCAGTACCGCCGAGTTCGTCATCAACGCACGAAAGGTTCCGGCGGACAAGGTCAAAGTGGTCTATCTCGGTGTTCCGCTCGAAGAGTTCAGCCACGTGCGTTCAGAGGAAGAGATTCGTGCGGCGCGCGCAGCGCTCGGTTTGACTGCCGACGAATTCGCGATCGGCTCGATGACGCGTCTGCACGACTCGAAAGGGAACTCGTACCTCCTCGACGCGGCACGCCTCGTCTTGAACCAGCGTCCGCATGCGAAGTTCTTCCTGTTCGGCGAAGGTCCGCTGTTGCCCGAGCTCAAGGCGCAGGCGCGTGCGCTCGGCCTCGGCGAGCGATTCGTGTTCGCAGGCTTCGCGCGCGATGTGGCGGGCGTGCTCGCAGCGTTCCACCTGAGTGTGTTTCCGTCGCTCTGGGAAGGTACGCCGCTGACGGTGTTCGAAGCGCTCGCGATGGGCAAGCCGATCGTGGCGACGGATGCGGATGGTCTGCTCGACGTCCTCACACAGGGGCACGACGCGGTCATTGTTCCCAGACGCGATGCGTCGTCGCTGGCGACGGCGATGGTGCGGCTGATGGACGAACCGGCCACGCGGGCGCGACTGAGCGGCAACGCGCGCGAGACCGGACGGCGGTACGACATTGCCGTGTTTGTCGCCAAGATGGAGCGGCTGTACGAGCTGCTGCACCGCGTGTCGCGAGCGACGCGTCGGAAAGGCGTGCTCGAGGCGGATCTGTCGTTCCTGACCGGTGGGGCTGCTGCGTGACCGTTCCCAACAGATCCGGACTGCCGCCCCTCGATTCGGCGCACGACGACTCGCTCGACATTCCTCGACGCGCGTCCGGCGACTCGGCTGGCGGCACATTCGCCGACCCGTCTGCTCCCCGCGTCTCTGTTTCACCTGGGTTGATTGCGGCAGCGATCGCCCTGTGCCTCTACGGCGGGCTTGCGCTGACGGTCGATTTCCCGCGCGCGGCAATCGGGATCCAGAGCGACGAGGCGACCTACTACATGATGGGCCACAGCCTCGCGTCGGACGGAGATCTGACGTATCGGCGCGAAGACCTGATACGTGTCTGGCGTGAGTTCTCCAGCGGACCGTCCGGCGTGTTTCTCAAGAGAGGACGCGACGTCAAAGGCTTCGTGCTCTCTGCGAAACCGCCGTTCTTCCACATCCTCACCGACCCGGACCCTGATCCGAATCGGTGGTACTACGGGAAATCGTTCGCGTATCCGCTGGTCGCTGCGCCCTTCGTCCGGATCTTCGGCACCAATGGATTCCTCGTGCTGCACGCGCTCTTGTTGGCGGCGGATCTCTTCTGCGCGTACCTCTTCCTGCGCGCGCGCGCACCGTCGCCGTCATCACTGCTGCTCGCGGTCGGCTTCGTGATGGTCTCGGTCGTCCCGGTCTACGTCGTCTGGATTACGCCGGAGCTCTTCAACTTCTCGCTCGGGTTGCTTGCGTACTTCTGCTGGCTCTACAAAGAGGTTGCGGCGCCAGACCGCACGCCGCGTGGCCCTCGTTGGCTGTTCTGCGGACGAAGCGATCTGATCGCGTCTGCACTTCTCGGCCTTGGAACGTTCTCCAAGGTTTCGAATGCGCTGCTTTTCCTGCCGATCGTGATCTGGCAGATGATCGGGCGCCGTTTTCGCGTCGCTGCCGCGAGCGCCGGCTTGTTTGGAATCATTGCGGTCGGCCTCTTCGCTAGCAACGTGGCGATTACGGGCGAGTGGAATTATCAGGGTGGGGACCGGAGCACGTACGTCCACGAGTATCCGCTCCAGAGCGTTGCGCCGCATGCGAATCTTGGCGTCGCGAAATCGCGCGCGGAGGCCCTCACCGGGATCATCTTCGACCGGCGCGTGTTCTGGACGAATCTGGCGCACAACCTCGGCTATTTCTTCGTCGGTCGCTACGCCGGGGTCGTCGCGTACTTCTTCCCGGCGGCCTTTGCGATGGCGGCATTTCTGTCGGCCGCCAGGCGACGCCCCGTCTGGCAATGGCTCGTCCTTGCGTCAGGCGTTGCACAGATTCTGTTCTTCATCATCGTGACGCCCTACACGTGGAACGGCGGAGGCGGTTCCGTTGGGAATCGCTATTTCATGGGTGCCTACGGTGTGTTCCTGTTCCTGTTTCCAGCGATGACCCGCGTGTCCCTCGCTGCGATCCCCTGGGTGATCGGCTCGCTCTTCGTGTCTCCGCTCGTGCTCAATCCGTTCGTCTCGTCCTTTTATCCGGGCAACGCAGCCAAGAGCGGCCCGCTTCGATTGCTCCCGCCCGAGCTGACGCTCGTGTACGACTGGCCGATTAACACCGACCAGGGACGCGTTCGTCAGTGGTTCGGTGACAATTCCGATCAGAAGGATCCCGGATTCCAGATCTACTTCTTCGACGACAACGCATTCGGAAGGGAGGAAGACAAGAGCTTCTGGGTGAAAGGCGAGTCCCGCGCCGAGTTTCTCGTCAAAACGGACCGCCCGATGAGGCGGCTGCTTATGACGCTGACCGCAGGTCCCGTTCCCACCGATGTCACAGCCACGGTTGCGGGACGGACTCAGCGCGTAGCGCTTCAACCAGGGAGATCGCAGCAGGTCTTCTTCACCCTCGATCGCGGATTCTTGTACCAAGGCCAATGGCCGGTGTGGACCGTCTCCGTCTCGAGCAGCCGGGGGTTCGTGCCGAGCCTGGTTGAAGAATCGACTGATTCGCGCTATCTGGGCGTTCGCGTGAAGCCGACGTTGGCGGAATAGAAATACTGCCGGTGCGACAGTGTCGAGATGCGCATAGCCGTCGTGACATCGAGCCCGCCGATGACCGAAGGTGGTCACAGGGTGATCGCGCGCGCGCTGACGCAGGCACTCCGCGACGCCGGTCATCAGGCCGAAACCGTGCTGACGCCACAGAACCGCTTCGGCAGGCAGGCATCGGCGTATCTCGCGACCTGGTTGACCGACCTCGGCATGAGCGATGGACGACTCATCGATCACGTGATCAGCCTGCGATACCCGAGTTACGCCGTGCGGCATTCGAGGCACGTGTGCTGGCTGAATCACACGATGCGCGAGTACTACGATCTGTGGGATCGGTTCAGCAGCGCATTGAGTCAATCGGGACGCCTTAAGGAGCGGGTTCGCAAGCAGTTGATTCACCGCGTCGATCGCTACCTGCTGACCCGGAACGTGTCTCGTCTCTTCGTGCAGTCGCACACGATTCAGCAGAGGCTCGCGATGTGGCCGGAACTGAAGGCCGCGGTGCTGTATCCGCCACCACCGCAGCGCGAGTATCGCTGCGACGACTATGGCGATTTCTTCTTCATGGTCTCGCGCCTCACGGCGCTCAAGCGCGTCGACCTGATCGTCCAGGCGTTCACCGCACCCGACCTGCGCGGCGCGCGGCTCGTCATCGGCGGTGACGGTGAGGAACGTGGCTCGCTGCAAGCGCTCATCGAGCGCGTTGGTCTCTCGGATCGTGTGACGCTCAGAGGCGCGCTTACGGAGTCGGAGCTGCTCGGTTACCTCGCACGATGCCGGGCCGTCTGCTTCGCGCCGATGGCGGAGGATTATGGGTTCGTCACCGTCGAGGCGTTCGCCTCGCGGAAGCCGGTGATCACGTGCCGCGACAGCGGCGGTCCGGCCGAGCTGGTCGCCGACGGGCGCTCGGGTTTCGTGTGCGATCCCTCGCCACAGT
Source organism: Acidobacteriota bacterium (assembly GCA_046727175.1). GTDB lineage: Bacteria > Acidobacteriota > Vicinamibacteria > Vicinamibacterales > 2-12-FULL-66-21 > JBKPCD01. The sequence goes on along the minus strand of JBKPCD010000161.1, from coordinate 9,629 downwards.
CGATCGCGGAGGCGGTGCGGCGCCTGGCCGACGATCGATCGCTCGCCGAACGCATGGGCGCCGGCGCCCACGCATTCGTCAGTCGATTGACGTGGCCGGAAACGGTCCGGCAGTTGACGGCGATATGATGAGAGACTGAGACAGAAGCTTAGAAGTTAGAAGTTAGAGCGATCGTGACCTCGAATCACTCTCACCTCTAGTTTCCAGCTTCTGACACGATTCACCATGCCATATTCTTCCCCCCTCGAATCGCGTCTCGCAAAGAAGGTCACGAAAGCGATCGTCGACTATCAACTGATTGAGGACGGCGACCGTGTGATGGTCGGCCTTTCCGGTGGCAAGGACAGCTGGGCCCTCATGCAGATTCTCCACGTCCTCAGAGAGCGCGCGCCCATCGAATTCTCGCTCGTCGGCGTGACGGTCGATTCGGGCTACGAGGGGTATCGACACGATCTCATCTCGACGACCTGCGAGGGGCGAGGCTGGGACTATCGGATCGTTCACACCGAGATCGGCGAGGTCATGGACGATCTGCTGGATGCGCAGGCGACGCCGTGTTCGCTCTGCGCGCGCTTGCGACGGGGCGTGCTGTACCGGCTCGCCGACGAAGTCGGCGCGACGAAGATCGCGCTCGGGCACCATCTCGACGATTTTATCGAGACGCTGCTCCTCAACCTGTTCTTCGCGGGCACGCTCAAGGCGATGCCCGCGCGGCTCGTCTCGGACAACGAGCAGCACATCGTCATTCGTCCTCTCGTCGGCGTGACCGAATCCGAAGCGCGCAACTACGCGAAGGAGCAGCAGCTCCCCATCATCAGCTGCTGCTGTCCGGCATGCGGCGATCTCGGCCTGCAACGACAGCGCGTGAAGCGGTTGATCGCCGAGCTCGAAGTCGAGCATCCGGAGGTCAAGAGCTCGATGGTTCGCGCGCTGGCCAACGTCGCGCCTCGCCATCTGCTGGATCGGCGACTGAATCCCTTGCCAGACTTGCGACAGAGCCTGATGACTGATGTCGGGACGCCGCTTCCGCTCGTCCGATGCAGCACTCGAACAAGTGCAGAGCCTTGACCGCACGCGGACCGGCTCGAGAGCCTGGAACCGCAAGAACAGGGACCGGAAACCGGGGCCCGCGAACCTGCACCCGGGAGCCGGCGCCCGGCACCCCCTCTGATCGATGCGGGCCGTGGTTCAGCGTGTGAGTTGCGCCTCCGTCACCGTCGATGGACGCATCGTCGGGCGGATCGGATCGGGGCTGTTGGCGTTCGTGGGCGTGGCACACGATGATGGACCCGCTGACGTCCAATACATCGCGGCAAAGATTCGCGAGCTGCGAATCTTCCCTGACGAGCAGGGGCGGATGAACCGGTCGGTGGTCGAAGCGGGAGGCGCAGTCCTCGTGGTTGCGCAGTTCACTTTGCAGGCAGACTGTCGCAAAGGACGACGGCCATCGTTCGATCCGGCGGCGCCGCCGCCGCTCGCGCGAGCCCTTTACGAAGAGGTGATTCGTTCGTTGCGCGAAACAGGACTCACCGTCGAAGCCGGTGAGTTCCAGGCCCATATGAACGTTGAATTGGTCAATGACGGTCCCGTTACCCTGTTACTGGACAGTCGTCGCGAGTAGTCGCTGCGCTGCCCGCCGCGGCAACTGACCGGGCCGTCGGCAGGTTCGAAGGCGTCGCGCGAAGGCGGGGTCCCCGGCGCGCGTTTTTCCGCGCGCTGGATGTTGGGGTCTGGTCCCGCGTCGCATCGAGAGAAGATGACAAAACCACTGATCGCAATTCTGATTCTGATAGCGACTGCATCGCCCGCCTTCACTCAGCAGCGCCCACTCGTCACAGAGGATCCCGAAACAATCGGGTCGGGGCTCGTCCTGATCGAAGGAGGGCTCGATTATCAACACGACATCTTTTATCCGGTGTCCGGACTCGAGGGCAATCTGCTCAGAATTCCGATCTTGGGCGTGAGTTTCGGCCTGAGCTCGATCGCCGAGCTTCAATTCGATGGCGGCTTGTACAACCATCTGAACGTCACATCGCGCCACGCGGCGCCGTTATCCAATCAACTCGACTTCACGGGAGATACGACGAGCGACGTCGAAGACCTCGTGGTCGGAACGAAAGTGCGGCTCGTGTCGGAAACGGCCGGGCGACCTGCGGTGGGCGTGCGATTCGCCACGAAACTGCCAAACGCGAGCAACGAAAGCGGCCTCGGTCTCGACACGACCGACTTCTTCGTGTCGGGTCTCTTCGGCAAGACGGTGCAGTCGATTCGCGTGGTCGGGAATATCGGCCTCGGCATCCTTTCGGATCCGACGCGCGGTGATCGTCAGAACGACGTGCTCACCTACGGTGTCTCGTTCGCGCGCGCGGTATATGAAGGCGTCGAGATCGTCGGCGAGATCAACGGACGTGCCGATACCCGCGCCGGTGCGCCTCCCCCCGGCACCGAGAGCCGCGCTGCCATGCGCGTCGGCGGGCGCGTCACGCGATCAACCGTGCGCCTCGACGCCGCTCTCATCGTCGGCATGACGTCGCCTGATCCCGATTACGGCTTTACTGTTGGCGCGACGTGGGTCTTTCGAGGGTTCAAGGTGCCGTGACGCGGACAGAAGCTAGAAGTCAGAGCGAATCGAGACAGAGCTCACTCTGACTTCTAGCTTCGAGCTTCTGACTTGACGGCGCTCGATCCAGTGACGTCGATTCGATAGAACTCTTCTACCGCCGCGATTTCGTCAGCGAGTCGCCCGTCGTCCCATTTCAGTTCCGCGGCCGCCAACCGGCCGGATTCGCGGATGGCCTCCTTTCCAGGGTGCTGCGCCGCGCCGAGACCGGTGCGGCGCACGATGATGTCCGTCAGGCGGAGCGCCATCTCGTTGCGGACGGCGTAGACGACCTCTGCGCGCAGCGTCGGTTGTTCGCTGCTGACCGGCTGCCGCAAATCGTCCTGCGCCATCAGCCGAACGACGTCAGCGGCGAATTCCGCGTAGCGGCCGATGAGGTGTCGAATGGTCGTGAGCGGCAGCTCGACTCCGACGTCGCGAGCAGTCTCGATGGCGAGCGCTTCATGGTCCGCAATCCCCGCTCCCGGGAGCGTGGCTTCGGCCGTCCTCGATGGTGCGATCCGCTTCCCGAGCTTCCTCGCGACCATTCGTGTCGTCCGTTCCGCCGTCGCCCTCGCGGTCGTGTACTTGGTCCCGATGATCGTGAACGCGCCATCGGCGCCCTCGCTCGAGTGATCGAGGATCTCGGGATCGGTTCGCAGATCGGGGCGTCCGTCGCGGTCGACCACCGCCGGAACATTGCCGCGATGAACGAGCGTAACCTCGTCGCGCGTCAGCTTGAGCGCCGGGAAGACGTGGTTCGCTGCGTTGATGAATGCGTCCACATCTCCGACGCTGACCGACACGTCGTTGGGTTGCACGAGTGACGTCGACTGGCTCGTCCCGACGAGCGCGCGTCCCTGCCAGGGGACGAGCGTTAGCATGCGTCCGCTCGACGTCGGCGCGGCAAGGGCGATGTCGCTCGCCTTCTTCGACGTGAGCAGGTTCATTGCGCGAATCAGGGGGAACGGCCGCGTCACGCCGAGCGCCTGCATGAAGGTGCCTGCGCGTGAGCCGGCCGCATTCACGACAATCTGAGCCTTGATGGTGAGCGGCTGGCGGGTCAGACGGTCTCGAGCGTTGACGCCGGCGATGCGGCTTCCCTCGCGAAGCGGTTCGAGGGCCTCGACGTGGTTCGCGAGATCTGCGCCCGCGCGATCCGCGGCGGCAGCAAACGCGAACGTCAGCCGCTCGCTCTGGACGATTTGATAGTCGTACCACTGCGCGCCGCCCGTGAGCTTCTCCTGGCGGATGCCGGGGAACAGTCGAAGTGTCGCGGCCTTCGACACCAGGCGTGGTTTCGGCAGGTGAAGCTCCGGCTCGACACCGTCGTTCCGGTGTCTGCTCAGCCACTCGTCCAGTTTGAACGCGGCGCGCAGGACGACCCTGCTGCGCAACATCGATCGATAGGTGCCGACGATGAAGGGGAGTGGCCGGAGGAGCCAGGGCGCGATCCGTGCGAGGGCGCGGCGCTCGCGGATTGATTGACGTGCGCGACCGATGCGGCCGGTCTGGAGTGACCGCAATCCCCCATGCGCCGTCTTCTGATGATTGAACGACGCGCCACTTCCGAAGTCGTCCGCCTCGATGAGGGCAGCCCGCAATCCGCGGCTGGCGGCTTCGTAGGCGACCGTGAGACCATGAATCCCCCCGCCAATCACGAGCACGTCGTAGGTCGTCGAAGTAAGACGATCGAGATCGCGTATGCGCATGCAAGCAGACAGGAAAGAGTAACCCCCGAGTCGCTTCGTGCTTCGACCTTTTACCGTATAGTACTCGCCCGTGTCATCTCCCACGACCGCGGATGTGCGCGAGTACTGGAACAAGCATATCCACGACCTCGATATCAGCACACACCAGCCTGGTTCGCGTGAATTCTTCGCTGACCTCGATCAATATCACTTCGAGAAGCTGCATCACCTCCTCGACCTGGTTCCGTTCGACAAATACCGTGGCAAGCGAGTGCTCGACGTCGGCTGCGGGGCGGGGACGGATCTTGCGCGGTTCGGGCGAGCCGGCGCGATCGGCACCGGCGTGGACATCTCGCCATCTGCGATCGAGCTTGCGCGGAAAAACGTGGCGCAGCAAGGACTCACTGCGGATCTGCGTGAAGCCGACGGCGAACATCTGCCCTTCGCGGACGGGACTTTCGATCTTGTCTTCGCGCACGGCGTCGTGCAGTACACGCCAGACAGTCAGAAGCTCGTGGACGAGTGCAGGCGCGTGCTGAAGCCAGGGGGCGAAGCCATCTTTCAGGTCTACAACCGGATCTCCTGGTTGAATGCGCTTTCGAAGCTGATGAAGGTGCCGCTCGAACATGACGACGCGCCGGTGCTGAAGAAGTACAGCGCCGCAGAATTCAGGATACTGTTGAAAGCGTTCGCGCACGTCACCATCATCGAAGAACGATTTCCCGTGAAGTCGCGCCTGCACGGCGGCTGGAAAGGCGCCCTCTTCAACTGGGTGTTCGTCGGCGCCTTCAATGCGCTTCCGCGGTCCGCGGTGCGCCGTTTCGGCTGGCACCTGTTGGCGTTCTGCCGCAAATGAAGCTCGTCAAAGCGCAGGCGCTCGGGAACGACTTCCTGCTCCTCGATTCCCGCGACGTCCGGCGCGGCGTCGACGTATCTCACCTGGCGCGCACCCTCTGCGAGCGTCACCGTGGTGTGGGTGCTGACGGGCTAATCATTTTCGAAACCGTCGCCGAGGCAACCTCGATGCAGCTGTTCAACGCCGACGGGAGTCCGTCGGAGATTTCCGGGAACGGCGTCCGCTGCCTGGCGGCGTGGGTCGCATTTCAAACCGGCGCGACGCAGCCGGCCTCTATACGCATCAGCACCGATGCCGGGGCAAAGCGGCTCGATCTCCTCGATCGTGATGGCACTCGCTACACGTTTCGAGCCGCAATGGGTCCGCCGGAACGCATCGATCGCGTTGAGCTCGAGGTCAACGGACAGCTCGTCGAGGCAATCACGCTGGCCGTCGGGAATCCCCAGTGCGTCGTTCTGGGTGAAGCGACCGACGAACGCCTGCACACGATCGCAGCGCCGCTTGCCGTGCATCGCCATTTCCCCCGAGGCACCAACGTCGAACTGGCCGCCGTCGAGGCTCCGAACCGTGTACGGATTCTGATTTGGGAACGGGGTGTCGGCCCGACCGAGGCGTCCGGCACCGGCGCGTGCGCTGCGGCAGTCGCGGCGCACCGGTTCGGTGGCGCGTCGAACGACGTGGAGGTCGTCTCTCCCGGTGGCACTCAGCGGGTCGAATGGCGCGAAGACAGTCTCTACCTGACCGGCTGGGCCGACCTCGTCGCAATCATTGAGACTGTCGGCCTGTTTTTTTGATCCGAACTCGACGTTTTATCGTCGAAGCAGAGGAGTTACCTCGCACGCGGCAGTTGCTGACGAGCTGCACGGCGGCACGCGAGCTGCAGTGCTGTGTACTGAAGGAGGCATTCCATGTTGCGCGCACTGTTGAGGCTGACGGTGCTCCTCGTAGTGTTGTTCGCGGCGGGCGCGCTCCTGCTCGGATGGTGGTCCGGTGGTGGCTGGCTGCAAGACACCATCGGCGGACGCCCCGTCGGCCCAACCGGGAGAATCGATACGGAGAAGGCGCGCGAGGCTGGCGCGCAGATCGGCGAGAAGGCAGCCACCGTGGCGGCTCACGCGGAATCAGCGCTCGAGGACGGCCGCCTCACAACGAAAATCAAAGCCAAGATGGCGCTCGATGACGCGGTTCACGCCGGCGCCATCAACGTCGATACGACGAATCGGGTCGTGACGTTGTCGGGCCGGGTTTCGTCGCAGGCGGAGCGTCAGCGGGCCGTGCAACTCGCGCGAGAGACGGCCGGCGTTACATCGGTCGTGGATCACCTACGGGTTGACGGCTCGAAGCACTGATCACTCTCTGCACTCCTGCGGCCGCGTCGATGACGACGACGCTGCAACATGGCAACGCGGTGATCAGCGTCGTTTCTTCCCGGTCCGCGCCTTGGCGTCCTGGTCCAGGGCGCGGATTTGGGCGGTAATCGCGTCAGCCCTTCCGTTGAGCGCAGCCCGCGCTTCGACGTAAGACCCGTCCTTCAACGCCGCGCGCGCTTTTTGCACCGCCCGCTCCGCATCAGCTAGTGTTTGTCTGGCCGGTTTCAACTCGGCCTCTGGAGTGCGGCCCGTGACAGCGACCTTCAATTTGGTCTGAAGCTGGAGGATGGCGGCGTCCAGCGTGTGGATCGCGCCTTCCGCTTCGCTGCGCGCGCGCGCCTTACCGTCAGCCGCCTGCTGGGCGGCGCTCTGCGCCCGCTCGCTCGCGTCGAGCGCGCGGGAAAGCGCCAGGCGGTAATCGCGCTGATCGACCGCTTCGTGTGCCTGCTGCAGTGCGCTGGTTGCCGCGACGAACTCGGCGTTCGCATACTGCTCGGCGCCCGCGGCGCGCGCCGCGTCGATCGCGCCCTGCGCGCGATCGATTTCCTTCTGTGGAGGCTCGGAACAGCCTGCGCAGAGGATGAGCGCGCAGACGAGCAGGGCGTGGCGGCACATCGGCGGGAAGTATAACAGGCCGCTAAATGCGATCGGCCTCACGGGACATGGCAAATGGGAAATGGTAAACGGGAAAAGGCAAATCGGAAAAGACACATGGGAAGTCGGAAATGGGAGACGGGACACGGAAAATGGCAAAGTGGCAACTCTCTTCCCATGCCCCATTCCCCATTGCCCACCTCCGATGGGCTCAGCAGGATGGTATACGATGAAGACGGTTGCACCACACGATCGGCCGCGCGAGAAGCTTCAGCGCCTCGGGGCCGGCGCGCTCGGCGACAACGAGCTCGTCGCGATCGTGCTGGGACACGGCCATTCGAATCTCAGCGCGCTCGATCTGGCGAACGCCGTGTTGTCGGGGCTCGGTGGAATCGAGGGATTGACGCGAGCACGCTACGATGATCTGCGGCGCGTCGCTGGTATCGGGGCCGCCCGGGCCGCGCAGATCGTCGCCGCCGTCGAACTGGGTCGCCGGACGCTGACGCGCGTTGGCCGGCAGCGTGTGCAGATCACGTCGCCGCGCATCGTCGCGGAGCTGCTGCTGCCATTGTACGGAAACCGATCGGTCGAGCAGTTCGGCGTCGTTCTGCTCGACACGAAGCACCGCGTGATGCGGACCACGATCGTGTCGGTCGGGACGCTCGACGCGAGCGTCGTGCATCCGCGAGAGGTGTTCCGCGAGGCCGCCAGCGCCGGCGCGGCCGCCATCGTGCTGTTCCACAATCATCCGTCGGGCGATCCGGACCCAAGTCCGGAAGACGTTGCGCTGACGCGACGATTGATCGCCGCGGGAATCCTGATGGGGATCGACGTGATCGATCACGTGATTCTCGCCGACGTCCGGTATTGCAGCCTGCGCGAGAAGGGGTGTCTCTGATTGGCAAGGACGGCCTATTTCGACTGCTTCTCGGGTGCCTCGGGCGACATGATTCTCGGCGCGCTGCTCGACGCAGGGTTGCCCGTTCGCGCCCTTCGCGACGCGCTGGGCAGCCTCGCAATCGAGTACGGCGAGGTCAGTTCCGCACGCGTGCTTCGCTCTGGCATTTCGGCGACCAAGTTCAGCGTGGGTGTACCCGACCGTCAAGCTGTGGCACCCGCCGTCCACCCACACGCTCACGATCACCACAGCCACGAACACCACACGCACGCACACGTCCACGGCTCCGGGCCGTCGCCTCATCACGATCACCACAGCCTCACTGACATCGCGCGCTACATCGAGCGATCGGCCTTGTCGCGCGAGGGAAAGGATCGCGCAGTTCAACTGTTTCGCAGGCTGGCCGAGGCCGAGGCGGCAATACACGACATGCCCGTTGACAGCGTGCACCTGCACGAGGTCGGCGCGGTCGACTCCATCATCGACATCGTCGGTGCGGTGTACGGGATGGAATGGCTCGGCGTCGACAATGTGGTGGCGTCGCCGTTGAACGTCGGAAGCGGCACGGTGACATGCGCGCACGGGACGTTTCCGGTGCCGGCCCCGGCGACGGCGCTGTTGCTTCGGGGCGTGCCCGTGTACGCAGGGAGAGTGGCTGCGGAGCTCGTCACGCCCACAGGCGCCCTTTTGATTACCGAGTACGCCAAACGTTTCGGTCCGCTGCCGGAGATGCGGATCGACGTTGTTGCCTACGGCGCGGGCGATCGTGACTTTTCCGATCACCCGAACGTGCTGCGGCTGCTCGTCGGCGAGACGGCGTCCACTCCAGGCCTCGAGCGCATCGTCGTCCTCGAGTGCGAGATCGACGACATGAACCCGCAACTCTTTGGACCGCTGATGGACGCGCTGTATGCCGCGGGTGCGCTCGAGGTTTTCTACGCCGCAGTGCAGATGAAAAAGAATCGTCCGGGGACGCTGGTGACGGTCATTGCGCCGCCGGATCGTCGCGAAGCGCTGGCGGGAAAACTGTTCGCCGAGACGACGACCATCGGCGTACGGTATCAGGAGCTTCTGAGGGAGCGTCTCGAGCGCGAGATTCGAATCCTCGACACGCCTGTTGGTCCAATCAGGTTCAAGGTCGCGACGCGTGAGGGACGTGTGCTCAATGCGGCGCCGGAGTTCGATGATTGCACGAAGGCCGCGGCCGAACGCGGTATGTCGATTAAAGACGTCCACGCGATCGCGCAGAAGGCGTGGCTGGATGATTCCCGACCCTAGACGCCGATGCCGCGTTTCTATCTCACGACTGCGATTGATTACGTCAATAGTCGTCCGCACCTCGGGACGGCGTACGAGAAGGTGTGTGCGGATGTCATCGCGCGCTACAAGCGACTCGCGGGATTCGACACACGGTTCCTGATGGGGAACGACGAGCATTCCCAGAACGTGTACAAACAGGCGCTCGAACAGGGACTCGATCCGCTCGCGTACTGCGACCAGATGGAGCAGGAGTTCCGGAAGGCCTGGAAAAGACTCGACGTTTCGTTCGACGACTTTATCCGCACCACGGAGCCGCGCCACAAAGCGGGCGTGAGGGAACTGGCGCAACGGATCTATGACC
>JBKPCD010000160.1:0-8473 GCA_046727175.1 Acidobacteriota bacterium | reverse complement strand
GTTCCGCACAGGACGGGATGGCGCGCCTCGAGCGCGTCGAGGACCGAGCCGAGCGTCGCTCGACCCTCGACCTCGAGTGTGACCTCGCCGTCCACGCGCGCGAGCGTCCGCAGGTGTGCGGGCAGTTCGACGCGGATCATGCGAGCGTCTGCACTTCGACCGACAACACCGCCGGCAGATCGCGGACGATCGGCGCCCATGTCTCGCCGGCATCAGGCGACGCGTACACCTGCCCGCCGGTCGTTCCAAAGTAGATCCCGCACTTGTCGAGCGAGTCGACGGCCATCGCATCGCGCAGGACGTTGACGTAACAGTCGTGCTGCGGCAGGCCGTTCGTCAGCGGTTCCCACTCGTTCCCGCCCGACCGGCTGCGGTACACGCACAGCTTCCCGTCCGGGGGGAAGTGCTCCGAATCGCTCTTGATGGGAACGACGTAGATCGTCTCGGGCTCGTGCGCGTGCACGTCAATCGTGAACCCAAAATCGGTCGGCAGATTTCCGCTGACCTCCTTCCACGAGTCCCCTGCATCGTCGCTTCGCATCACGTCCCAGTGCTTCTGCATGAACAGGACGTTCGGCCGCGCGGGATGCATCGCGACGTGGTGAACGCAGTGGCCGACCTCCGCCGTCGGATCGGGAATGTGCTGAGAATGAAGGCCGCGGTTGATCGGCCGCCACGACTTGCCGCCGTCGTCTGTCCGGAACGCGCCCGCGGCGGAGATCGCGATGAACATGCGCGAGGGGTTGCCCGGATCGAGGATGATTGTGTGCAGGCACAACCCGCCGGCACCCGGGTGCCAGTTCGGGCCGGAGTCGTGCCCGCGGAGCCCCGGCAGCTCCTCCCAGCTATGCCCGCCATCGGCGGTCCGGAATATCGCCGCGTCCTCGACGCCCGCGTACACTGTGTCAGCGTCCGTGAGCGACGGTTCGAGATGCCACACGCGCTTGAACTCCCACGGATGCGGGGTGCCGTCGTACCACTTGTGGGTGCCGGGTGTTCCGTCGTAGACGAATTTGTTGCCGACGGGTTCCCACGTCTTCCCGCCGTCGTTCGAGCGTTGAATCATCTGCCCGAACCATCCGGTGGACTGCGAGCCATACAGACGGTTCGGATCCGCGGGCGACCCCTTCAGGTGATAGATCTCCCAGCCCGCGAAATGGGGACCGCTGACGTCCCATTGTTCCCGCTTGCCGTCCGACGTCAGCACGAAGGCCCCTTTGCGTGTGCCGACCAATACGCGTACTCCGCTCATCCGTCACCCCTTCCTGAGAGGCCGATACACATTTGGCGCCGCGCACCCCCGCTGTATTGTCGATCCGCACCTGCCCAGATCGACAGTCAGCGAGCCGACTTCACACCCTTATTCGAGCGAACGCCGAATTTGTCTCAGTCGGTAACCAGGGTGCGCACGTGGGGGAAGTGGTCGGGCTTGAACAACAGGAACCGGTGAACCTCGCCGGCCGCGCTTGGCCGGCGAGCGTCCCCCTTACCACAACAGCTTGAGACCGAACTGCAACTGCCTCGGCGCATTGGCCTGCGCGGTGATGACGCCGAACGAGTTCGATGTCACGCTCGTGTTCGGCGCGGCGAACTGCACGGTGTTGAACGCGTTGATCGCCTCGACCCGGAACTGCATCGTGACCGTCGGTCTCACCTCGAAGTTCTTGAAGAGCGACAGGTCGAAGTTGCGGACGCCATGCGCGCGCAGGACCGGTGAGAAGATCGGCTCGTTGCCGAACGTGAACGCCGCCGGCTGGCTGTAGACGTTCGTATCGAAGTATCGGTTGAGCCGCTGGTTGACCGGTCCGTCGAGCCTCGGGTCGTTGCCGTTGTTGTTCGGCTGCGTCCTCTGGCCGAAGATGCCGGCGGTGTTGTTCGCCGTGATCGACAGCGGCGTGCCCGACTGGATCGTCGTAATTCCGTTGAACTGCCAGCCACCGATCAATAGGTTGACGAGCGGCGACGCGCCCGACGCAAACCGGCGGTTGTGTCCGAACGGGAGCTCGTAGAGATAGCTCATGACGAACCGGTGCTCGATATCGTACGACGCGAGCGCCCAGCTCGCATCGATGTCGTAGCTGTTCTGGTGGTTCATCCCGATCTCGCGCGCCTTCGCGAACGTGTACGACCCCTCGAACATCAGGCCTTGCGACATGCGCTTGCGCCCCGTGATCTGCAGGGCGTTGTAGCGCGACTTCGCTCCGGCGGCGTACAGCGGGATGATGTCGGTGAACTGGGGATACGGTCGAAGTAGCTGCGCGCGGCTGACCGTCGGTTGCGTGAGCACGCCGTTGTTGACGATTCCGTAGAACGGATTCGGAACCTGCTGATTGAGCTGCGACCCTAGCGACATGTACTGCGGGTCGAGCTGATTCAGGCTGAGGCCGCCTTCCGACGACTTCGACAGATCGTATCCGCGCGTGCCGACGTAGGCGATCTCGACGAACGTCGCCCACGGCAGCTCGCGCTGGACGTTCACGTTGTACTGAATCGTCCAGGGCGAAGGCGTGTCCTGCAACGGCGCCTGCAGGTTCGCGCCGGCCTGCGTCAGGAGCCCCTGCGATGCACCGGGCGAGGGGAGAAAACCGTTCGGATACGGATCGCGAAGCGTGTTGAACGGTGTGATGCCGTCGATCGTCGTGACCCAGAGATTCTCGGTCCGGAAACCGAACGGTCCGACAGTTCCCTGCGCACCCTGATTCGACGGTCCGAAAATGTGACTGTACCCGGCCCGCACGACGGTCTTCTGGTTGACCTGGTACGAGACGCCGAGGCGCGGCGCGATGTTGTTGGTGTCCCAGTCGTACTGATACCGGCTCCGGCCATCGACGCCGACGAAGACGACGCCTCCCTTCAGGTCGGGGAACGCGGGAACGCGATCAGCGAGAGGTGAACGAGCGTCGGGATCGAAGTAGTTCATCCGGTTGTATCGCTCCGTGCGCGGCACGTCGATGTCGTACCGGACACCAAGATTGAGCGTCAACCGCGAATGGACGCGCCAGTCGTCCTGCGCGTACCCTGCCCAGTAGAAGCTGTTCGCGGCGACGTTCTTCCAGTTCTGAATCAGCACGTCATTGGGCTGGCCGGTACCGAGCAAGAACGAAGCGAATCCGAAACCTGCCGTGCTGCTCGAAGTGTTCGGATTCGGACCCTGCGTTTCCGCCGCGCGGAAGTTGAACGTTCCCGCGCTCCGGGCTTCCCACACGTTCACGCGCAGCATGCGTCCCTCGAATCCCGCCTTCAACCCATGGTTGCCACGAATCTTCGTGAGGCTTGCAGCCGCGGTATAGCTCATGAACGCGTTGTAACGATGGTCATTGCCGCCGAGCGGCACCATTCCGCTCACGCCGAACCGCGGGAACATCAATCGATCCACGTTCTCGTCGATCGAAGCCGGCAGTCCCAGGCTGGACGGCCGGAATCCGAGCCCCTGGTTGTCGAAGATGAACAGCGTTCGCGCGAAGCCCAGACGCGCGTTGAACACTGTCGTGTTCGACATCGTCCGGTTGAAGTCGATGACCGCGTTGTGCGCGAGGTTCTGTTCGTTCACGCGCCCCTCGGCGATCGCGATCTCCTCCGGGAAGAAACTGGCGGGCGCACTCAGCGTCTTTCGATACGAGTACCGAACGAAGAACCTCTGGTTGTCGGAGAGCTGGTGATCGACTCGTCCGTCGTAGTTGTCCACGTCGAGCTGGGCCGTCCCGGTCGCGAAGTAGTTGTCCGCTCCGGTGACCGAATTCCCGGGCTGATTGGGCGGGGGAAAATAATTCAGAACCTGCAGAGCGACGGGATCCATCCGGCCCGCCGGGATCACGTTGCCAGCGAACGGGTCACGAATGAAGCCGGATCCGGAGGGGTTCGGGCGCGTCGTGAACGGATCGAAGATGCGAATGAGTTGTCCGTTCTGCGCAAACGTCTGCGAAAAGTCTCCCTGGCGCTGCGCGAGCGTCGGCACGGTGGTGGTGCTCTGTGCGGCACGGTCCTCACGAAGTCCCTCGTATGAGGTCATGAAGAACGTTCGGCTTCGCCGGATCGGGCCGCCCGCAACGCCGCCGAACTGACTGCGCCGGTAGTCGCCAAGCGGCTGATTGGCGCGATTCGCGAAGAAGTTGTTCGCGTCGAACGTCGAATCACGGAAGAATTCGTATCCGCTTCCGTGGAACTGGTTCGTTCCCGATTTGTAGACGACGTTGAGGACGCTACCAAGGCTGCGGCCATATTCCGCCGGGTAGTTCGCGCCCAGAACCTTGAATTCCTGAATCGCGTCGACGGACGGAAACACCGAGATGCCAGTGAACCCGTTGACGGTCGGAAACGACGCGGTTACACCGTCAATGACCGTATCCATCATCGTCGGTCGCGCGCCGTTCACGGAGTAGCTCAGCGAGTTGTAGTTGTTACCGATCGATCCGGCGACGCCGGGCGTCAGGAAGATCAGCGAGTACACGTTCCGTGTGTTCAGCGGCAGCTCGAGGATGCGCCGGTTGTCGACGACCTTGCCGACGGTACCCGTGTTCGTCTCGAGCAGCGTTGCGTTGGCGCGCACCTCGATTTCATCGGTCACCTCGCCGACTTCGAGCGCGAAATCGATCACGACGGTGGTGTTGACCTGGAGGACGATGTCCGCGCGTGCGGCGCGCCGGAATCCCTGCAGGCCGGCTTCGACCCGATATCTTCCCGGCGGCAGCGGCAGAGATGTGTACCGACCTTCGAGATCCGTCGTCACGGACCCTTGGCTGTCGGTTTGCTGGTTCGTGATCGTGACGATGGCGTGCGGGATTACGGCTCCGCTCGTGTCCTTGATCGACCCGGCGATGGTGCCCGTGTACGACTGTGCGAGCAGGATCGACGGGCACAGAACGAGTCCTGCACACAGCAGGCTCCGACGCAGGCGCATGGCTGTCCTCCTCCGAGGGCGGATTATACGCTCGAAGCAGCGACTGTGCCGTAATAGGCTGCTGAAACGCCACGGACTAATCGGAAATCGCAAACGGACATGGGAAATGTCTTCTGTTCGCGTGCCATTTCCCATTTCCGTTTTCCCATTCACCGGATGATCTTGTCGAACAATCCTTTGAGCTTGCGTTGGATCTCGTTCTTGAGCGCGCGATTCATGGCGGCTGCGACATCGATTGAGACGATAGGCGCCGCAACGGTGCCGGTGATGATCGCAGGAACGACGACGCGACCGTCCTCCTGGGCGTAGCGTCGGAGGTCCGTGCCGGCTTGTGCCGTCAGCTCGCGCGAGAGGACGACCTTGGCATGCATCTCGACTGCGCCCGAGGGAAGCCGGATGGTGACGCGACCCGCCATGTCGAAATCGCGCGATTCGAAAACGACATCTTCCGACCGCAACACCTGATCGGCGACGTTGAACGTCCCGGCGAGACGCGAAAACGCGGAGCCGGATCCCGGGGGCGGCGCACCTGAGGGCTTGCCGAACGCAAGCACGATCGCTCTGACCATCTCCAACCCGGGGATCACGCCGTTGGTGATCGCCATCTGGCTCGACCCGCGCGCGCTCCGTACGATCTCGTCGCTCGTCGCGCCACGACTCGCGACCGTCAACGTTCCGCCGAGCTTGCCGCTCACGCTGCTCGATCCGCTTGCCGCCTTCAGCAGCGCGGCCGCATCGATGTCCGAAATGCGGCCGCTCAGCGCCATGGCGGGCTGGCCGGACGACGTCACCCGAAGCGATCCATCGTAAGAGCCACCGAAAACGCTGAAGCGTGCCGGCTGCACCAGGACGCGTGACGAGGTGACGTGGATGGTCGACGAGAAATTCTGGAACGAGTAGCCGACGATCTCACCGGTGGGTGCAGCCAGGTCGATCGTGATATCGAGCGGAGTCGGAGGCCGGTGCGTCTCGGGCGTGGGGCCGCTCGGACCCACGACGGACGAGACAATCGCGAGCAGTTCATCGAGATTGAGCTGGTTCGCCTTTGCCTTCAACGTGCCCGTCACTTTGCCGACGCTCGTCAGCGTACCCTGGGCATCGAGTCGCGTGCGTGCGGACTGTGCCGTCAGGCGAGTCACCTCGAGGCGGTCACCCTCGAGGGACGCTTCGAGATCGACAACGAGCGAGCGTTCGGCGGCGACGAGGTCGACGTGCCGGAGCGCGAGCCGTCGCACTGACACGATCGTGAATCCGTTCGGCTCCGGCGTCGGTTCGCCGGAAGAAATGCCGGCGATGATGCCCGCGAGGAGCGGAATCGGCGCCCGGCCGTTCGAGACGACGACCGCGGCCTCCTCAACCCGTTTCGACAGCAATCCACGGAGCCCTATGGCGATGGCGATGTCGGCGATTGTGGCCTTCGACGGTTGGCCGACGGAGACGTCACGCAGGTTGAGCATCACACGCGGAAAAAACGACGCGGTGAGCGATCCAATGGTCACCGGTTCGCCGAGCCGTGTCGAGAGCTGCGCCTCGAGCGTCCTGCGCACCGCGTCGTTGCCGATGACTCCGCGCGCAAACAGCGCGACGGCGATCATTGCAACGACAATGAGGGCTGCAGCGACGACGAGAAGCCTGCGGATCATGATCCCCCTGTCACATCGACTAGCGAAACGGCCCGCGAGCATCTCACGAAGTTCACGAAGGCACGATGACCGCGAAGAGAGATTTCAAAGATCCTTTATGAGGTCTTTTCTTCGTGAGCTTCGTGACTTCGTGGTCTTCGTGTCGTCGCCGTTGCGCGTGACAGTGAAATTGCTCAAGTCTGACAGATCTGTGGATTACAGGCCTTGACTAGTCGCGCGAGAGGATCCGGCCGACATCCAGACCGAACTTCGGATGCTCGCGCGTGCCGCGGATGCGGATCGGCACGACGGCGCCGACCTTGCCTCGCCGGAAGAGCGGGTCGATGGCTTTGAGCACCATGGACTTGATGCCGTCGCCGGCCGCTTCAGAGATCGTCGCATCCATTCGCAGCGTGCCGTCGAACTCGAGCGACTCTGTGCGTAATCCATAGGTGCCGTCGAGTCTGACGGTTGCCCCGGGGATCTGGAACGTCAGTCCCGAGAGCGCCAGCGTGCGGTGGTTCAGCCGGAAGTTGCCGCGCAGGTTCGAAACAACGCTGCCTTTCGCTGGGTCCGCATCGTCGCCTTGCGCGCGATGGCTCATGCCCGTGATCTTCGACTGGACCGATGGATCGGTGAAACGTGCCGTGGTGATGCCGAATTGCCCGGCGAGGAGCAGTCGTTCGACGACGTCAGCCTCTCCCGGCGGCAAGGTCATGTCCGCTTTCAGCTGAAGGGCGCCCGTCATCAACGGCTGCGTCGACTTCACCGCGAGCCGCAGCAGATCCTCGATGCGTCCATCGTCTATCCCGATGTGAAGCGTGATAGTCCGCCCCTTGACGCCATGCGTTCCGGCGATGGCGCCGTTCGTGGCGAGCGGAGTGTTTGCGATTCTGGCGGACACCTGGTTGAGGTAGGTGTTTCCATTCGTCCCATCGACAACGGCATCGAACGTTGTCGTGAGAGGCACCGGATGATTTGCCACATCGAGACTGAAGTCGCTGGAGCGCGTCTCGCCGTTCACCTGGATGCGTTCGAGCTTTCCCGAGAACGTGCCGGTCGAATCGAGAGTGCCTCCGATCCCCTTGATAGTCGACAGGTCTGCGTGTGCGAACGTGTACTGCCCGTCCAGCGGTGTCGCGGCAGGCTCCTCCCGCTGCCATGGACCGAACGCTCCCTTGGTGGAGATTGCTCCCTTCGGAACCGGATTCGTCAGTTCGGCCTCGAACGGAATCCGTTCGGCGATTCCAACCGAGTGAAGCGTCAACCGATGAATTGCGAACACGCGCGGCGCCTTGCCGATCTGCCGCGGCACCAGCGTCAGCGACGCGTCGTTCGATTCGAGCCGGTCGATGACGATCGGGGACCGGGAGGGGACAGCTGGTGGAACGTGACCCGGATCGGGTGAATCTTCACTGGCACGCACACCTCCGGGCGGAATCGCGACGTCGAGCCCCTCCATCCGCAGCAGCCGGAATCGGCGAGGCCGCATCAGAAGGCCAGAGAGGCCGCTTTCGAATTGAAAGCGGCGAATGCTGATGAGAGGCGGCACGTCGCGACGGCCCTTGTGTCGCACGACGAGTCCGGCACCGCTGACGCGCACCGTGGGAAAAAGGCCGACGCTCAGTGCGCTGAGCTCGACCTCGCTGTCGAGCCGCTCGGCGAGCGTTTCGACGACGAGCCGACGCAGGACGCTCGATCGAGAGCCCACGGCAGCGATGGTCGCGAGCGCGATGAGCACGCTCAGAACGATCGCGATAACCCAGACGGTCGAGCGCTTCGTCATTCAGTCAATGCTACTCTGGTCGGTGATTGAGAATGAGCTCGGCAGCATGGATCGACCGCTGTAGGGCGAGAGTTGCAAGCCTCGCGCCGCGCGCTGAATCGAGACCGAGGCCCGCAGAGATCCTCTTTTACCTCGAGTCTGCGTTTAAGATGAGACTATGCCCTACCC
>JBKPCD010000159.1:0-8241 GCA_046727175.1 Acidobacteriota bacterium | reverse complement strand
CAATCTCGCTCTGGCTGTCCTCTGTGCGGTCCTTATTCACCGTCTCCTCCGATCGCTCGAGTTCCCCCACGGCGCAGCGGCTTTCGGTGCGTTCGTGTGGCTCCTGAACTTTCATGGCATCAACATGGCGATCATCTGGACGAGCGGGCGCACCGCGCTCCTCGTCGTCGCCGCAAGTGTCGCGACCGCAATTGCAACCCTCGAACGCAGAGTCGTCCTGAGCGTCGTCTGCCTGCTGGCAGCGCTGTTCTCGAAGGAGGAGGCCGTCATGCTGCCGGTCGTGCTGGCGTCGTGGCAGCTGTTGCTTCGGCGCGAGCGCCGTGGATCGACCCGCCATCTCGTCTCGTTCGCGCTGGGTGCCGCGATCGCGTTCACGATCTATTTCGCTTTGCGCGTGCAGTCAGACGCAATGACGTACGCTACGGCTCCGCCGTACTACCAACCCACGTTCGACGCTACACACGTACTGAGGAATTTCAGGGAATACGCAGACCGGACGTTCACCTTCCCGGTGGCGCTGACGGGGTTCGCCTTCCTCATCCTTCGACCTCGCAGCGCGACAGCCATTCGTTGGGAGGTCCTGAAATGCGGCCTCGTCTGGGTCGCCGGTGGGTTTGCCCTGACGTTGTTCGTGCCGGGACGATCGAACATCTACGTCTGCCTGCCATCGGTCGGAAGCGCGCTGATTGCCGCAACGGTCTGCTCGAGTTTCTGGAACGAAGCATCGCGGGAGGCCAGGAAGCGCGCGCTCATCGCCGCGATTCTGATCCCGCTCGCATGCGCGCCGATCTACATCGCCAGAAACCGCCGATACGTTGATCTCGCCGAGTTCACCGCCCGTACGCTCGCCGACATGGCCAGTTTGACAGGTGATCTTCCCGCCGACACACCGATCGTAGTCGTCGACGACAGGAGCTCGAGAGCGAACCTCCTCTCCGCATTCGGCACGCTCCTGGACGATGCCTACGAACTGCAGACCGGACGGCGGCTTCGGATCTGGGTCGAGCCGGCAATCGACGATGCCGAGGAAAGCGGAATGAGTCGGCCGTGCACGGGATGCGAGCGGCGGCGACTCGCTGTCAGAAACGGGCGCGTCGTCCTGGACGACTGACGCTGACCGGCTTTGGGCTCTTGGCTTCGGCTCTTGGCTTGGGCTCTTGGCTTGGGCCCTGGGCGCGCACGCGTGGAAACGGTTCGACCGTGCGGGAGTTGCTTGGACAAAATCAGGCCTAAAGCCTAACGCCTAAAGCCGAGGGCCGAGCCATGGGTCGCTTCGAGTAACATTCCGAGAATGCGCCGGTACTCGATTGTCTATTTCTCGATCGCTCTCTTGTTGGGTCTGGCGTCCACTGCGCTCGTGACCGTTGCGCAGTGGACTGCGCCTGCGCCGCAGCGTCCCGGCGCACTCGGCCGCGGCGTGACGCTCCTCTCGAACGGCTGGCGCATTGCCCCAGCCGGACGGCACAGTCAGATCGGCGATCTTCCACTGAACATGGTCTGGTCCCCGGACGGTCGATATCTGATCGTGACCAACAACGGGTGGTCGAAGCCCACGCTCACGATTTTCGATACCGCCAGTTTCTACGTGAAGGCGACCGTCGCCGTCGATCACGCGTGGCTCGGTCTCGCGTGGCATCCTGATGGCAAGCGGCTGTTCTCTTCGGGGGCGGCACAGAACCTGGTGAATGAATTCGCATGGGATGGCGCGGCGCTCAAGCAGGCCAATCGCGTCGTGCTCGCACAGCCGGTGCTGCGACCCACGTTCGAAACCCTGAAAGATTCGGGCTTCATCGGCGGAATTGCCGTCAGGCCGGACGGCGCGCGGCTGTTCGCCGTCCAAGTATTCGGCACCTCGGTGTCGATGATCGATCTGGCAAGCGGCAAAGTGACGAAGACCGCTGCGCTCGACGCTGAGCCGTACTCCGCGCTGGTCTCGACCGACGGACGGACGGTGTTCGTGTCGGTCTGGGGCGGCGCGAAGGTGCGGTTGTTCGATGCCGAAACCCTCGAACCGAAAGGCGACGTGGAGGTTGGCGAACACCCGAACGCGATGGTGCAATCGAAGGACGGCCGCCGGCTCTTCGTCGCATGCGCGAACACGAATGCCGTCTGGGTGATCGATCTCGTGTCAGGAAGGGCCACCGAGCAGATCGGCGTGGCGCTCTTTCCAAAAGCGCCTCCCGGAACGACGCCGAACGCGCTCGCACTCTCGCCTGACGGTCAGACCCTGCTCGTTGCCAATGCCGACAACAACACGGTCGCGGTTGTCGACGTCACGTCGCCGAACAACAGCCGGACGCGCGGGTTCATCCCGACCGGCTGGTATCCGACGGGCGTGACGTTCGACCGCGAAGGCCGTCGTATCTACATCCTGAGCGGCAAAGGCCTCGCGCCGACACCGAACCCCCGCGGTCCTGCGCCGGGCAATCGCGGCGCCGAAGGACAGTACATCGGCCAGATGTTGCAGGGCACGATCTCCGAAGTGGCGACACCCACCGACGAGGAACTGAAAATGCTGACGGCGCGTGCGTACGAGATCACGGCCTACACGGATGCGAAGAGGCTGACGCCCGCGGACGCGCCCATCGACTCGCCGGTTCCGCGGACTGTGGGAAATCCCTCGCCGATCAAACACGTCTTCTACATCATTCGAGAGAACCGCACGTACGATCAGGTTTTCGGCGACATACCCGCAGGTGACGGCGATCCCACGCTGACCCTCTTCGGTGAAGAGGTGACACCGAACGCCCATGCCCTCGTGCGCGAATTCGTCCTCCTGGACAGCTTCTACGTCGACGCCGAGGTCAGTTACGACGGTCACGCGTTCTCGACTGGCGCGTATGCCACGGACGCGATCGAGAAGATCTGGCCGACGAACTACGGGCAGCGCGGCGGCATCTACATGAGCGAAGGCGGCGGCAGTCAGCGAAATCCGTACGGCAACCTCTCCGCCCCTCCCCAGGGCTACATCTGGGACATGGCGAAACGCGCTGGAGTATCGGTGCGCAGCTACGGCGAGTTCACCTATCGCGACGCGAAGACCAAAACGATCGTGGCGAGCGTGCCCGGGCTCGAAGGACTCATCAACACGGAGTACGAGCCCTGGGACCTCGACATCCC
The DNA here is from genome assembly GCA_046727175.1 of Acidobacteriota bacterium. Classification (GTDB taxonomy): domain Bacteria; phylum Acidobacteriota; class Vicinamibacteria; order Vicinamibacterales; family 2-12-FULL-66-21; genus JBKPCD01. The sequence continues at coordinate 5,121 of JBKPCD010000159.1, read as the reverse complement.
GGACAACCGGCGGGTAGACGCGTGGCTGAAGGAGTTTCAGGAGCTCGACCGCACGCGAACTGTTCCGGCGTTGTCGATCATTCGCCTCGGCAACGATCACACTGCGGGAACGCGCCCGGGCGCTCGCACACCGCGCGCGATGGTCGCCGAGAATGACGTCGCGCTCGGCCGCGTCGTCGACGCCATCTCGCACAGTCGCGTCTGGAACGAGTCGGCGATTCTCGTGCTGGAAGACGACGCGCAGAACGGGCCCGATCATGTCGATGCACATCGATCGCCGGCGCTTGTCGTGAGCCCGTTCGCGAAGCGACGAGTCGTTGACAGCACGCTCTACACAACCTCGAGCATGCTGCGGACAATCGAGCTGATTCTCGGGCTCGAACCGATGACGCAATACGATGCCGCTGCGACGCCGATGTACAACGCGTTCCAGCCGACACCGGCGTCGACGCCCTACAGTGCGCTGCCGGCGCGCGTCTCGATTGACGAGGTGAACTCGCCGACCGCTTGGGGCGCTCAGGCATCGCTTCGCATGAACCTGCGCGAAGCGGATCTCGCCCCCGAGCTCGAGCTGAACGAGATCATCTGGCGATCCATCCGGGGAGCCGATTCCGCCATGCCGCCCCCGAGGCGCGCGGCATTCATCCGACCCGTCGACACAGACGACGCGGACGAAGCCGCGGATGATGACGACGCCCGCGAGAAAGACGTCGACGACCAGGACCGGACTCCGGCTGCGCCAGGAAGAGAGAACCACCTGAAGAAAGAAAAGAAGGACAAAGACAACGAGCGCCACACGCCGCGCTGACCCGCAACACGCTCGTGCCTCCCCGTGACGCCTGGCTGATTTACGCGGCGGCGTTTCTGCGGTCGACCGCCGTGGGCGCCGCCGGCGTCTTTCTCGCCATCTTCCTCGGCGAGGCAGGACTCTCCATCAGTGAGACCGGCGTTCTGATTGGCATCGGACTGGCGGGCGCCGCCGCGATGACGGCAATCGTCGCGATAACTGCCGATCGGTTCGGGCGTCGCCGCACGATGATTCTCGTCACGTTGATGACGGTCGCCGGTTACGCGGCGCTCGTGTTCTCCACGAGACGGATCGTGCTCTTCCCGCTCGCGTTCGTCGGCATGGTGAACGGGATGGGTCGCGATCGCGGTCCGGCCGGCACCCTCGAACAGGCGATCCTTCCAGAAACCGTCGACGCGGCGCGGCGAACGTGGACCCTCGCGTGGTACAACGTCGTCCTCGACGCCGCCCATGCATTGGGAGCGCTCGCCGGCGGCACGCCAGCGCTGCTCGTATCGACGTTCGCGATGACGGCCGGCGCGGCGCACCGGTTCTCACTCCTCGTGTGCGGCGCTCTGGCCGGATTGGGCATCATTGCGTATTCACTGCTCTCGTCTCGTGTTGAGATCGTCGCGTCTCCCGCGGCCGCGGCGACATCGGATGTCGATCGACGCACCCGGAACAGCATCGTCAAACTCGCTGCGCTCTTCGGCATCGACAGCCTCGGCGGCGGCTTTCTCAGCTCCGCGTTGATCGCGTACTGGTTCTTCCGTCGATACGGGTTGTCCGAGGGACAGCTCGCGGTGCTGTTCTTCTCCGCGCGCGTGTTGAATGCCGTTTCTCACGTCGGCGCGGCGTGGCTCGCGAAGCGTTTCGGTCTCCTCAACACGATGGTGTTCACGCACCTGCCGTCCAGCCTTCTTCTGATGGCTGCGCCGACGACGCCCTCGCCGGTGCTGGCGTCGGCGTTGTTTCTCGGCCGTGAAGCGCTCGTGGAAATGGACGTGCCCACACGCCAGTCGTACGTCATGGCGATCGTTCCGCCGCATCAGCGGACGTTCGCAAGCGGCGTCACCAACCTGACGCGCACGGCCGGCTGGGCGATCGGGTCCGCGACTGCCGGCTCCGTCATGCAACATCTCGTCATGTCGGGGCCGCTCTTCATCGGCGGGGCGCTGAAGATTCTCTACGACATCGTTTTGTATGCATCGTTTCGGAAGGTAAAGCCGCCGGAAGAGCTTAATCACTAGGGGATCTGCAGGCCGGGGTCTTCGGACCCCGGCGCCCTTTTGTAATCTCAGAACTCCAGCATCAACCCGATGCGGATGGTCCGCGGTAAGGTGGGATGGAGCCCTCACGAGCGGCGTCACGCGCTCGGCCGGATCTCCAGTCGCCGGGTCGCGGCTGATCGTCGCGCCGCGCGCTCGTTGCTGTGAAAACCAAGACCCGCATTCGCGTAGAGCTCGGTGCCACGCCATGGACCGAACACGGCGCCCGCCTTGGGGCTCACGATTCCCGCGTATCTGGTTCCGCTGTTGACGGGATCGCTCGCGTCAACGCCGAAGCGATAGCCGTCTGCGCGAAGGCCGGCGAGCGTTCGCAGCCACGGCATCCACGCCATCTCGCTTTGGAAGTACACCGCGGCCGACGTCTGCACCACGCTGTCTTCGCGAACAGCGCCGAGTCGATGACGTGCGGCGGTGTGATACAGACCCACCGTCGAGGGGATCTCAATGTCCCTGCGCACGCCGGCGAAGTTGATCAGGGCGAATGTCAATCGAAGCGGGCCAGGAGGCGCGGCGGCGAAGCGGTAGTTGCCGTGAGCGTCAGTGATCGCCTCACGGATCCACGTCTCTGCGCGCAGTTGCACAGAAACGCCGGGCAGGGCTGCGCCCGTTTCGTCGCAGACGGTTCCGACCAGGCCCGATTGCGCAAATACCGTCGAGTTCGCCGCAACCAGCACGAGCGCCCAAAGCGTGAGTGCCGTCAGGCGCCTGGTCACCATGCTGTTGGTCTTCTACGTGGCGGCGGCACATTCGGATGTGGCAAAGAGGCCAGTCGTATAGAATCCCTACGCCAAACGAACAGACATGCGGGGTCTGACCCCAATCCACGCCATTGGGTAAACGGGCGACCAGGTTTGACCCCATTCGGGCGGCGCAGCCCTGTTCGTCGTACGCATTCGAGACGTTTCATCAGGTGCGGCGCACACGGCGCGCCGCCCCAAGCCACACGGCGTGCGCATCAGGAGGTAAGAATGGCGAAGAAACGGCAGCGGCAGAAGAGGTCCCGCGGTCCCCAGCTTCGGCGATCGTGCGGGGCGATGGCCGCTCACATGATTCTGCTCGAGAAATACCCTTCGTTTCGCGCGAGCCAGATGCGGCTCGAAGGAGTCACGGCCAGACGGCGCGATGCCGCAATCGATCTGAAGGAATCCAAGCTCGTGACGGTCAAGACCATCGTGAACGTCGTCTACAAGACGGCCGAGCAGAATATCTCCGACGCCCAGATCAAGAGCCAGTTCAAGGCAATGAACAAGGACTTCCGCGCCACGAACCCGGACAAATCGAAGACGCCAGCGCCGTGGCACGGGCTCATCACCGATTCGCGCATTCAGTTCAAGCTCGTGAAGGTCACGCGCACGAAGACATCCGAAGACGGATTCACGTTCGACGACAAGGTCAAGAAGGCATCGACCGGTGGCATTGCCCCGTTCGACTCCAAAACGCACCTCAATCTATGGGTGTGCGCGCTCACGGGCGGCCTGCTCGGCTACGCGCAGTTCCCCGGCGGCCCCGCGGCAACCGACGGCGTGGTCATCAACTACCGGGCGTTTGGCACCAGCGGTACCGCGGAAGCGCCATTCAAAAAGGGCCGCACCGCGACGCACGAAGTCGGGCACTACTTCAACCTCCGCCACATCTGGGGAGACACGCCCGACTGCAGCGGATCCGACATGGTGGCGGACACGCCGAACGCCGCGGGGCCGAACTTTGGCACGCCGACGTTCCCGCACGTCACGTGCAACAACGGGCCGAACGGCGACATGTTCGTGAACTACATGGATTACACCGACGATGCCGGGATGTTCATGTTCACGACGCAACAGGTGCTGCGCATGCGGACGGCGCTTGAAACACAGCGTAGCGGGTTGATGTGATCGCGTGTTCGTGTTCGTCGTCCACCATTGCCGTGAACAGGAGTTCAGGAGAGCAGAAGTTTTCTTTGCACGATTCTTCTGGTCTGCTGGTCTCCTGTAATTCCAACGGCCGAAACGAACGATCACATGACTGGTGATTCGCCGTTCGCCAAGCGGTGGGTTCATGTGTTCGAGGAAGATACGCCAGAGGGGCAGGTGTATCGTCCCGAGACTGCCAAGATCCCGCTCTCTCGACGGCCGCGCGCACGGCTCGAGCTCGATAAGGACGGCTCGGCACGCCTGTACGTCGCGGGCCCGGATGATCGCTTCATCGAGCAGCCGGGGACGTGGAAGGAGGAGGGCGACGAAGTCGTCATTCGTTCCAGGCGGGGCGGAACAGAGCTGCGGGTGATCGATCGATCTGAGGATCGACTGGTGGTGCGCGTGAGCAGCGCTGGTGCCACTTCCTCACGTGGCGGAGAGACGGCCCACGGACATTCCACCAAGACCACAAAGAAACGAAGACCACGATAACGGTTCGCCCCCGTCGGCGCGTGACAGTCAAGGTCGCCCAAATTCGAACGTCGAAAAACATGGCGAAGAAGACCGACCCGACGATTCAGCAGTACGAGGTAAGCGGGCGCGTCGCGCAGCAGGCTCTCGTGCGAGGCGATGCCTCGGATCGCGGCGGGCCGCTCTTCCGTCCGCTGCGGATCTACACCCTCGACCCGTCGGTCTCCGATCGACAGGGCGGCATCGCGACCGTCATGGTGCCGTACGAAAAGCTCAAGGTTGGTCCTGTCGGCGCGCTCTTCGACGTACGGTGCGATCGCGTGCCGAAGCCGCTCTCGGCGACGCCGCTCGATCTCGACGAGCCGCAGTTGCTGCTTTCGAGCGGTCTCTCGCCGACGCCGTCGAACGGCCGCTTCCACCTGCAGATGGTGTACGCGGTCAGCAGTCTCACGTACGCCGTTTTCAAGCGGGCGCTCGGCCGTGAGATTTCGTGGGCCATCCCGCCGGCCGCCGATGGATCGCGTCGCCTGATCCTGCGGCCGTTCGGATTCCACGGCCGGAACGCCGGATACAATCGCGAGACCAGCGACATCTCGTTTGGGTACTTCGAAACGGGAAGAGAGCCCGCCGGCTTCATCGTGCCCAAGGGACTCATCTGCACTGCGCTCAGCCACGACATCAT
>JBKPCD010000158.1:0-68330 GCA_046727175.1 Acidobacteriota bacterium | reverse complement strand
GCGCTGATCGCGCCAGTTCGACCTTCGAGAATTGCTGTCAGGGCAGCGTGCAACACTGGACATTCGTCCATCAGTCCGTTCAGGCTGACCCAGGCTGGCATGTCGAGCATCGCGATCGCATCGAGCGCGTCGCGTGCGCGCCACGGCGTTCCCGCGTCACGCTGCCTCACGAGCTCGCGCCGCAGCGCGTGCAGTCCGTCCTGAATCTCGGCATCGACGCACCGCATCTTGTTCAATACCGAACCGAGTTGCCCCGCGACCAGGAGAGACACATCTTCATGCAACACTGCCCAGCCCACTTCGAACGCGGTTACGAGGTCGTGGTCGAGCAAGAACGTGTCGGGCAGCGGCCCCCCGAAATCGGCCGCGAGACGCACCGCACTCTCGGGCCAGCGCGCCGGCCAGTGTTCGAGACCGAGGTTGCAGATGCCGACGGCCGCGTCGAACGCTTCTTGCGGCGTGAAGGCGCGCGCCTGAATCGAGCAGCCGGCGATCAGATTGTTCGCGAGGAACGCCAGCTCTCGACTTCGCATGTAGTACGCCGTGTCATTGGAGTCGCGGACGTGCTCCATGACCGGACGATGTGAGTGAGCCGTGTCCTCCGAGGACCTTCACCCTCCAGCAGTGCCTTGGGCCGCCGAGGCACGAAGCCCGCGTCGTCGAGCAGGTCGACGATAGCGTCGAACGCATCGCAGCCGGCCGTACCCGTCGACGACAGGTTCGGAGTGCGTTCTTCAGAACGGAGGACGCGGTCCGCCGATGCCGGCCATTCGGGTGCGCCTCGGAAGTACGCGGCGGCTACTGGATTGACGGACGGAGTACCGCCCGGGTGAGAGCGTCCTCGCTCTCTCGCCAGCCGCAGGAAAGCGCGCGCATCGGCCGGCGTCACGTAGCCTCGCTCCGATTGGCGGCATTCCCGCTCGAGCCCCACATCGAGCAACAGCTGCTCGGGCTCCGTCAGAAGATTGTCGAGCCCGTCGATCTCGCGCGGCGAATTGGATAACCGCCGACACCCGCGCATTACCGCATGGAAGTGGTCCGCATGGTCGACGCCAAGCGCGCGGAGCAGCGCGACCACCGCGTCCCACGAGTCGGGGCGCCTTGCAACCACGACGTAGCCGCCCACCTCGCACGCAGGACCATCGGGCCGCGCCGCGCCGGCGTCAATGGGTTCATCATCGGTCGACGCGGACGGCGCAAAACTCGCCGGGTCGAACACACGAATGTAGCGAGAGAGTCCCGCAGCTACGAGCCTTTCATCGATCCCCGCAACGATTCGGGCTGCCACCGCATCACCGGTATCGACCAGAAGCTCGAGCCACTCGCCAAAGCGCTCCGCATCGAACTGTCCGTCGCGGCCGGGTCGCGGACTGCGCCACAGGTCGAGGTCGAGGACGGACGTCAGCTGCTCTGGGGTTGCCAACGTATCGAGCTCGCCGCACGCATCGAGTCCGCGCTGCCGAATGAACTGATGGAGCGTCTCGGGCGCAAGGTGAGACACAACTCTCGCGAGGATTGATGGATCGGTCAGCGGGGCGAGCGGCTGGACGGGATCGGCGTCCACCAGGCGTTCATCAGCCGTGCGCGACGGTGAGATGGCGTGGCGCGATCGAGACGTCCGCTGAGCGCCGGGCGCCCCGGCTCGGCGAGAACGTACATCTTTCGACATGGGCCCGCGATGATACAGGCGTTGGCGGCTCACAAACAGTCTTGAAGTGAAAGCGGCGTCGCGGGATACTATTCGTGGCGATTAAGTCCGCAATCCGCGCGCTCGAAAGATCCCGCCAGTCGCCACGAACGAATCTTCCCTTGCGCTTCGACAGAAGAATAGTCTACAGTTCTGGTGTCGAAGCATCAGGGGAGCACACGGAACCAACGATGGGCGAACGACTGACCCTTCCCCAGGGGACGCTGGACCTGCTGATCCTCAAGGCATTGGCGTTGGAACCGCTGCACGGATGGGCGGTTTCCGAGCGGCTGCAGCAAATCTCGCGGGATGCGCTTCAACTCGGCCAGGGCTCCCTGTATCCCTCCCTGCACCGACTGGAACGGGCCGGCTGGATCAAGGCATCGTGGCGCACGACAGCGAGCAATCGCCGGGCGAAGTACTACGCGCTCACGACAACGGGTAGGAAACAGCTGGAATCGGCCACGAAATCGTGGCGCGAGCTGGTAAAGGTCGTTGGTCAGGTGCTCGACCTCGCCTAACGGTGCAGCGATGCTGGCAGACCTGATCTTTCGCCTTCGAGCGCTCTTCCGACGCTCCGCCGTCGAACGTGAGCTGGACGAGGAGCTCCGCCTCCATTTCGATCACGAGATCGAGAAGAACCTGAGTGCAGGCGTCTCTCACGCGGAGGCTGCGCGACGCGCGCACCTTGCTTTCGGTAGTGTCGATCTGATCAAAGAGCGGTGTCGGGATACCCGCGGGGTGCTGCTCGTGGAAACGACGTTGCAAGATGTGCGGTACGCGCTGCGCGCGATCCGCAGAAGCCCGGGTTTCACAGCGACGGCGATTCTGTCTCTCGTGTTGGGCATCGGTGCGAATACGGCCATCTTCACGCTGATCGATGCCGTCGCGCTGCGGTCTCTGCCGGTGCGGTCACCGCAGGAACTGGTGGCGGTTGGCGATCCATCCCGTCCGACGGCGCTTTGGGAAGGCGCGCCAATGCTGGACGTGCTTTCGTATCCCCTGTATCAGCGATTGCGCGACGAGAACCATGTATTCACGGGGTTGCTCGCGTCTGGTCGCGCCGGGCGCATCGAGATGATCGAAGCCGCAGGTGGTCCTGAAGAGGTGCGCGCGCGATTTGTATCGGGCAACTACTTCGATGTCCTCGGTGTCTCCGCGTCGATCGGTCGCACGTTTGTCGCCGAGGAGGACAGAGCGCGGAGCGCGAGTCACGACCTCGTCATCAGCCATGGATTCTGGGAGAAACGATTCGGGCGCACCGCCGACATCGTTGGAAGGACAGTGCGCCTGAACGGAGTGGTCTGCACCATCGTTGGTGTCGGGCCGCGATCCTTCGCGGGCGAGGTGGTAGGAAGTCCGACCGACGTCTGGATTCCGCTGTCGATGCAGCCACAGGTCCAATCGGGTCAGTCGAAACTCGAGCGCCGCGACTCGAACTGGCTGCTTGCTTTGGGACGTCTCGCCCCCGGCGTTTCTCTCGAACGGGCTCGCATGGAGTTGACGCTGATTGCGCAGCGCACGCTCGCCGACTTTCAGGACCGTGCTCTTGCTGTTGAGCAGCTCAACGAAATCCGAACCCGCCGCCTGCCCGTTGAACCCGGTGGACGGGGCTTCTCCTGGGTACGGAAGAATGTCTCGTCGCTGCTGTTTACGCTGATGGCCGTTGTCGGCCTCGTGCTGGTGATCGCATGTGCAAACGTCGCGAACCTTCTGCTGGCGCGTGCGACGAGGCGGCAGAACGAAATCGTCATCCGCCTGGCGATCGGCGCCAGCCGGACCCGACTGATTCGGCAGCTGCTGACCGAAAGCGCACTGCTCGCAGTCCTTGGTGGAGCCGGCGGCCTGATTCTGGCCACGTCCGGCAGCCGGCTCCTGTCGCAGCTGCTTTCGCGCGGCGGTCCGAATCCGGTCCCGTTCCATGTCGACGTGCAGCCTGATTTCATCGTGCTGACCTTCACCGCAGGGTTGTGCCTGCTCACGACGATCCTCGTCGCGCTCGTCCCCGCGGCGCGCTCCACGCGAGTTGAACTGACACCTACACTGAGACAAAGCGCGCGCGGCTCGGGCGGTGGCCGCTCATTGAGCAGGCTGCTGGTAATCGGCCAGTTGGGACTGTCAGTCCCGCTGCTGATTCTTGCGGGCGTGTTCGTGCGCAGCCTGGCATCGCTGGAACGACTGGACGTGGGTTACTCACGCGACAACCTTATCGTCATGAAAGCGGACATATCGCCGGGAGCCGGTGCGACAAACGCGGAACGGCTGTCGCGTGTGAGTTCGTTACTCGAGCGCCTGCGGTCGATTCCGGGAGTGCTTGGCGCGACCGTCTCGGAAAACGGCCTGTTCAGCGGCATCGATTCGAGCACCCAAGGACTGCAGATCGACGGATTCCAACCGTCGCGCCGAGAAGACACGCAGGCAAGTTTCGATCAAGTCGGCCCGCGGTACTTCGAGGTGATCGGGATTCCGCTTCTCGCCGGCCGCCAGTTCGATGAGCGCGATGTGGCGCGTGCGCCACTCGTTGCAATGATTAACGAGACCATGGCAACGTTCTATTTTGGACAGCGCAGCCCGCTGGGAACAGTCATTCAGAACGGTGGCGAGCGTTACACGATTGTCGGCGTCGTGAAGGACAACAAGCAACGTGATCTGAAAGGCAAGACCGAGCGACGCTTCTACCTCCCGCTGCTTCAGACCGGAGACGCGATTGCGACGTTCAACATTGCTATCAAGACGCGGCCCGATGTCGCTTCGACGATTCCCGCGGTACGACGCGGGCTGCAGGGATTCGACGCCGGCTTGAAGGTCACGATGATCGAGTCCGTTCGCGCTCTCATGAGCCAGACGCTCAGCGGTGAGCGATCGATCGCACACGCGTCGGGGTTGTTTGCGGTCCTTGCCCTGATGCTTGCGGCAGCAGGCTTGTATGCCATGACATCCTACGCGACGGCGCTCCGGACGAGCGAGATCGGTCTTCGGATCGCGCTCGGCGCCAGTCGTGGTGCCGTGATTCGAATGGTGCTTCGTGAAGCGCTGACGCTGATCGCGGCAGGGTTCGCGATTGGCGTGCCGACCGCGTTGGTCGCTTTGCGGCTGGTTAGCGCAAGCGTCGTCGGTGCGAGCCGAATCGATCCGGCCGTCCTCGGGGTCGTGATCTCGCTGATGCTGGTCGTCGGCGTCGTCGCCGCGAGTGCCCCGGCCTTGCGGGCGTCGCGCGTGGATCCAGTGGCGGCGCTGCGGCAAGAGTAGGCAGGAAAAGCGCATCGCCGCGTTCAGACGGTCAGTGTTCTTGAATAACATGTAGCCCATGAGAATGTCTTTCGCTGTGACCCTGGTTGCCGTCGGCATGCAGCCTGCTCTGACTTCTCCGGTCGGTCACCGCCCTGCACAGACTACAAAGGAGCTCGGTGCGAAGACACCGACTATTTCTCCAGCTGACACACCTCGCGGAATGGAAGCGAAATCGGTGCAGTGGGTGAAGATCTCGGCTCCCGGTGTGGGCGTCATGCTGGCCGCTGTTGCCAGACCCGCCGGCCCAGGACCCTTTCCCGCGGCGATTCTTCTTCACGGCACGCATGGCTTCGCGCCGCAGTACGTGCAACTGGCGGAGGAGCTTGCTCGAGGCGGTCTGATCGCGGTGGCCGCCTGCTGGTTTGCGGGCGGCGGCGGATCCGGCGCGGGTGCCGTCAGCGCGCCGATCGATTGTCCTGAAGCGCCCCCGATGCCGGTGGCGACGACACCCGAGGCGGTGCAGATAGTCGGCGCGCTCGTGAAGGGGACTGGTGCGCTCCCAGGCGTGCGCTCCGCACGAATTGGCCTGATCGGACATTCACGGGGCGCTGGAGCGACGCTGAACTACGTTCAACACGCGAGCGACGTCAGGGCCGCCGTCCTCGACTCGTCTGGCTATCCCGATGACTTCATTCCCGCCAATGTCAAGTCGGCAATTCTGATCCTGCATGGCATCGCCGACGGCCCTGCGAATGCAGGGTCAGCCATGACTGCCGTCCAGAGGGCGCGCGACTTCGAGGCCGCCCTTCGCCGCGCCGGAAAAACTGTCGAAGCGAAGTACTACGAGGGCGGCGAACACAACAGCATCTTCACGAACGCGGTTCAACACCACGACGAAGTGACGCGCATGGTGGCATTTTTCCAACGGCATCTTGGCGAATCACCCTTGGCGATTGCATCGAGCTCATACTTCGAGTGCGAGGGCTCGTCGCGATCCCTTAGCAGCCGGCCCGCGGTAAATTGTTGATGCTGCGCAGTCGGGCGAGGACGTGTATGGATCAGAAGCTCGTATTGACGATCGATGACGCGCGGCGGATCGTGTCCGCCGCTCGGGCAGAGGCGGAGAAGAACCAGTGGACCGTCACAATCGCCGTCGTCGATGATGGGGGATTCCCTCTCGCGCTCGAGCGACTGGATGGCGCGCTCCCGCAAAGCGCCGAGATTGCCGTTTCGAAGGCACGAACCGCGGCGGTGATGCGGCTCCCGACGAAGACGCTCGAGGACATGGTCAAGGATCGTCCGGGTCTGGTGACCATGCCGGGCGTGACGCGCGTCCAGGGCGGTCTTCCCATCAAGATAGGCACCGCTTGTGTCGGTGCCGTGGGTGTTTCAGGGGCCACGTCAGCGCAAGACGAGCAGGTTGCCGCCGCCGGCATAGCGAGCATTCCCGCACCTGGGGCCGCGTGATCCGGTCGAGACCGCGCAACCTTGCCGCTCGTCAGCTCTAAGCCGTCGCTTCTCCCTCGAAAAACTCGCAATGGGAATGGAAGCCGAGTCGTTCGTAGACGCGTCGCGCACCCGGGTTCTCCTGGCCGACGTTCAGGACAATCGTCGGGATTGCCTGGTCGATCGCGTATTGCACGACCGCGCTCGTGACGCGCGCACCAAGCCCTCGCCGCCGGCAGTCACGACGCGTGTAGACGTTCCCCACGGCACAGACGCCCAGTTCCGGCGAGAACAGATGCGTGCCGGCCACTGCGATCAGATCGGAACCTTCCCAGATCCCGCGGAATGTCCCCTGTTGCAGCATCGACGGCCGAAAGAACGTCGGAACCTCGTCGTGTGGTCGGCCATCGCCGTACAAGGCGGTGACGGCGTCGAGCGACGACTCGTCCAGAGCGACGACATCCTGGATGCCAGCCGAACGGAATGAGCCTGGTTCGATGACCATGCGCCACATCGCGTGAGTCTGAACCGAGTCGTACGTCGATCGAAGCGCGGCGATCCCGTCGGCCCGGAGGTGGAGCGACACGGTCGGCGCGTCGATCTCTCGAAAGACCGGCGCAAGCTGCATCGTCTCGCCGGACGCGAAGACGATTGGCGGAGCGAATCCGCGATACAGGAGCAGGACCGCAGGCGAGCCGTCACCGGGCGCATACCATTCGCAGTCGGCAGCGTACTCCGGGCTCAGATCGCCGATCGCGTACGCCGCCCAGGCGCGGTCGCGATCGAGAAGAGTCTTGACAACCGACAGGTCGGTCAGGCGCGTCATTGGTGGAACGTCATCATCCGCGTTCCGCGACGATCATTCCGGCGCTTTTCTGAAGACCTGCCGGATTGCCGTCTGAGTCTGCTGCGTGTCGGCCGCAAAATCACCGTGCCTCGAGAGGTCGATTTCCTTGACGAGTTGCTCGACCGTCTTTCCCGCTTTCTTGCCAGCTGAGACCTGCTTCCAGAGATCGTCCAGGAATGCGCTCTGCGCCCTCAGCGTGTCGATGGTGCCGGGACCTCCATGTCCAGGGATGACCGTCTTCACATCCCACCTCGCGAGATCGTTCAACACCTGGACCCAGTGAGGATGATCGGCGTCGCGGTCCCCGACGTTGTTACCGGATCGCCAGCTCACGCAGAGATCGCCAGTGAACAGAATCCCTTCCTTCGGGAGGAATGCCACGGCATCGCCTTTCGTGTGGGCGGGTCCCACGCGACGAAGCTCGAGTCTCCGGTCGCCATCGTCGATTGCCATGAATTGATCGAAGACCAGCGATGGCGGCTCCAGGCGGTACGGTGTCAGGCTGTACTGGTCGGTGCGCTTGCTCATGGCGGTCCACTCCTCCCGGCCCTTGGTGGTCAACTCGGTCGCGCAGTCCTGCGAGCAGACCACCGTGACGCCTTCGTCGGCCATGACGCTGTTGCCTTGGCTGTGATCCCAGTGGTAATGGGTGTCGAACACGTATCGAATCGGCTTGCTCGTGGTCTTCTTGATCTCGGACAGGATGGCGCGGATGCCCCAGGGCGTGTTGGCGTCGATCACGACGACGAAATCCCGAAACTCGATCCAGCTCGTGTTCGCCGGCTGCCGGGTGTCGGTGTCGCCTTGCCGTGAAAAGACGCCTGGAGCAAGCTGCCTGACGAGGCCTGGCTGAGTCATTGCCGTGCGCTCGTACGCGACAATTATCAAGAGAACGAACAGCACCGGAAGCGCGGCGCGTTTCACCGATAACCATCCTTTGAACGTCGAAACGTGCAAGTATTATGGCCTCGAAAAGAACCCTCCAGAACTCTATGCTCCCCGAAGGCCGGCGAGCTCCCGATATCGGCGGGGCGTGATCCCCAACAGCCGGACGAATGCGCGCCGCATGACGTCGACGCTGCCGAATCCGGACGCCGCGGCCACCTGCTTGAGGCCTCCGTCCGTGCGTTCGAGCTGACGGCGCGCCGCCTCCACGCGCATCTGGAGCACGTACTGGGATGGCGTCGTGCCAACCTCGCGCGTGAAGACGCGCTCGAGGTTTCGCACGCTCATCGACATCCGATCGGCGAGGTCCTCCACCGACAGTCGCGTCTCGAGATGCTCGGCAATCCAGATCTGCAGCTCGCGGATCGACGTCATCTCGGACGCCTGCGACGCGAGCGAGACGCTCAATTGCGGCTGCCCGCCCGGCCGTCGCAGGAACAGCACGAGCTCGCGCGCGGCTTCGTGCGCGAGACCCGCGCCGCAGTCCTCTTCCACCCACGCGAGCGCGAGATCGATCCCGGCGGAGATCCCGGCCGACGTGTAGATGTTCCCGTCCTTGACCCAGAGCGGGTCGTGCTCGACCCGCACGCCGGGATATCGCGTCGCCAGCTCGCGGCCGAACCTCCAATGAGTGGTCGCTCGTCGCCCGTCCAGCAACCCGGCCTCCGCGAGGAGAAACGAGCCGACGCACACAGCCCCGAGACGCCGCACTTTGCCCACCGTTTTCTTCAGCCATGCGGAAAGCGCGGCGTCGCGCACCGATCGAGTAGCGAGGCCGCAGACGAGGAGGACCGAGTCGCACGCGGCCTCCACTTTGCTGAAGTGATGTCGAGCCATGAAGGTCAGCACGCCACCCTCGCCGTCCACCGTGAGACGGTCTGCGTTCGTGACCACCTCAATCGTGTAAATGGTCCTGCCTGCAAGGCGATTGACGGAGTTGAAGACCTGGAGCGGTCCAACGAGATCGAGCTCATCGACTGGAGGGACGACGACGACGATGATGCGGCGGGCAGACGAGGGGCGGTGCGAGCCGGGTTTCCCGGACAGTGACGGCATCAGTCCACACACTATGTCGCCGGCTCGACGCGATTCGCAACCGTGACTCGTCTCGATGGGAGGCGGATGGCGGATTTCGACGGATCTCTGTCGGCAATGGACGTGTCCGGCTTCGATAGGATGCGAGTCGGGGTCGGAAGAACATGAACCATCCTCGGCTCGAGACATTCACCAACGTCCGCCGGGTCCGCGGGGCCTGCCCGCTCGATTGTCCTGACACGTGTAGTTGGATTGTGACCGTGAAAGGAGACGAAGCGGTCGCGCTTCGCGGCGATCCTCAGCACCCGTACACGCGCGGATCGCTGTGCAACAAAGTCGCGGACTACCTGAACTACGCGCGTTCCCCCGATCGGCTTTTGTATCCGATGCGCCGCGTTGGTCGAAAGGGCTCGGCCAGCTTCATCCGCATCTCGTGGGATGAAGCCTTCGAGACCATCGCGGTGCGGTTCCGCGAAGTCGTCGAGACATACGGCGCTGAGGCAATCTGGCCATTTCTCGGGTCTGGAAGCATGGGCCTGATTCAGGGGGCGTACGGCGCGGGACGCCGGTTCTGGAACGTGCTCGGCGCGTCGCGTCATCTGCAGACAATGTGTACGATTGCCGGTGGATTCGGCACCGGGTATACGCTCGGCGACAACCGCGTCGGCATGGACCCGGAAACGTTCCGATTCTCGAGGCTCGTCGTACTCTGGGGCGCGAACGTGCTGTCGACACATCCGCATCTGTGGCGTCCGATCCTCGAGGCGCGCAGGAACGGCGCGGTCATCGTTGCCATCGATCCCATTCGGACGAGGACCGCAGCAGCGAGCGACTGGCACCTGGCGCCGATACCCGGGACCGACGCTGCGCTTGCGCTCGGCTTGCTGAACGTCGTGTTGACCGAACATCGCGAGGATCGCGAATTCATCGAGAGGAGCACCACCGGGTGGGATGCGTTTCGCGACCGAATCCTCGAGTTCCCGCCGTCGCGCGTTTCTGCGATCAGTGGACTGCCGACTGAATCCGTCGTCGAGCTGGGCAAACGGCTGGCCGAGACGCGTCCGACCGGCATCCGAATCGGCATTGGCATTCAACGCCATGGCGGCGGCGGCATGGCCGTGCGGACGATCACCTGTATCCCCGGCGTCACCGGTGACTGGCGTTACCCGGGCGGCGGCGTTCACTACGATACGCGCGGCTTCTTTGGTCTGAACTGGGCCGGACTGTGGCGCGATGATCTCCAGAAGCGACAAACGCGCATCCTGCACATGTCGCGGCTCGGCGAAGGACTGATCGATCTCGACGCTCCACCAGTCAAGGCGCTGTTCGTCTACGCCAGCAATCCCGTCGTCAGCATTCCGCATCAGACGAAGGTCCTTCGCGGCCTCACGCGCGAGGACCTCTTCACCGTCGTCGTCGAGCACTTTCTGACCGACACGGCGCGCTACGCGGACATCGTGCTGCCGGCGACGATGCAGATCGAGCATGGCGATCTGCTGATCGCGTACGGACATCTTTATCTGGCCTGGAACGAGCCTGCCGTGCCGCCTCCAGGCGAGTGCCTCGCCACGACGGAGATCTTTCGGCGCCTCGCACGAAAGATGGGGCTCGATGAGCCGTCGCTGTACGATAGCGATGAGGCGATTGCGCGTCAGATTCTCGACAGCGGACACCCGTCACTGAGCGGCCTCACGCTGGAAGCCCTGAAAGCGCGCGGCTCGGTTCGATTGAACTATCCAGATCCGTTCGTGCCGTTCGCGACTGCGTTTCCCACGGCCTCCGGCAAGCTGGAATTCGTGTCCGATCGGATGGCCCAGGCTGGACTGGATCCAATCGCGGGTTATACGTCCTCTCACGAGACAACGCAGCACGACACGACACTCGCTCGCGAGTATCCGCTCGCGCTGATCACGCCTGCCAATCACTACTTCCTGAATTCGATCTTCGCGAACGTTCCAAAGCAGCAACGACGGGCTGGCATTCCGACGCTCCTGATTCATCCAGACGACGCGGCGCCGCGAGGCATCGCGGCGGGTGACGAGGTGCGCGTCGGCAACGCGCGAGGGTCGTTTCTCGCCATGGCGGAGGTGGCCGATCGCGTTCGCCCAGGCGTCGTCGCGAGCGCCAAGGGACGCTGGGCGTGCTACTCGAAGGGGAATTCGACGGTCAACGCAACGGTCGACGAACGTGATTCCGACATGGGCGGCGGGGCGGTGTATCACGACAACCGGGTCCGCGTCGACAAGGCATCATGATCGGCATGCTGTCGGGTCTCGGTCGTGACGTTCGATACGGCCTGCGCGCTCTTCGCAAGACTCCCGCGTTTACCGGCGGTGCGGTCGTCACCGTCGCATTGACTGTTGGTGCGACGACGGCGATTTTCAGCGTCGTGTATGGTGTCCTGCTCCGGCAGCTGCCTTATCGCGACGTCGAGCAGGTGTTCTGGATCTGGTCCGATCAGCCTGGCCGCGATCGAACGCCGTTCAACGTGCCGGATTTCATCGACTATCGCGACTCCACGCGGACTCTCTCCGGCTTTGCAGGGTTCTTCGGTTTCAGTGCCAACCTGAGCGACGAAGCCGCAGCCGAGCGCGTGCAAGGTCTTCGGGCCACCGGCAATCTCTTCGACGTCCTTGGCGCGGCGGCGCGGTTCGGCCGGCTCCTCCAACCTGGCGACGAGCGGCCGGGCGGCGAGCACGTTGTCGTGCTCGCGGAACCGTTTTGGGTGCGCCGATTTGGAGCTGACCGCTCGATTGTTGGACGAGCAATCCGGCTCAATGGCGAGGAGTACACGGTCGTGGGCGTGCTCACGTCCGGCTTCGCCATGCCGGTGCGCGACGTCGAGTTCGTGATTCCCTTCGCCGCCGATCAGGATCCGAGACGCAGCGCTCGTAACTCCGTGAACTTCATCATCGGCGTAGGCCGGGTTGCGGAGCACGTGTCGCCGCAGCAGGCAGCGAGCGAATTGATGGCAATCGCACGCCGACTCCAGGACCAGTTCCCGGTCGAGAATGCAAGAAAGCGCGGCGTCCGCATGGTCGCGCCGCTCGATGGCGTCGTCGGCCCGTTTCGGACGGCGCTCTTGACGGTGTTTGGAGCGGTCGGCGCCGTTCTGCTCATCGCCTGCGCAAACCTCGCGAACCTGATGGTGACGCGCGCGACGAACCGGCGGAAGGATCTCGCCGTGCAGCTGGCGCTTGGATCGTCGCGTGCGAAAGTCGTTCGGCGGGTCGTGATTGAAACGTTGGTTGTGAGCGTCTCGGGAGGACTGATTGGCGTGCTCTTCGCACGGTCGGGCGTCGCGGCTCTGGTAGCGCTCGCGCCCACGCAATTGCCGCGGTCCGGGGAGATCCGGCTCGATCTCGCTGTTCTCCTGTTTTCGCTGGCCGTATCTACGGTCACAGGCGTGCTGTTCGGTGTGATACCCGCGCTCTTGTCGGCACGCGTCGATGTTCGTGCTGCACTGGAGGGCAGCAGCCGGGGGACGTCGGCCGGTAGCCAGCGCGTTCGCGGTGCGCTCGTCAGCTCCGAGGTCGCGCTGGCGGTCGTGCTGCTCGTCGTGATGACGATGCTGGCCAAGAGCTTCGCGAACGTGCTGGCGGTTGCCCCCGGATTTGACTCGACCGGAGTTCTTTCTGCGCGCGTCACGCTGCCGGCAAAGCGGTTCAACAGCCGAGATGCGATTGTCACTTTCCAACGGGCAGTCGCCCAGCAACTGTCGTCGCTGCCGACGGTCACGAACGCCGGCGCGATCTCGCTGCTCCCGCTGTGCGGACTCCTGTCGCGCGTTCCGTTCACCGTGGAGGGGAGAGCCGTTGAACGTGAGCGAGTGCCCGTCGCGCAGTTCCGCACGGTAACCGCCGGCTACTTCGAAGCCGCTCGCATTCCACTGAAACGCGGCCGCACTTTCTCGGAGCAGGACACCGAAACGACACGGGCGGTTGCGGTGGTGAACGAGGAGCTGGCCAGCCACTGGCTCGCCGGACTCGAGCCTATTGGTGCACGCGTCCTGGTGGACGACAACGACGGGCCGCCGAGGCCCGTGGAAATCATCGGGGTCGTCGGTAACGTCCAGCAGGCGGCTCTGGATGGAGAGCCCACGTGGGATCTGTATCTCACCTATCCTCAAATCCACCGCGACAACGTCGGCGCGGCCGCCGCGAACATGTTCTGGATCGTACGAACGGCCGGCGATCCCATGAGCCTCGCGACGAGCGTCGCGAGAGAGGTCCGCCGAGTTGATCCTGACGTGGTGGCCTCGCAGATCAGGCCGATGGATCACTATCTGGCCGACGCAGTCGCTCCACGGCGATTCAGCGTGTCGCTCATCGCTGCGTTTGCTCTCGCGGCGCTCGCATTGGCTGTGACCGGCATCTATGCCGTGGTGGCGTATTCGATCACCCAGCGAACGCATGAAATTGCCATCCGGCTTGCGCTCGGAGCCACGGAGGCGAACATCGTCCGGCTCGTCATGAGACAGGGTGTCCGGTTGATTCTCATCGGTCTGATATCGGGACTTGGCCTGGCGATCTGTGTGACGGCCCTGCTCTCCACCATGCTCTTTCGACTGGAGCCGACCGACCCCGCTACGTTCGGGCAGGTTGCCGTCGTTGTTGCTCTCGTTTCGGTACTCGCCTGCGCCGTTCCGACTTTCCGCGTCGTGAAGGTGCCCGGCGCGAGTCTTCGTACTTGATTCCGTCCAGCCGCAGTGTTTACATTCGGCCAATGCAAAGCCGGGTGCTCGCCGCAGCGTGCGTCGTAGTGACCGCAGGGTTGGTCACAGGGGCAATCGAACGCTCCAGCGGCTCCGCCGAAACGTGGGATCAGGCGTCCGTCGCGCGGTACCTCGACGCGCGAATGGACTTGTGGTGGGCCCGAGCAAAGAATCTGAAGACCGGCGATACCGAAACGAAGTGTCTGTCCTGCCACACGGCCGTGCCATACGCCCTCGTGCGGCCGGCACTTCGTCGAGCGCAGGGTGCGGCGGCGCCGACCGCTCACGAGCAACGAATCTTCGAGATCGTGCGGCAGCGCGTTGAGCACCTGGACACCGAGCAGCCGTACTACGATCACACGGAGGCGAAGAAACTCGAGTCGCGCGGCGTGGAGGCGGTGATCAACGCGCTCGTGCTGACGAGCCGAGATCCTGAAGAGGAATCATCCGAGCCGGGCGCGCTCACGCGCGCGGCAATGGCTCGCTTGTGGGAGGTGCAGCGCGACAACGGCGCGTGGGACTGGCTCAATTTCGGTCTCGAGCCGTACGAAGCGCCGGACGCCGTGTTCTACGGCGCCACGGTCGCGGCAATCGCCGCAGGATCGCACGCCGGAATGCTCGCAAGCAGCGACGCGCGCGGACAGGCCGGAATCGAGCGATTGCGCGCGTACTTGCGCGCTAATACGGCGTCGCAGCGACTGTTCAATCGCGCATGGGCGCTCATTGCGTCGGCACATTTCAAGGGCATTCTCACATCCGCTGAGCGGGACGCGGTGGTCCGGGACCTCGAGCGGCACCAGCGGCCGGATGGCGGGTGGTCGCTCACGGATCTGGGCACGTGGCGATGGACGAGGGAAGAGGCGCCATTCGCGCCGCCGGGATCTCCGGACGACGCATTGCTCGCGGCGTCAGACGGATACGCGACCGGTCTCGTCGTGTATGTGATGCGCAAAACCGCCGTGGCCGCGGATCGTGCTGCTGTCGCGAGAGGTCAGCAGTGGTTGCGCTCGCATCAAACGACCGAGCGTCCCGGCGATCTGTCCTGGGCGCCGTGGCGCGCCCACTCACTCAACTTCGATCGCGAGCACGGCGGCGACAAAGGCGAGCCGTGGCGGCGCATGTTCATGTCGGATCTCGCCACCGCGTTCGCCGCTCTCGCGCTGCTGTAACCGAAAGGTGCGGGATCGATAGGCTTACTTCGCCTGTCGCGGGTTGCACTGATCGGGACCGCCGTCGTTCGCGTCCCACACGCACGAGTTCTCGCTGCCTTTCTTCCACCGTCCCTTGGGCGGCCGGCACTGATCATCGCCGACGTCGTCGGGATCCCATGTGCACGAGTCGTTCGCGCCCTTCTTGAAACGGCCTTTGACGAGAGGTGTGCACTGGTTCGGCCCGCCGTCGTTCGCATCCCAGACGCAGGTGTCTCCCTGTTTCTTGTAGCGCCCCTTCTGTGGTGCGGCGGCGCCACGCTCGCCCGGCACGACAGGCGGAGCAACGCCTGTGCCGCGAGCCGTGACAGTTCCGCCGCCGGACGCGCCGGAAGATGCCGCAATCGCGAACATCAAGACGCCTGGAAGCACGACGGCGATAGATCGACGGGTCATCGGGCTCTCCGTTGAACGGTCCGCAGCATCATGCCGCGCGAACCGCCGGGATTATAGTTCGTTCCCGAGCAGGAGGGTCGTTCAGCCGAAGGTGACGCCCACCAGGATTCGTGACTCAGCCCTGCGTTCCACTGATAATTCGCAAGTACGCGCGCCAGGGTCCGACTTCGTCGGCGTACTGGCGCGCCAGGACTCGCGAGATCTGCACGATGTGATCGAGGTCGTGCGCTGTCCATGTCGCCAGGAGCTGACGCAGCGTCACGAGCCCGAGCTCCGGATGCCGCCCGCGACGATCGAGGTCGGCTTGGGTCAGCTTCAGGGCCGCCAACTCGCGGAGGCCTTCCTGACGGAGCATCGCGAACTCGTCGAGCAGGCTGGCGAGGGTTCGACCCTTCGATGCCTCGAACTGCGCGAAGCGATCGAACTTCTCGAAGGCGCGCGACTCGCCGTGGTCGAGAATGATCTTCGCGCGCGGCATCCAGTCGGTCCGCTCCCCATGGATCAAATGTCCGATGACATCGAAGGGGCTCCACGTTTCGCCCCCTTCGTGTGCCCCGATCCAACCATCAGGAAGACCACGGAGCAGTGCGTCGAGCGTGGCTGGAGTTCGCGTCAGGATGGCGACCGCCTCTTCCATCACGAACGGCCGCCGTGTGCGATCGGTCTCTGGTGTCATGGTATCGATCTCCGATCATATCGGGTCAGCCGGCGTTGCTGGCGGCAGCCATACAGCACGTGCTCAGTCCTTTAAGGTTTTGGATTCTGGGACGTCGTGGTCACCACGACTCCCCCTTTCATCACGAACGTTACGATTGCCGTGCGACGAGGGCGAGCGGCAGCGACACCGCGAAGAGCATCGCTGCAATCACGCGGACGCGAGGGTCGCCGCTCATTGCCCTGTCGAACCCGCCGTGCGCCGCAGCTGCTCGAAGAAGTTGATGAGCAGTACCATCGACTCGCGCCGCGGGTCATCCGACCGGATGGCGACCGCCCGTGTGCCATCCAGGGCCGGATCCACCCACATGACTCCAGGCGGGATTCGCATCCACATCCGAGGCTTCTCCGCGACGAACGTGTTGCCCTCGACGTGGTGCGGCACCGTCATCACGACCTCCTCCGATCGACCGTAGAAAAGCTGGCCGTTCTTCTTCCACTCGATCCATTCGGCCCCCTCGGCGGAGACCTGCCAGCGCCCCGCTCCGGGAAATGGCTGAACGTACACTTCGGTACGGCCTGATTCATCGGAGATGTAGGCAAGCCACTTGCCGTCGGGCGAGAACTTGCCGTTCAGTTCGCTGGAGGCGCCGCCCAGCAACGCGCGAGTGGCGCCTGGTTTCCATTCGCCCGTGGGCGTCCGCTCCATGCGCAACAGCATCAGGTCCTCACCCGTTTCCGGTCGTCGTTCGGAGAAGAGCAGGTACTGACCGCTCGGGTGCCACGCGACCGGCATCTGGCTGTTGCGACTCGATGTCAGCCGCTCCGGCTGCCCCGTGCCGTCGGCCCGATGCATGAAGAGATTGAACGTGCCGACGTCCGCCTGCCACGATCCGTACACGATGTGGCTGCCGTCTGGCGACCAGATGGGACTCCAATCGTTGTCGGGGTGAAACGTGAGCCGCAGCATCGTGTCGCGCCGGATGTCATAGACCCAAACGTCGGATTGTGCGCCATCGCTCACCACCAGCAGCAGCCGGGTGCCATCGTCGGAGAATCGCGCCTCCTGGTACTCGGCGGTGACGTTCCGCATCGGCTGAAGCTGTCCGGCCACGTCCATCCATTGCAGATGGCGATTCGCGCTGCGTGCGCGCCGATACGCGAGCAGACCGGTGTTCGAGAAGGAAAATTGCGCGCCTCCGTTCACCACTGCGTGTTCCACCTCGGCGACGACGGCGGCCGGTGTGCCAGTGACCTGCAGCCGTTCGACGTCGAATTGCGCCGCGAACAGCGAGCCCTGGTGCAGATAGAGCAGGTGTCCGCTCGGCGCGTAGCGTCCGTAGAGCCCTCCGCGATGAAGAATCGTCCGCTTCCCGTCACTTGTCCACTGGCCCACGATGGTCCCAGCGTCAGACGCGCTCGGTCCGCTGTGCGCCGTGAACAGAAATGCCTTCCCGCCCGGCAGAACCTGCGGCCACCTGTGCGTGGTCTCCTTCGACGCCGTGTCGAGCGTCGTCGCTTGCGTGGGAGTGCCTCCGTCCGATGACACGCGGAACAAGGGACCATCCGGCCGCGGCGCGAACAGAATGGTGCCGTCTTCCGCCCACGCGCCGCCGCGTCCTTCCTCGGCGGGGCAGATCGTGGTGACGGCGCCGCCGTCCAGCGCGACCTTCATCAACCGGCCGGTGGAGAAGAAGGCGATGGAACGTCCGTCGGGTGAGAAGAACGGCGCGAAGGCGTCTTCCGTGCCCGCAAGCGCGGTCGCCTTCAGCGCATCGAGACGCCGGGTGTAGAGCTGCCAACGCCCTCCGGACGGCCCGCGCGCAATGAACACGAGCAGTCGGCCATCCGGCGAAAGAACGGCCGTGGGACCCACCCAGTGCAGTCCGGCCCAGCCGACGCCGGCCAGGGGCGTATCTCCTCCCGCGTCTATCCCCAGACTGAGGATGGGGGCATCCGGCCGAGTGCCGCGCGAGGACGACCACGTCGCTGCGGCACCGATCATCGCGAGCGCCAACGCGGCCGCCGTCCACGCGACTGCGCGCCGCACGCGGGTTCGCTGGCTGTGAGGCGTTGCTGCATCCGGCGGTTTGGTCGTCGGTTCCACCAGCGGCTGCGACAGGGCGATCCGTGCTTCGCCGATGTCGCGCAGCCGCTGCATCGGATCCTTGGTGAGGCAACGGCGAATCAGCTGCCGCACGGTTGGCGGAAGTGACGAGGGCAGCGCGCTCCAGTCTGGATCGCGCGTGACAACCATCCCAATGCTCTCGGCGGCTGAATCCGACGCGAAGGGAGAGCGGCCCGTGAGCAGCTCGTAGAGCACACACCCGAATGCCCAGATGTCGGCGCGCTTGTCGACGGCTTTGCCTGTGGCTTGTTCAGGAGCCATGTACGCGGCGGTGCCCAGGATGACACCCAGCTCCGTCCTGGGTGACGCGAACGTCGGCGAATTCATCGCATCGGCCGCCGATTGGCCGCCGGCATCCATTGCCTTCGCCAGCCCGAAATCCAGCACCTTCACGGTCCCGTCGTCCGTGACCCTGATATTCGCCGGCTTGAGATCGCGATGAACGATCCCGCGCTCGTGCGCCGCGTCGAGCGCCTCGGCGACCTGCTTCGAGATGAGGACCGTGTCGGCCGTCGACAAGGGACCACTGGTGAGGCGCGCGGCAAGGTCCTCGCCTTCGACGATTTCCATGACGAGCGCCTGGGTGGATCCGGAGTCTTCGATGCCGTGGATCTGCGCAATGTTGGGATGATTGAGCGAGGCGAGCGTCTTCGCCTCGCGTTGAAACCGCGCCAGGCGTTCGGGGTCGTTCGCGAAGAGCTCGGGCAGGATTTTGATCGCGACGTCGCGATCGAGCTTCGTATCGCGGGCCCGATACACCTCACCCATTCCGCCGGCGCCGAGAGAGCCGACGATCTCGTACGGACCGATACGTGATCCTGCACTGAGCGGCATGGCAGCTGTATTCTCGGCGCTCGTATCCTGACGAGCGCGTCGCGAACCTTGGAACCTTACCAGGATGCGTTCTCCGCATCCGGTGGAAACGCGGTGTGCCGCCAATTCTACGTGAAGTCCGTCAAGTCGACGTCTAGCCCAAATACTTCACCCGCACGTGCGATGGGACCGCGTCCGTGATTTTTTGTGTGACGTTTGGCAGACCATCCAGCACGATCTCTCGAAGCCGCGGGAGAGCGGCCAGCTGGCCAGCGCCTCGATCCGTGATGCCGGAGCACGACCAGAATTCGACACGTTCGAGCGATCGCATGTGGTCCGGACTCTCCAGGCTCCGATCGGTGATTTTGGTGTCCCCCGCATAGTAGGACTTCAGCTTCGGCAGATTTGCGATGTGCTCCGTTGCGGCATCACCAGTATCGCTGCAGTACATGCACGTCAGCGTTTCCAGTCGCTCGCACTGACCCACGTGATGGAACCCTTCGTCCGGCACGTCCATTGGTATGAAACCCGTCAGCGCTGGAAACCGTGGGAGCGTGGACAGCCCGGCATCATCGACGCGCTTGCAGCTGACGCCCAGCACGCGGAGCGCAGGCATCGCCGAGAGCGCAGCAAAGCCGCGCCCGGTCAGGTTCGGGCACTCTCGGCCCCAGATGTTCTCAATGGTGCGAGAACGGCTCAACGATTGGAACCCGGCGTCGGTCGCAACCGTTCCCTGCGCGTTCAGCTTTCGCAACCGTGGCAATCCGGCGATCTGCCGCATAGCCTCGTCGTCGCATAGTTCGCCCTCACACCCCAGAGAAACGAGGTTCGGAAGCTGTTGGAGCGGTGCCAGACCCTCGCCAGTGAATCCAGAACAGTGCCAGAAGAAGCTGAGCGCAGAAAGCCCCTCGAGCCCACTCAGCGTCGCGAGACCGGCATTCGTGAACGGGCCATCGAGCATCAGGTCCGCCCCGATTTCATCGGCAGCGCTCGTCTCACTGGAAGCCAGCGTGCTGAACGCGGGGATGCGATGAAGGAGCATGAGCCCCGCATCGGTCACGCAGCGTCCCGTATGCAGAAGACGGAGACGGCTCTTGCCGGCGAGTGCACGGATGCCGCCATCACCGGTGTGGGTGCCCATCAGGTCCACGCGTTCGAGACGATCGCAGGAGGCCAGATTTGCGAGTCCAGCATCCGAGACGTTCTGGTTCCAGGCGATCGAAAAGAATCTGAGCGCCCGAAGATGGCGTAGAACGTCGAGCCCGCGATCCGTTTAACAAGATGCTGAAAAACGCATCCTGAATGTCAGATGGTAAATGGAAAAACCTGAGCATTTTTGCCATCTCCCATTTGCCATTTTTCCATCAGGCCGGCTTTTTTCAGCGGCCTGTTAAGTCATGAACGCGTTGTCACAAACGGTCCCCGTTCATCGTCTTTGATCATGGAAGGAGTCCCGGAGTGAATGAAACGGGGACCTCTGCCACGAGCGAGTTCGAGTCGAATCGAGGTCGGCTGTTTGGCCTCGCCTACCGGATGCTCGGTTCGCGCGCAGACGCGGAGGATCTGGTCCAGGAAGCGTACGTGCGGTGGCACCAGTCGGACCGCGACGCGATTCGGAATTCGGAAGCCTGGCTGGTCGCGACCGCTACGCGGTTGGCCATCGACCGGCTTCGTGCGCTCAAGACGGAGCGCGAGGCGTACGTCGGGCCGTGGCTGCCCGAGCCGATGATGCGCGACTCGCCGCCTCCGCCGGATCGTCATCTCGAGCTGGCGTCCGACCTTTCGATGGCCTTTCTCGTGTTGCTCGAGCGGCTGGGCCCCGAAGAACGCGCCGCATTTCTGCTCCACGACGTGTTCGACTTCGATTACGGGGAGATCGCGACGGTCCTCGAGAAGAGCGAGGAGGCATGCCGGCAGATCATTCACCGCGCGCGCACGCGCGTCAGGAGCGCGCGCAAGCGCTTCGAGGTTGCCGAGTCTGCCAAGGCAAAACTGCTTCGCGCGTTCACCGACGCCGTGAACGCGCGGGACCAGCAGACGCTGCTCACGCTGTTCGCGCCCGATGCGACCTGGACGGCCGACGGCGGCGGCCGTGCCGCAGCGGCACCTCGTCCGATTGTCGGTGCGCCGAATATCGTCAGGCTCGTGCTCGCGTTGCGCGAGCGCCTGCAGAGTGACACAGCCAGGATGGAGCTCGTCGAGGTGAACGGAGAAACCGGGCTCTGCGTGCGCGTCAATGGAGAGATGATTGCCGTCATGTCGATCCTCAGCGACGGCGAGACAATCCACGCCGTGTACGCCGTGGTCAACCCCGACAAGCTTCCGCGCTCCTAGCCCAGCCGAGGGACCTGTCACAATCGGTGCTTTCATTCGTCTTCGGTGCAGAGACCAAGGAGAGTTGGTGATGACACCAAGAGTGGATGTTCGCAAGTCTCTGACGTCGAAGGCAGGCCAGGCGATGCTGAGTCTCGGGAAGGCTGTTGATGAAAGCGGGCTCGAGCGGTCGCTTCTGGACCTGGTGAAGGTTCGAGGATCCCAGATCAACGGCTGCGCGTACTGCATCGACATGCATACGAAGGATGCTCGAGCGTTCGGCGAGACCGAACAGCGGCTGTACGCGCTCAACGCCTGGCGTGAGACGCCGTTCTTCTCTGATCGCGAGCGCGCGGCGCTCGAGTGGACGGAAGCGATCACGCGTGTCGCTGATACGCACGTGCCCGATGACGTATACGAGCGGGTCAGCCGTCACTTCGACGAGGGGGAACTCGTCGCGCTGACGTTGGCGGCCGTCGCAATCAACGCGTGGAACCGGTTGGCGATCTCGTTCCGCGTGCCCGCGGGAACGTACCAGCCGCAGGTCACGCACGCGTAACGTTCGAATCGTGGTGCGGGCCGACGGCGCCTCGGCCCGGTACGACCAATCGAGGGTCAGTCGATCCGCAGCGACTGAACCGGATCGATCGCGAGCGCACGGCTTGCCGGCAGATAACAGGCCGCCGCCGCGACGACGAAGAGCACGAGGCTGACGGTCAGGAACGTCACCGGGTCCGCGGCGTCGATGCCGAAGAGCAGCGCCCGCAGCAGGCGCGCGAGCGGCAGCGCCAGCGCGAGGCCGGCGGCCACGCCGACGCTCGCGAGCGTCAGTCCTTCCCGGAGCACGAGGCCGACGATGTCGCCACGTTTTGCCCCGAGCGCGATGCGGAGACCGAACTCACGCGTACGTTGACCGGTCGTGAAGGTCATCACGCCGTAAACACCAGCGGACGCGAGCGCGAGCGCGACGAGCGCAAACCCGCCGAGCAGGAACAGGCTGAACCGCCGATTCACGAGCGTGCGGGAGACGAGGTCGTCGAGCATCGCCGAGGACGCGATGGGCTGGCGCGGATCGAGCGCCCAGATCTGCGCCTTCAGGTTGTCCAGCGTCGCAGGCGAACCCGGCGCAGTGCGGACCACGGTCGTCAACGCTCTGAATCCGGACAGCGCATGCGGCAGGAACAGTTCGGCAGCGCCAGGGTGATCGAGTGCTTCGTGACGCACGTCGCCGACGACGCCGATCACCTCCGCGTCGTACGTCGTCCCCGTGAATCGGAATTGCACTTTCGATCCGATCGGGTCCGCTCCCTGCCAGAACTGCTTGACGGCACTTCGAGATACGACAACCACCTTTCTCGAGCCCGTGACGTCGGTCTGTTCGAACAGCCGGCCCTGGATCAGCGGGACACCCATCGCCTGAAAGTAATCGCCAACGACAGCAGTCGTGTGGATGAGCGACTGTTCCCCTGTGGCTGTCGCGCGCCCGGCGATTGTGAGCGGCGCCCGGATGATGACTTTCGCGTCCCCGAATGGCATCGAGGAGACGGCGCCCGCGGCGACGACGCCCGGCAGCGTGCGCATGCGGTCGAGGGCTTCCTGGAAGAACGCGATTCGCTTCTCCGGCGTGTTCAGCCGCGGCGAGGCGAAGACCTGCAGCACGGCAACGCGAGCGCTGGTGAATCCCGGATCGACGCGCAGGATACGCACGAAGCTGCGGGCCAGCAGCCCGGCGCCCACCGCGAGCACCACTGCCGCCGCCACTTCGACGATCACGAGCGCGCTTCGGGCGCTGCGGCGCGGGCTGGTGGGCCCCTCTCTGAGTACGCTGGAGGCTGCGGGTCGCGAGAGCTGAATCGACGGGGCGAGGCCGGCGACGATTGCCGCGACGATGGTCACGCCGCAGGCAATGGCGGCGGCGCGAGCATCGATGGGAATGTGATCGAGTCGTGCGACGTCCAGCGGACGCAATCGCGCGATCGCGTCCAGGGTCCAGCGTGCAAGCGCGAGTCCCGCAACGCCGCCGATCGCTGCGAGCAGGAGCGTCTCCGTCAGCATCTGCCGGACGAGCCGTGCGCGGCTTGCGCCCAGCGCTTGGCGCACTGCAAACTCCCGCGTGCGGTCGACGCCGCGCGCCAGCAGCAGATTTGCAACGTTCGCGCACGCGACGAGCAGCAGCATGGCCGCCGCGCCAAGGAGCAGCGGCAGTATGGAGCGCAGGCTGCCGACGAGGTGCTCTCGCAATGGCACGATCTCGGTAGCGACATTCCTGTTGCTTAGCGGGTACTCGCGCGCAAGCTGCGACGAGAGGGCATCGAATTCGGCCCTCGCCTGATCGATCGACACACCGGGCGCAAGCCGGCCGAGGACGTTCCAGTACCCGATGCCGCGCAGCGTGGACTCGATCCGGATGAATCCCGGCTTCGGCAGCCAGACACGCGGTTCCGGCTGCGTAAACCGATTGTCGAAGAGCCGCAGCTCCAGGTTTGGCGGCATGACGCCGACGACGGTGAAGGCCGCGTCGTTGTCGAGACGCACGGCTCGTCCGACGATTGATGGATCGGCGCCGAACCGGTCCCTCCAGAACGTGTAGCTGAAGATTGCGGCGCGGCTGGCACCGGTCCGGTATTCCTCCGGCAGGAACGCGCGGCCGTGGAGCATCGTCGTGCCGAGGACCTCGAAGAAGTGCTCGCTCACGAGAGCTGCCGTCAGGTATTCGGGCTCGCGGCCTGGGATCTCGGCGGTCACGCTGAACGGCTCGGCAACGGCGGCCGCCTCGAACGATCGAGCGCGCGAGATCCAGTCGATGGCGTTGCCCGGGGCGACGTCGCCGCGGCGCGCCCCCGTTTCGCGGTTGTGCTGCCAGATCGTCATGACCCGCTCTGGCTGTGACACCGGCACAGCGCGCAGGATCAGCGCATCGGCCACGCTCACGACGGCCGTCGTCGCGCCGATGCCAATCGCGAAGACGAGCAGAGCGATCGCGGCGAACCCCGGGGCATCGAGCAGCATCCGCACGCCGTGCGCGGCGTCCTGAACCGCCTCGGCATCGAGCGTGAACTGCCGTCTGATCCAGGCGGCGTCGGGCAGCGAGCCGAGCGCACGCCGCACCAGGTCCATGCTCGTTCGCGAGGTCAGCGTCGGATTCCGATCCGTTCGGCGCGCGCGATGCTGCAGCTCGGCATCCCACTCCCGTCGCCAGTCGACCCGAACGGATGCCGGCACGAGGATCGCCACGACCCGAACGATCCGCAGCGCGAGCCACAACGGGAAGCGCGACATCATGATGATCGTGCGGGGCGGAGGCGGCGCGCGCGCGAGACGATCGCGCCGGGGGTGCGATAACGGGCGCGTGCCGTGACGAGCAGCGCCCTTCCTGCGGCCGTGAGCTCGTAGTAGCGCCGCGGCGGCCGCTGTTCCTCGCGTGCAATCGCGGCATCTTCCCACCGGGCCGAGACGAGCTTCTCGCGCTCCAGCCGACGCAGGATCGGGTAGACGGTGCCGCTCGCGAGGCCGGTGGCATCGATGACGTCGAAGCCGTGGCCGGCGCCGTTCGCGAGCGCGTGCAGGACGAGCGTGGTCGGATAGGTCAGGTTCACTGGCGTCGAATTCTACCTATGTAGAATTCTGCTGTCAAGAACCTTCTCTCTGCTGAAAACTGCGGCTCGGCGCGTCAGCGCTTCTTGCGTTTTTTGTGACTCTTGGCCTGCAACTCCTGCAGGTAATCCTCGAGGCCGTCGAAGCGCTCCTCCCACATGCGGCGGTAGCGCTCGACCCATTTCGAGACGTCTTTCAGAGGTGCCGGCTCGAGCCGGCAGGGTCGCCACTGCGCCTCGCGGCTCCGCGCGATGAGGCCGGCCTTCTCCAGCACCTTCAGGTGTCTCGAGATGGCCGGCATGCTCATGTCGAATGGCTCGGCCAGTTCGGTGACCGAGGCTTCGCCGGACGTGAGCCTCGCGAGGATCGCGCGGCGCGTCGGATCGGCGAGCGCGGCGAACGTGGTGCTGAGGCGATCGGTCATTGACTAGACCGGAGGGCTTCCGCCCCGCCGGACCCCCCACCCCACCCCCCGCACGCAATACGTGCGGTGGGGGCCCCGGTATCGCCGTCGCTCGCGGGTCCGGGGTGGAGGCGAACCCCTTGGCCCCGCTCCGCTCCGGCGGGGCGCGCCTCTGGCGCGCCCAGGGCCGTTACGCCGTACCGAGAACATCATCCTGGCAATGAGCCGCATACCAGGCTAAACGTCCGTGTTAATTAACACGTACGCTAAATACTACCCGACATCACTGCTGTCAAGACGTCAGGGCGTCAGGCCGTGATGCGCTCGCCCGCGGCCGCCCGCTCCAGCTCCCCGATATCGATCTTTTTCATGCGCAGCAGTGCTGCCATCACGCGCTGCGCTTTCGGCGACTCGTGGTCCGCGAGCATCTCCGGCAGCACGGTCGGGATGATTTGCCACGAGAGGCCGTACTTGTCCTTCAGCCAGCCGCACTGCTGCGCCTTCGGATCGCCGCCTTGCCCCAGCTTGCTCCAGTAGTGGTCGATTTCCTCCTGGGTGTGGCAATTCACCTGCAACGAAATGGCCTCGTTGAACTTGAATACCGGCCCACCGTTGAGCGCCGTGAGCGACTGTCCGTTGAGCTCGAATGCGACGGTCATGACGGAACCCGGCGGCCGGCGGTGCGTCTCGCGGCCAGCCTCGGTGTACCGAGAAACGCTGGTGATTTTCGAGTTCTTGAATATCGAGACGTAGAAGTTTGCTGCCTCTTCGGCTTGATGATCGAACCAGAGGCAGGGAGTGATTCTCTGGGTAATGCGCATCAGCTTTCCTCCTGCTGAAGTTACGACGCGAATAGATCCGCAATCCCATCTCGTCGTACGGAACTGCATGTGTCAAGCACGTCAGCGGCTCGCGCGGTCCCGAGTTCGGGGCTCGGGCTTCGAGGCTCGCTCATTGTTCATGCGCGTCCGAGTCTGGGCTCACGAGGACTCGGAATCATGAGGGCCGAGGTTCTGAGTTACCGGGCCTCGAGCCCCGAATCCCGAACCCCGAATCCCGAATCCCGAATCCCGAATCCCGGCGACAGTCAGCTTCCAGTGGATTGATAGTGCCGCACGCCGAGCTTCCAGACCTGCAACGCAATCAGCAGGAACATCGGCCCCGCGAGTGGCGCCAGCCACTGGAATGCGACCGCCGTGCCCAGTGGATCGGGCCGATCGAGAATCGCGACTCCCGGAAAGTAATTGATGCAGGCCAGCGGGATGACGAAGGTGAAGAATCGCCGGAACCATGGACGATAAATCGACAGCGGATACTGACTCATCGTCACGCCACCATACGTGAAGGCATTCCACACTTCCAGGCTCTCCGTGGTCCAGAACGCGCTCGTTGCCTGCAGGATGATGAGTCCCACGAACATGCACACGCCGCCAACGACCGCAAGCACGAGGAGCGCGATCCGTTCAACCGACCACATGCCGTGAAGTGTCGACAGCGCGTAGGCCAGGACGACGGCGCCCTGGGCAAGACGTCCGATGCGGCGCAGCGTCAGTTCCTGACCGAACAACTGCAGCACGGTCGAACGTGGCCGGAGCAGGATGCGATCGAATTCACCGTACTTGACCATGTTGCCGAAGGTGTCGAATCCACGCGCGATGGCCTCCGCGACCGCATACGTCATCGAAATCATGCCGTAGAACAAGGCGACCTCTTCGAGCGTCCAGCCTTTGATTGCTCCAAATCGCCGGAACAGCGTCCAGATCCCGACGAACTCGAGGCCCGTGACGAGGAACTGTCCGGCGGCCTGCATCACGAACGATGCGCGGTAGTCGAGCTGTGCGCGCAGCGAGATCGCGACGTATCGCCCGTAGAGTGCGAGCGCATCCATGTCAGCCGCCCTGCACGACGACTCTCCGCAATCCGCGCGAGAGCAGCCAGCGACCGAGGATGACGAGCGCCGCGGTCCAGAGAAGCTGATGCTGCACCACCCAGACTGTCGCTTGCGGAGGGATGTGGCCCGTGTAGACCCGAAACGGGAAGTCGACGAGACCTGCAAACGGCAGCGCCTGCACGATCGGCTTCGCCCAGTCGGGGAACAACGGAACCGGCACGATCATGCCGGAGAGGAATGTCACGAGGGTCGTCGTCAGGATCACGATGCCTTCGCCGCTGATCGTCCATAGCAGCGTGATGTTGATCAGCGTCGTCAGCGCGCACCCGAGAAGGAGCGTGCACGCGAGAGTCGACGCAAACGCGACGGCTGACGCGACCGAAGGGGGAGCAACCAGCCTCCACTCGTCGAGGCCGATGAGCGGCAGACCGATCGAGGCGATGGCGCACATGGGAACCGCGCGAAGCACGGTCGGCGCCGTCCGCCACGCGAGCGCCCGCGCGTACCACAACCCGTACAGATCGACCGGGCGGCACAGCTCGTACGCGACGGCACCGCTGCGCACCATCGCCCGGACTTCGGCGTCCGCATTCCATGGCAGCATCCCGAGGAGCGCCTGCCCGAGCCAGACGTAGCTCACGATCTGCGCGAACGTCATCGGATGCGCGCGGGTGGTGGATCGAAAAAACGCTTCGAAGATTCCCAGGATCACGAGTCCGAAGACGATCTGCGTCCACAGTCCGGCAATCGCCGCGGCGCGGTACTGCAGGAGCATTCGGAACCGTGCGCTGACGATCGCGACGTAAGGCCGAACCGCCCCCAGCGTCACGACGGCCGATCTCCGCTAGCTGACGACGCCGGATGCGCTTGGCGATAGACGCGCGCGACGATCGTTTCGATTGGCGGATTCTCGACGAAGAGATCGCGAATCGCGTGGGCGCTCGTCACTCGCCGAATCAATTCAGCGGGCGAGACCCGCTCAGGATCGAACGCCAGACAGACCCGGTGGGCGTCCCTGCGGATGACTGCTGCGTCAGGATCTTCGATCGAGTCATCCGGCTGTACGAGATCGACCGTGAGCCATCGCTCGCGCGTGACGCGCCTGCGAAGCTCGGCCAGCGTTCCGTCCGACAGGATCCGTCCCTCGCCAATGACCATGACCCGCGTGCAGAGCGCTTCGATGTCGTCCATGTCGTGGGTGGTGAGGATTACCGTGATCCCTCGCTCCCGGTTCAGGCGCCTGACGAAATCGCGGATGGCGAGCTTGCCGGTCGCGTCCAGACCAATCGTTGGCTCGTCGAGGAACAAGATCGGCGGCGCGTGAAGGAGAGCGGCGGCAACGTCGCAACGCATGCGTTGGCCGAGGCTGAGCTGTCGCACGGGGACGTCGAGGATCGACTCGAGATCCAGCAACGCGATCAGCTCGTCACGCGCAGCAGAATATTTCGAGAGAGGAACACGGTAGATGTCGCGGAGGAGCTCGAACGACTCGATGACCGGTAGATCCCACCAGAGTTGCGTGCGCTGGCCAAACACCACGCCGATTCGAGAGACGTGCGCGACGCGGTCGCGCCATGGAACGCGCCCGAGGATCTCGCAGCGGCCGCTGTCGGGGACGAGGATGCCGGCCAGCGTCTTGACGGTTGTCGATTTGCCGGCGCCGTTGGGACCGATGTAGCCAACCAGTTCCCCCGCGTCGACCGCAAACGAGATCCCGTCCAGAGCACGCACGATGCGGTGCTTCCGTTGCACCAGTCCGCGAACGGCGCCCCACAGGCCCGACGTGCGCTCGGACACACGGAACGTCTTGACCAGATCCGAGACGATGATTTGGGGCATGACGATGAGGCGCGTGGCCGTGCAACAGGAGTTCACGAGTCTAGGAGATTCTTCTTCAAATCGAAAATCTACTGACCTGCTGATCTCCTGTGAAATGCCGCGTGCGCGGGCACCGAGGGCCGATGCGTACCGCCGATGCCTTGACGTTCGACATATTGATGTGTAGATTGGCGAGGTATGGCTTCCGATCGCATCGGTGACGAGATCCGTTTCCATCGAGACCGTCTGGTCGAGCTCGTGCTCGTCATCGCAGGGATGGGGCTGTTCGGTGTTTTGGCGTTCCAGGTGGCGCGACGAGCGAACGAGATCGGCGTGCGCATCGCCCTTGGCGCCGGCCGGTCGCGCGTCACCGGGATCGTGCTGCGCGACGCGGCGGTCATGGTTGCCGCTGGCGTCTCGATCGGTTCCGCGCTCGCGCTGACGGTCACGGGGCTCGCTCGCAAGATCCTGTACGGGTTGACGCCCACCGATCCAACGGCGTTCGTTGTTGCCGCCTCGGTGCTGGGGACTGCGGCTGTTCTCGCCGGCTGGCTGCCGGCCTGCCGCGCATCACGCGTGGATCCGCTGGTCGCGTTGAGGCATGACTGAGGCGAACCCGAGCCTCAATTCTCAGCGACCCGCGGCACTCTTGTCGTCGATCACCTCGAACACGTAACCATTGACCGGTTCGCGAAAGAAGAACCGTTCGAACGGTGTCGGGCGGCGCGGCGCGATCAGTTCCGCTCCCTCAGCGGTGAGCCGCTCCTTCAAGGCGGGGAACTCGGCGGCGGGGTACAACACAGCGGTGTGGCGTCCGAATTCGCTCTCGTGCGGCAAGACCACGAACCGATCGATGAAGATGATGTGCATCTCCTGGCCGTTCCCGATGTCGAGCCATACGACGTCCACGGGGGAGTCGTCCGGGACCGGTCGCCGCGCGTACCCGAGGGTCTTCTCGAAGAATGAGGCTGTTCTCTCGACGTCGCGAGAGGGCAGTGTGACGTGTGCAAGGCTCATTTTTAGACCGGGGGCTTCGCCCCGCCGGACCCCCCATCCCCGTCGCTCGCGGGGGCCCTTTGCCCCGCTCCGCTCCGGCGTCGCGCGCCCTTGGCGCGCCTGAGTTCAGCTCGTTATGCGTTCCGAGCGCGGCCTATGGTATCTCGCATGGGACCGATCGGCCGTCGGCCTTGACCATACCCCGCGGATCTCAGAATATTCAATCCATGTCAGCGAAAAAAGATAGCACCGTCGCCGTCGAGACGAGCGCGCCGAAGCTGCCGGACGGGGTGCTCGATCTTTCCTCCATCACGCAGGAGTCACAGGACGGGTGCACCGTGTTCGTGCACTACAACGGGCCAACCGATCAATTGAGTGGCATGTGCACGGGCATGGCCGTGCTAGATCCCGGCGCCAGTCCCCATCCGCCTCATCGGCATCCCGAGGAAGAGTTCATGATTGTCGCCAGCGGCACCGGCGAGATCGAGTGCGGCGGCAAGACGAGCCAGGTCGGTCCAGGCGCCATCATGTACTGTGCCGGAAACACGCTCCACGGCATCGTCAATACCGGGAAAGTGCCGCTGACGTTCTACTGGTCGAAGTGGATGGCGAAAGGTTTCTGACCGGCGCCCTACAGCGCTCCAACGCGAACACAGGGGTACGATCGGACTTCTGCCAACCATTCGTGTACGGCTATCGTCTAAGCGTCTACAAAGTAGACTCAGGCGATGGCCGACACTCCGCCCCTCGGTGAGCTCGAACAACTGATCCTGCTGTCAATCCTGCGTCTCGGCCCGGATGCGTACGGGCTGTCGATCACGCGCGAGCTCGAGACCGAGGCCGGTCGGCGGCTGTCCCGCGGCGCGCTGTACACGTCGCTCGACCGGCTCGAGACGAAGGGCCTCCTTCGGTGGAGGCTCGAGGCGGGCGGCCCGGAGCGGCAGGCGCTGCCGAAGCGGGTGTACTCGATGACACCGCGCGGCATCGTCGCGCTGCGATCCGCTCACCGTGTCCTGCGCCGGATGTGGCGGGGCCTCGAGCGCTTCCTGAAAGAGCCGTCGTGACGAGACCTCCAGGGCTTTTCGATTGGCTCCTGCGCCGCGTGTTGCCGCCCGGGCCGGCATCCGACTCCATTCGCGGCGATTTGATCGAGGAGCTGTCCTTGTCGGGCGACCGGCCGGCGGCGAGATTCCGCTACAGCCTTCACGCGCTATCGATAGCGCTCGGATACGTGCTGCGCCGCCCGCCCTCGTCACGCCAAACCCGAACGACACGACGGAGGAACAGGATGGAGACGCTTCGACAGGACCTGAAGTTGGCGACCCGGTCGCTCGCGAAGCGACCGTCGTTCTCGATCATGGTCATCGTGACGTTGGCGCTCGGTATCGGCGCGAACACGGCGATCTTCAGCCTCGTGAACGCGTTTCTGTTGCGCCCTCTCCCGTTCGATGAGCCCGACCGTCTCGTTGCGCTGTTCGAGCGCAACGTCATGGGCGACGAGCAGCGGATGTCGGTGGCGCCGGGGAATTTCCTCGACTGGCAACGGCAGGCCACCAGCTTCGAGCACCTCACCGCGTACACGACGCGCTCTGTCACATTGGCGCATGATGCCGCCGCGTCCGAATCCGAGCGAGTGGGAGTCTGCGCGTGCTCGGGGAATATCTTTTCCACGTTTCGCGTCGTTCCGGTGGTGGGACGTGCGTTTCGTCCCGACGAGGACCGCTCCGGCGCGCCACGGACCGTCGTGATCGGCTTCGATCTCTGGCAACGCCAGTTCGGCGGCGCATCCCACATCGTCGGCAAGCCAATCAGGCTGGACAACGAAGTGTACGAAGTGATTGGCGTGGCGCCGCGCGGCTTCATGTATCCGAGTCGCACGGTGGACGTGTGGCTGCCGCTCCTGACGACGATCGGTCCTCAGCAGCAGATTCGGCACGACTTGCACTTCCTGCAGGTCGTCGGCCGTTTGCGGCCGCAGATGTCGATCGAACACGCGCAGGCGGATATCGGTCGCATCGCGTCAGCCTACAAGGACGCGCACCGACACGAGGCAACCGGCACAGGCGCAACGGTGGTCCCGTTGCATGGCCTTCTCGTGGGCGAGGTGCGCACGCCGCTCATCGTGCTCTTCGGCGCGGTTTCCTGTGTCCTGTTGATCGCATGCCTCAACATCGCGAATCTGATGCTCACGCGCGCGCTTGCGCGCACACGGGAAATCGGCATTCGCACCGCGCTTGGCGCACGGCGCGGCCAAATCATCCGCCAGTTGGTCACCGAAAGTGTTCTCCTCGGCCTCATCGGCGGAGTGTTCGGGCTGATCCTCGCTGTCTGGCTCGCGAACCTGCTCGTCGCGCGCGCCCCCGGATCCGGGGCCGTGCTTCCCGCAGGAAGCCTTCCCCTCGATCCGCGTGTGTTCCTGTTCGCGTTCACCATCGCGCTTGCTGCCGGAATCAGCGTGGGACTCGTGCCGGCAATGCGCGGCTCGCGCGCGAACGCGACGGCCGACCTGAAGGACACGTCTCGGGGCTCAACCGTAAGCCGCAGACATGGCCGCTTTCGCGACGTCCTGATCGCAGCGGAGATGGCGCTGTCGCTCGTGCTGCTGACCGTCGCGGGATTGCTCGTCCACAGCTTTTCCCACCTGCACGACGTCCGGCCAGGGGTTCGCGTCGAGCACATGTTGACGATGGGCACGATGCTCGCGGGACCGAATTACCGGGAGGCCGCGAAGCGATCCGCAACGCTCGCCGAACTGGGCGATCGCCTTCGCTCGATTCCAGGCGTCAACTCGGTCGGCCTCACGTCCTGTGCGCCGTTGACCGGCACGTGCAACATCCTTTTCTTCTACATCGAAGGACGTCCCTACGTTCCAGGGAAGTTCTTCACGGCGCTCGAACGAAGTACCGATCCCGCGTACTTTGCCGCGGCAGGAATTCCATTGGTTCGAGGCCGAACGTTCACGCGCGACGATGGCGTGGGCTTCGATCCGCGAAATCCGAAACTCGGACGCCTCGTGATCAGCGAGTCGATGGCGAAGACGTTCTTCCCGGGTGAAGACCCGATCGGGAAGCGCATCTTCTTCGATTTCGAAGTGCAGAGGGAAAAGATCGAAGGTCTCCCCGCGCCACGCTACGAGGTGATTGGCGTCGTCGGCGATGTCTTGCCGACAGTACAGGACCGGATCGCGCCGACACTCTACCGCCCGCTGCTCGATGTCCCGAACCGCGGCGTCGCGATTCTTCTCCACACCGCTCTCCAGCCGCAATCCGTCGTCGGCCTCGCCCGCGAGGAGATTCGTCGGATCGACCCGGGCCTGGCGCTGTTTCAGGTTCAGACGATGGAGCGTCTCGTCGCGCGTTCGACTTCCGACCGACGATTCAACATGCTGCTGATCGCCGCGTTCGCCGGTCTGGCCGTTCTCCTCGCGGCTGTTGGCGTCTATGGCGTGGTCTCCCATGCCGTGTCGCAGCGGACCGCAGAGATCGGCGTACGGATGGCACTCGGCGCAACGGACTCCGACGTCCGTCGACTGATGCTGATACAAGGGTTGAAGCCGACGAGTCTGGGCATGATCGTCGGGCTAATCGCCGCGGCCCTCTCGACCAACGTGGTGAAAAGGATGCTCTTCGGTATCGAACCACTCGATCCGCTGACGTTCTCCGTCGTTCCGCCGCTCCTGCTGATGCTCTCGACGCTCGCCTGCTACGTGCCAGCTCGGCGCGCGACGCGTCTCGATCCCACTGTCGCGCTGCGATCGGAATGAACCGTTCCCACGGCTCGAAGGAAGTAGCATGGAACGTTGCGGGCCGCTGGGCCCGCGAGGTTCAGGATGCGTTCTTCAGGATCCTGCAGCGAAGGAGTGTGCGATGAGCACGATCAAGACGAACGACGGCACGGAGATCTACTACAAGGACTGGGGCGAGGGACAGCCGGTCGTTTTCAGTCACGGCTGGCCGCTGAGCGCGGACGCGTGGGAGGACCAGATGGTATTCCTCGCGTCGCGGGGTTATCGCTGCATCGCTCACGATCGGCGCGGTCACGGGCGGTCGAGTCAGCCGTGGAACGGGAACGACATGGACACCTACGCCGACGATCTTGCGGCGCTCGTCGACGCGCTCGATCTGCGGGATGCCGTTCATGTGGGTCATTCCACTGGTGGAGGAGAGGTTGCCCGGTACATCGGCCGGCACGGAACGAAACGTGTCGCCAAAGCCATCCTCATCGGGGCGGTGCCGCCGCTCATGCTGAAGACCGCAGCGAACCCCGGCGGTTTGCCGATCGAGACGTTCGATGGAATCCGCGCGGCAGTGCTCGCCGACCGGTCACAGTTCTTCAAGGATCTGACCGCGTCGTTCTACGGCGCGAATCGCCCTGGCGCCAAGGTTTCGCAGGGGCTGAGAGACTCGTTCTGGCTGCAGGGCATGCAGGCCGGCTTCAAGGCCGTGATCGATTGCATCAAAGCGTTTTCAGAGACCGACTTCACTGAGGATTTGAAGAAGATCGACGTTCCAACGGTGATCATACACGGCGACGACGACCAGATCGTGCCGATCGGCGCGTCGGCGATGCTTTCGGCGAAGCTGGTCAAAGGCTCGGCGCTGAAGGTGTATCCCGGTCTGCCGCACGGGATGTGCTCGACGCACAAGGATCTGATCAACGCCGACCTGCTCGCGTTCATCAGCGGAGCTGGCGACGAGCGACGGAAGGCGCAGGCCGCCGGCGCCTGATTGGACGCAACAGACGCGGGGCTGGGGCTCGGCCGTCGACCAGGCGATCACGTGCGGCGAGTGTGCGCCTCGCCATGCCGAAAGCGGTATAGGAACGGCGCCCGATGCGCACCACCCGGTCTGCGGTCGGGCAGCCGTTCGACAAGGCTGCGCTCGATCATCTTCTTCTGGAAGTTCCGCCGATCCAGCTGGCGGCCGAGAATCGCCTCGTGAACGCGCTGCAGCTCCGGCATGGTGAATCGCTCGGGCAACAGCGTGGCGCCAATCGTGGCAGAATCCAGGCTCGAGCGAAGCGCCTCGAGCGCCTTCGCGACGATCGCGTCATGGTCGAATGCGAGCCGCGGCCGGTGGTCCACGAGGTGCCACGTGCACGTGTCAGAAAGGTAATCGACCTCTGGCTTGACCTCGGAGAAATCGACGAGCGCGTAGTATCCGATCGAGACGACGCGGCCGAACGGCCATGCGTCGGCTGGTGTCGCGAGATTCAGCTTCGCAAAGAGCCGGCGCAGCGTGGCTTCCTTTCGATTCAAGCCGCCAAAGGCGTGGAACTGCTGCAGATAAACCCGACGCAAGCCGGTGCGGCTCTGCAACACGCGTCGCGCGGCCGCGTCGAGTGACTCTCGCGATCGAACGTAGCCGCCCGGCAGCGCCCAGGTCTTCGAGTTCCGCCACTTCAGGAGCAGCAGCTTCAGCTCGCCGTCGTGAAAGCCGAACACGACGCAGTCCACGGATAGATGCGGAAGATGGCGCGCGAGGCCACGAGGGAAGAAGCTTTCCGCCTCTTTTTTCGAGATCATGGTCGGTGCACCAGGCGATTCGTGAGCGCACCCGAGCCCAAGCCCAGAGCCCAGAGCCGCCGGCGTTACTGCGAGCGCTGTTTCTGCATGAAGGCGTCGAGCGCCTCGTACCGTGGACGCAGCGAATCAGCCTCGTCGTGGATCGTGAGATCGAGGTGCAGCACGCGCGAGTCGCGATCGTATCGAGGCCACTTGGGCAGACCAGGGCCGTTGGGGTCGCCGATGCGAGCGAAGTTCGCCCAGTAGCTCGTGATTGCCTCCGACAGCGTGCGGTCGGCCGCTTCCCATGGGACCTTCGGCAGCGAGAGCGAGAGCGCGCCGAACACGTACTCGATCTCACCCGCGTGCCGTGCCCCGACGTCGGCTGACGTCGCCGGCATTCCATTGACCTTCGCGCCGGGCTCGACCGGGATTTTGCGATCGAACGAATACCGGTACACGGGCGCGTTGGCGTTTCTCGCGTGCATCTCGATCCATTTCCACGTGCAGTAGCCGATGAACAGATCACTCGCGAGCGACGCCGCGGACTCGAGCGCTTCAGCGTCGGTTGCAGCCAGATACGCCTTCAACACCGCGTCCGCCTGATCGCCGAAGCGCTTGCGCGTGTCCTGCGCGAAGCTCTCGGCGGTCGGCTTCTGGCGACCCAACACAACGCCGCCTCGCGCCTCATCGGCATTCCAGCCCGCGAGGAGCGGCACGCGGCTCTGTTTGCCGGCGGCAAACACGGTGTAGACGTCTTCGGGGAGGAAGTATCCGTCGAGATTGGGTGAGAACCACGGCTGAACCTTCAGCGCCGCCTGGAGAACTTCGTCACCTGATTTCGCACGCAGGGCGGCGATCGATTCAGCGCCCAGGGTCGCCGCGAATTTCGCGCCCGCCTGCTCGGTCGCGGAGAGGGATCGCAGCGCCAGCGTGCCGCTGCCGGCCGTGAAGAATGCTCCACTCTCGCCGATCGCCTTCTGAAACAGTCCTTGCGCGAGCGGCGACGCCATCAGTGCACTCACCGCGAACGATCCCGCCGACTCACCGAAGATAGTGACGTTCTGCGGATCGCCGCCGAACGCCGCGATGTTCTCCTGAACCCACCGCAGCGCGGCAACCTGATCGAGCATGCCGTAGTTGCCCGACGCGTGATGACTGGACTCGCGCGTGAGATCCGGGTGCGTGAGGAAGCCGAAGACCCCGAGCCTGTAGTTGAACGTCACGAGCACGACGCCCTTGCGCGCGAAGGCCTCGCCATCGTGGCGAGGCTCGGCGCCTGCTCCCGCCTGGAACCCACCGCCGTGAATCCAGACCATCACCGGGAGCCGATCGCTCGCGGCGCGCGCGGGCGTCCAGATGTTCAACGTCAGGCAGTCTTCGCTCAGATCGGTGAAGACGATGTCCGGGAAGATCCGCCCCTGGAGGCAGCGAGGTCCGAATTCGGTCGCCTCGCGCGTACCCTGCCAGGGCGCCGCGGGACGCGGCGGCTGCCAGCGGATGTCGCCGATCGGAGGAGCCGCGTACGGAATGGCCTTGAAAACACGGTAGCGATCGTCGCTGCTCGTCGTCCCGCGGACCAGGCCGCCGGCCGTCTTCACTTGCGCGGCGGCGGCGCCGCTCGATCCCACGCTGATCGCAAGCGCCATTATCAAGGTTTGCAGGCGTTCTCGTCGCACGATTCTCCCTCCATCCTGGTCGCTGGACGCTACGAGGACCGGATCATAACGGACTTTTCCCTTTTTTCCTGGTTCTGTTTGGCCGCTCATTGTGTATCGAGGACGCAATTCCTCCTTGTCCGGCGGCCGCAGAAGCTGTAGCATGACTCGCCACCAACCGCCCGCTTCGATCCGTGCAGGAGAAGTCCATGCATCACCACATCATCCAGTCCCGCTCATTCCACTCGAGCGCGTGCGGAACGCGCGCCGTGACCCCAGCCGTGCGTACTCTGCAGGTCGTTGCCGCGTGCGCGCTGCTCGTCGTCGCCGGTACCTCCGCATTTGCGCAGGATCCAACTCGCGCGCCGCAGGCGACGCCGCCCACCGGCCGCGGCGGCACACAGGGGCCGCAGTTCGTCTCCCCCGAGGTCTCGACGGATCAGCACATCAGCTTCCGCATCTTCGCGCCGCAGGCACAGGCAGTCCGCCTGACGGCCAGCGATATTCCTGGGAACGCGCAGAACAATCAGCTGACCAAAGCCGAGAACGGCGTCTG
The DNA here is from genome assembly GCA_046727175.1 of Acidobacteriota bacterium. Taxonomy (GTDB): domain Bacteria; phylum Acidobacteriota; class Vicinamibacteria; order Vicinamibacterales; family 2-12-FULL-66-21; genus JBKPCD01. The sequence continues at coordinate 30,494 of JBKPCD010000158.1, read as the reverse complement.
GGAGCTCACCATCGGCCCGATCGATCCGGGCGCCTATCGGTACAACTTCAACGTCGACGGCGTTGCGACGATCGATCCGCGCAATCCGGCGATCAGCGAGTCGAACAACAACGTGTGGAGCCTCGTGAACGTGCCGGGATCGGATCTGTTCGACACGAAGGACGTGCCGCACGGCGCCGTTGCTGCGGTGACCTACAAGTCGACGGCGCTCGATCGATTCCGCCGCATGCACGTGTACACGCCCCCCGGATACGAAGCCGGTCGCGAACGGTATCCCGTGTTCTACCTCCTGCACGGCGCGGGTGATAACGACGATGCGTGGACGTCGGTTGGACGCGCGGGCTTCATCCTCGACAACCTCATCGCGGCGAAGAAAGCGCGCCCGATGATCGTCGTGATGCCCGCCGGTCACACGTCGCGCGGGCCGAACAGCCCGCTCGGCAGGACCGCGGCGGAGGAGTTCGTGAAGGACTTCGTCACCGACGTGATGCCGTACATCGAGAAGCACTATCGCGTCCTGACCGATCGCGCGAACACCGCGATTGCGGGGCTCTCGATGGGCGGCGGTCAAACGCTGAACGTCGCGTTCCCGCATCTGGACCGGTTCGCGTACATCGGCGTGTACAGCTCCGGCCTGCTCGGCGCGTTTCCCAACGCCGCGCCGGCCGGACGCGGTGGAGCGCCCGCCGCAACGCCCCCTCCGAACCCGCCTCCCACCGCGGCCGAATGGGAACAGGCAAACGCTGCGAACCTGGATAATGCGGCGCTGAAGAAGGGGCTCAAGCTCCTGTGGTTCTCCACCGGCGCCGAGGATCGGCTCATCGAAACGACGCGCGCGACGGTGGACCTTTTCAAGAAACATGGCTTCGCGCCCGTGTTCGTCGAGTCGCCCGGCGGCCATACGTGGATCAACTGGCGCAATTACCTCTCAGAGTTCGCGCCGCAGCTGTTTCAGACGACAAAGGCGGGCACGCAGAATTGACGATTGCGGATTGCAGATTGCTGATTGCCGAGGTGCTTTAACAGGAGAACAGGAGAACAGGAGAACAGGAGAACAGGAGAACAGGAGAACAGGAGAACAGGAGATCAGGAGAATTGTTCGCGAAACAAGTTCAAATCTCCTGAACTCTTGATCTCTTGTTCCGTGGAGATAGTCGACTCGGATCGGCCCGGACCCATTGAGCGTCACAGCGACGCGAGAAGTGATCGCATCCAGCCGATGCTGGCTTCGACGTTCGCCAGATTCGTGGTAGCTGGGTCCTCAGCAGGATCGGTCGGCGGTTCCAGGACCGGCGTGCCCTTGTCGGCGAGCGCAAGGAACCGCGCGAACTCCCACGCGGGCTGATCGCGATACCGCGACCAGAGGCCGGCCGCCGCGTAGTTGAAGAGACGCGGCTGCGCCGTGACGATCACCTCGAGCGAGACAGCCTTGCCCGGGCATCTCCGAATGTATTCCGCGATGTAGTCAGCGATCCCGACATTGCCCTCGCCCATCCGCGTCCAACGTACCGCGATGCCGTCGGGCGTTCTCCACACCGCGCTGTCGCGGATGTGGCTCGTGAGGACGTAGGGGGCAAGCGTCTCGAGTGTCAGGTGCGGGTCTTCGAGCGCCCAGGTGGGGTTGCCTGAGTCGAGGCATACGCCGACGAACTCCGGGCCCGCCGTCTCGACGAGGGTCTTCAGCTCGCGCGCCTGCAGGTCGCCTGCATGGTTCTCGATTGCCAGCTTGACGCCCGCATCCATGACTCGAGTCCTCACGCGCCTCAACACGTTCACCGTCTCGTCGATGTGCCGTTCGATGCCGCCGTCGCGATCGTCCGAGCTGCCCACGAACGCGCGAAGGATCGGCGATCGCAGTATGCGCGCTGCGGCGATGGCGTGGCCGATCTGCGCCTCGGGGGATCCGGCGGCGTGGTCGAACGACCTGGACGTCGGACAGATCGATCGCATGCCGATCTCGAGATCGATCCCGAGCGCGTCGGCGCGCGCGCGCACCTTCGTGAGATGGCCACGGTCGAGACTTCCGAGGAACCGACGCTCGCTGAAGTGGACGACGTTCAGGTTCCACTTCGCTGCGAAATCGAGGTGCTGCCAGGCCGTCCAGTTCTGCGCGGCGAGGCTGTAGGTATCCAGGCCAAATCGGACGAAAACGGACACGATCCTATCCCCACGTCTTTGTAGGCGCCAGCGCGAGCCGGCGATATCGCTTCTTGCATCAGCGCGGACGCGGCGAACTGCAGAGCAGGACACCCGACCCCGGGGCCCGTCTGCATTATGAGTTGACCGGGACAATTCAAATGGCCAAAGCTGGGAGGAGGATTACGCCAGGCCTCATCGACACGGAGCATGAACATGGCGAAGACAACACTTGACGCCGACACGATCTTGAATCGGGCTACGCCTCTCGCGCATCAAAAGGCCCGGGAAATCCAGCCCTACGGCCACATCGTCCGAATGCCAATCGCGTTGTCGGAAAATGTGTGCCGCGAGAGCGTGACCAATCTGAACCAGCTGCTGGCCGACACGATCACGCTTCGAGATCTGTACAAAAAGCATCACTGGCAGGTTGCGGGCCCGACTTTTTATCAGCTCCACCTCCTGTTCGATAAACACTACGACCAGCAGAACGAGCTCGTGGACATGATCGCGGAACGGATCCAGCTGCTGGGTGGACTCAGTGTCGCGATGGCGCACGACATCGCCGAGACGACGCTCATTCCGCGTCCGCCGAAAGGACGCGAGGGAGTCCCGGTGCAGATCTCGCGATTGCTCCACGCGCACGAGATCGTCCTCAAGGAGGCACGAACGATGGCGCGCCGCGCGGCGGACGCGGGCGACGACGGGACCAACGATTTGATCGTGAGCGACGTCATTCGAACGAACGAGCTGCAGGTGTGGTTCGTATCGGAGCATGTGGTGGACGTGCCGCTCGTGCACGCGGAATAGGAGCGCAACGCGCGCACGCGTTCCTCCTGCGCGTGAAGGCCGGCAATCGGGCCGGTGCCTGAGTGATCCGACTGCCCGTGTTCCCGCTGACGCCCGGACGGCAATCACCCCCACCGGAGCGGTCTGCCGTCGACGACGAGCTGACGGGCCGGTCGTACTTCGACGGTACCGAGACGCGCGGACGGCAATCTTGACGCGATATCGATGGCCTCGTTCATGTCATTCGCCTCGATCAGGTAGAAGCCTGCGATCATTTCCTTCGATTCCGTGTAGGGGCCGTCGACCACCGTCCGTTTCCCGTGCCGCATACGCACCTGGGCTGTCGTGCGAGCCGGCTCCAGCGCTTCAGCGACGATGAAGTTGCCGGTCCTTCGGAGCTCGTCGTTGAGATCGAGATGTTCCGCGTTGAGAGCGCTCATCTCGGGATGAGGAATCGCCGCCATTTCGTTCTCGTCCAGGTGAATCAGACACAAATACCTCATCTCGAATTCCTAATCCTTGAAGCCCTAATCCCTGATCGTGAATCCCTCATCCACGAATCCTTGAACCTTCGAATCCTTGTTTCGGAATCCTCGAATCGAATCCTTGAATCCCGTATCGACCAATCTCGAGTCGAGCGACCGAGCCACCGAACGACCGAGCGACCGAGCGACCGAAACCCCGTCGGTCATACGCGGTGTTCGCCGATGCTCGCGAGGAAGGCGTCTCCTTCACGCAATCGGAATCACGCCAGCTGCCGATCACCGCAATACGCATCGCGGAACCCACGCAACGCACGGCATCTTTTCAGATTGCCGTCACATCTGCAATCGCTCGTCGCGAGTGGCACCGTCCGGTCACGATGGACGAGATGTCAGTAAAATGTGGTGACGGTCATATCCAGCACGATTTCAGCGCCAGATCTGAGATGAACGAAGAACTGCCCATGCTGATCGCCGAAGCACAGGCGATCGCGACTGATGCGCGGAAGATGTTTGGCCACTTGAAAGGCACGCAGCTCAATTGGAAGCCGGGCGCGGATCGCTGGAGCGTCGCGCAGTGCTTCTCGCACCTGATCGCGATAAACAGCGACTATTTTCCGATTATCGAGAGAATCGCTCGCGGCGATTACAAGCCGTCCTGGCAGGAGCGCCTGCCGCTGCTGCCGCGATTGTTTGGATCACTGGTTCTCAGCGGCGTGAAGCCCGGCGCGCCGCGCAAGCTCAAGGCGAACCCTCGTTTCGACCCCTCGAGCAGCGCGATTGAGCCGGACATCGTCGCGAAGTTCGAAGCGCACCAGCGGGCGGTTGTCGACCATATGCGGATGACCGAGCGCATCGATCTCCGGCGCCTCATCATCACGTCGCCTGTCGCGAGCGTGGCGACGTACAGCCTGCTCGATGCGTACAGAATCATCGTCGCGCACGAGCGGCGGCACATGGAGCAGGCCCGACGGGTGACGGAATTGCCCGGCTTCCCGAGACGCTGATTTCCACGGATTCACGCAGATCTGATTCACGCCGATCAAGGCGGATCAGGCGCAGCGTTCGGTCATACCGGTGTAAACCGAGACCCCCTCTCTCTCGTATGGATTCTACATGTCCATTTCTGTTCGTGGCATGAGCCTGTGCGAGGTCCGGCTCTCCGTTCGCGTGCTGCGCAAGCAACCGGTCGTCACGTTCACGACGCTTCTCGCGCTCACTGTCGGGATCGGCATGGCGACAACCGGATTCACACTCCTGGACGCGGTGCTGTTCAGCCGGCTGCCGTTCCCGAACGGCGATCGATTCGTTCTCATCGAGGCGTACAAGGAACCGGATGCGCAGCGCACCGGCGTCGAGCCCGATCGCTTCCGTTTTTTTGCCGATCACGCATCTACGTTCGAACACCTGGGCGCTTTTCGGGGAATCGACGTCAACCTGCAGCTCCGCTCGGACGAAATCGCTCCGGTCGACGGCGCGATGGTGACGCCCGACTCGGTTCGCGTGTTTTCATATGCGCCAGTCCTCGGTCGAACGCTCCGCGCCGAAGACGGGTTCCACGGCGCACCTCCGGTCGTACTCCTGCGCGAGAGCCTCTGGCGCCGCCATTTTTCAGCAGACCCGCAAGTCGTGGGCACGAGCGCGGACGTTTCCGGGGTGCGGCGGACGATCGTCGGTGTGATGCCCGATCGGTTCGAGTTCCCGAACTCGCCCGAGCTCTGGCTGCCGCTTGTCCATCCGGGTAGCGACGCCGATACGAACTGGTCGTCTGCGCGCACATTCGGCGTGCTGCGAGTGAATACGGAGCCAGCCGCTGTGACCGCTCAACTCGCGGCTCTCTCGACGCAGTTCGAGAGTCAGGCGCCAGCCGCTCCTCGAGTGCACATCGTCGTGCTCCGGTTCACGGAGGCGCTGTCGAGAGGGCTCGAACTGCTGACGGTCATGCTGGTCGCGTGCCTCGTGCTCGTACTCGTCGTCATCGCTGCAAACATCGCGAGCCTCGTTCTCGCCAGGACGGCCGCGAAAGCCCGCGAACTCGCCGTACGGACAGCACTCGGTGCGACACGCGCTCGTCTGATCGGTCAAATCTTCGTCGAAGTCCTTCTCCTCGGCGTGGTCGCGGCTGCGATCGGTCTCACGACGTCGCAAGCCATTCTCGCCTGGGTGAGGCGCACCTTGAGCGATATGCCGTTCTGGGTGGACTTCACCGCCAGCCCGCGAACTATGGCATTCGTCGCAGGCGCGACCTTGCTTGCCGCGTCTGTCGGCGGCGTACTGCCGGCATTGACGGCGACCCGACGAGACGCCGCCGTCGCGCTTGCGACGACGACGCGGGCCGCGTCGACCGGGTTCGGCAGACTCGGCGGGATCATGATTGCCGTGCAGGTGGCGCTCTCGATTGCGCTGTTGAACGGCGCGCTCATAATGGCGCGCGGCGTCGCGGGATACATGACGCCGTCGATCCGAGTGCCCGCCAACGAAGTGCTGACGGCACGAGTGTGGGCGGAGCGCTCCACACCAGGTGCGATCATCGACGCTATCGCGGCGATTCCCGGTGTGACGGCTGCAGGCGCGAGCACGTCACTGCCAGGTCTCAGTCCGGCAGCCGAAATGACCGCGGTGGAGGGCGCGTCTGGTGACGTTAGGTCAGTAGTGCGGGCCGCGCCCGTCGTAGCCGTACGAGGCGGGTTCTTCGAGTCGCTTGGTGCGCAGGCCGACGCGGGCCGCCTCTTCGTTCCTGGCGACTTTGCAGTCGATGCGCCGCCGGTTGCGATCGTCAACGAGCCGTTCGTCCGAAAGTTCTTGGGGGGAATCAACCTAATCGGCCGCCGACTGCGAACCGTGCCGAGCGGGTCGGCCGCTGCGCCGGAGGCTTGGCGGGAGATTGTCGGCGTCGTCCCCGATCTCGGCTTGAGCGCGGGCGACGAGACCATGGCGGCCGGATTCTACGTTCCGATGCGCTCCGAGCAGCTGTTCCACATCACGATGCGAACCACGGGCGATGCACGCCGACTCGCAGCTCGACTCGTCAAAGCCATCAGCATCGTCGACCCGGGTATTCAGGTACGAGAGATCGTTCCGCTCAAGGAAGTTGGGAGGGAGGATCGTGCGATTTTTGCCGGGATAGGGGCGGCGCTGGGCGCGCTCGGCGGCATGGCGTTGCTGCTCTCGGTGATTGGAACGTACGCGGTCCTGTCGCTTGCAGTCACACGCCGGACGCGCGAGATCGGCATCCGCACGGCGCTGGGCGCCACACGGGGCCAGGTGCTGCGCTCTATCTTGTCGAGAACGTGCCTGCCGCCGGCCATCGGCGCAGTCGTCGGCGTTGTTCTCGGCCAGGTGATCGTCAACGCGCGTGGGATTTTCGCGTTCAGACTGCCTGAAGGTAGCGGACCGTGGGGACTGCCAGTGCTCGGCGCAGTGATGATCGCTGCCGGACTGTTCTCCGCGTGGGTCCCCGCGCACCGCGCGCTCGCTGTCGCGCCGTCCGAGGCGCTCAGGGCGGAATAAATTGGGACACGAACGACCGCCGTGCCTGATGGCCGGTGCCTAGTACCGCGTCTCTGAAGTCATGTTAACGAGCGCGCCTGACGACCTTCTTAATCAGGTCGGCGGGTTGCTTGGTCCACACGAACGGGCGCGGGTTGTCGTTCCATCGCTCGATATAACGCCGAATATGCGTCACCAGCGCGCGAACCGTGTCAAACGAGCCGCGCCGCACGGATTTGCGCGTCAGGATGCTGAACCAGACTTCCACCAGCTTGAGCCACGAGGCGCCCGTGGGGGTGAAATGAAAATGGACCCGCGGGTGCGCCTCCAGCCACGCGCGAATCGTCGGGGTCGAGTGCGTCGACGAATTGTCCAGAATGACGTGCAGGTCCCCGCGCGGATAGCGCCGATGGAGGACCTGCAGGAAGTCGAGAAACTCGACGGCCGTGTGGCGCGGCTGGCAGGCGCCGACCACCTCACCCGACGTCACATTGAACGCGGCATACAGACTCGTCAGACCGTTGCGTCGATAATCATGCGTGCGCCGCGCTGGCAGCCGGGGACGCATCGGCAACAGGGGTTGAGTGCGACTCAACGCTTGGATTTGCGTCTTCTCATCCACGCGGAGCACCACGGCGTTCTGCGGCGGCTGGAGATACAAACCGACGACGTCGTAGATCTTCGTTTCGGCGTTCGGGTCGGTGCTGTGCTTGCACGTCTCGAGGCGATGCGGGTGCAACGCGTGGGCCTGCCAGATCCGATGGACCGTGGTGTGCGACACGCCGCCGATCGTCTCGGCGAGGTCGCGCGTGCTCCAATGCGTCAGGCCGGCTGGCGGCGGCGTCAACGTCAACGCCACCACGCGGGCCGTGGTGCGCTTGGTCACGGTCGGCGGGCGACCCGATCGCGGACGGTCCTCCAGTCCGGCGAGGCGTTCCTGGCAGAACCGCTGACGGATGCGACTCACTTGGACCGTCGTGTATCCGGTCAGGCGGGCCACGCCCACGCCCGACACCGCGTCAGCCATCAACAGCACCGCACGAGCTCGGCGCGCGACACCCGCGGGCACGCTCGGCGCCCGCTGCAGACCGGCCAAGGCTTGGCGCTCATCCTCAGACAACATGAGAGGTCGCGCGATATTGGCCATGTGCCTCCCTTGCGGTAGAGTGACATGGCGCGTATATTAACATGACTTATGTTACGGTGTACTAGGGCCTCGTACTCGGTGGCAGCGTTTCTTCGCTAGAGCGGCATCATTGAAAAAATGCCGCGCCCCCAATCAAAGGAATGGCCTCACGCGCACGCGCGGCACCAGGCGCGGACGCCTGTTCGTCCAGCCCCTTCTGAACAATAATTCTGAGAGCGCTATGTTCACAGAAAGGGCGAAGCATGATGAAACCGTGGCGGCCGCTCGCTCTTGCGGTCGCGTTCAGTATGTTTGCGGGTGTCGGGGTCGCAACGGCGCAGACCCTCATCGTCAGGCAGGCGCCGCCGGGATCGACAGTCGAGTTCGTGCTGAACAACACCACGGTCGGATCGGGAACCGCGAACGAGCACGGGGATGCCATCGTGTCCGCCGGCGGTTCGAGCCTTGGCAAGCCTCAAATCGACGCGTTGGTTTACGTCGACGTGTGCGGGAACGTCAGACGAGTGCTGGTCGTCGAACGGGGCGAGACACCGAATCCGAAAGAACCGGACTGTGAACGCACCCAGATCACCGGGGTGTTTGTCATAAAGCCCATCAGCACGCTGGTCGTAAACGTCGGCGGTGTCAATCCGACGCTTCTGCTGAGACAAGGATCGTTCAGCCTCGCGCCACCCCGGACGTGGAGCCCGCCCACTGGCCTCGTCGTGTTCGGCGGAGGCAGCCTCACGAGGTTTTCCAACGCGAGCCTGTTCGCCTGCGGGAACGCCTCGCCCTGTTCACGCGACGATGCAGGACTTGGCTATCAGGTCGGAGCCGCCTACTGGTTCACGCCGTTCACGGCCGCCGAGGCCGCCTACGTGAGACCGGCGAAGAGCACCGCGAACGGCAGCGGAACGAACTACCGTTTCAACAGCGACCTGGATGCGCACCTGGTGACGCTCGTCGGGAAAATCGGCGGTCCCGTTGGACCCGTGAGGCTCTTTGGACAGGTGGAGGCGACCTATCATCGCGCGACGTTCAGCACGTCCGAGACGATCGACCAGACGACTATCACCATTGACGGTGTCGAGCAGACGATTCCTGGCGGCACGCAGACCTACGCGCTCGAGACTGCCGGGTGGGCCTGGGGGTTCGGCGGTGGCATCGAGATCTGGGTGGCGCCGTCCTTCGCAATCTACGCCGAGGCTGGCAGAGCAGCGTTGAAAGGGGACGCGCTCCACGGCGCTGACGGCAGCATGGACGATTGGCTGACGGCCCTGTTCTTCGGCGCGCGGGTGCACATCGGACGAAATCGGAAATAGCCGGTCGGGTGTTCCCGGCGCCGTCAATCGGGCACAGAGGAGACGGAGACTGGCTCTGTGGTGAATGCTTTTCCATGAGCTCCGTCTCCTCCGTCGCCCGCTCACTGTGCGTCGAGCAGCTCGATCTCGAACAACAGCGTGGCGTTTGGCGGGATGATCCCGTTGCGGCTGGAGCCATACGCGAGCGACGGCGGGACCACGAGGCTACGCACGCCGCCCACTTTCATTCCAAGCACGCCCCGGTCCCAACCGGGGATCACCTGACCGATTCCGAGCGTGAACGTGAACGCCGTTCCGCCGCGCGAGGTCTCGAACTGCGGCCCTTTGTGGTCGGCGGCCGACGTGTTGTAGAACCAGCCCGTGTAGTGCACCGTCAAGGTGCCCCCGTTCACGGCGGTCGCCCCGGTACCCACCTGCAGGTCGGCCTGGCTGAACGGGGCGTTGTTGGATGGCGAGGTTGGCGAGCTGCCACATCCGCACGCGAACAGGGACAGGCCGATCACGATCGACCACGCCGCGCTCGACCCGAACAACTGCGTCTGCTTCGTACGATCGGATGAAGGACAACGATGCATGCCTCTCGATTATGCAACGAAAGCCGTCCGGCGAGGCGGCTCGAGCGTGTGAACCATCAGACTGCACTTGACGTCCTAGTAGAAGTACGAGAAGCTCTCACCTTGGATGTCTAGTGGAGGCGGATTTGCCCCCAGCATCACTCAGGCGATTCCTTTGCAGGCTGGCCAACGTCGTCCGCCCGGGGCGGCGCGGGGACGACGAGCTCGCGCGTGAGCTGAGTTCGCACCTTGGCCTGCTCGAGGACGAATATCGCCGGCGCGGTCTTACGCCGGATCAGGCACAACGCGCCGCGAAGCTCGCCTTGGGTGGTGTGGAGCGGACGAAAGATCTCCACCGCAGCGAGGCGTCCTTCGTCTGGCTCGAAGACGCGCGTCGCGATGCTACCTACGCGGTGCGGCTGCTTCGCCGCAATCCTACGATGGCGGCGACGGCCGTGCTGTCGATCGCCATCGCCATCGGCGCAAACAGCGCCGTCTTCACGGTGGCGAATGCGCTGTTGTTCCGTTCGCCGACCGGCGTGCCCGACCCGGAGCGCCTGGTCGACATTGGCGTCAGCCGCGACGATGGGGGGTTCAATCCCGGATCGTATCCAACCTTTCTCGACGTGCGTCGCCGGTCGACAACGCTCGACGGAGTGTTCGCACACGTGATGTTCCCGCACGCGATGAGCCTTGCCGTAGACGCTTCCGGCGGCGCCGACCGCGTTTTTGGATACGTGGTCTCGTCGAACTATTTCTCCGTGCTCGGCGTCCGGCCGGTCGTGGGGCACTTTTTCGGGGTAGCCGCTCAGCCCTCCATTTCCGTACCGAACGGCCGGAGCGAGGTTGGCCTGGATCTCGAGTCGCGAGACGCGGTCATCGTTCTCAGTTACCGGTTGTGGGTCCAACGCTTCAATCAGGATCCAGCGATCGTCGGGCGCACGGTTCAGATCGACGGGCTTCCTGTCACCGTCGCAGGCATCGCACCCGATCGATTTCAGGGGACGGGTATCGTCGCTCCGGATCTCTGGCTGCCGTTGTCGACGGCCGCGGTCATGGACCCGCAAAGAAAGAACATGTTCACCGAACGCGGCGGCGGCTGGCTCGTCATGGGTGGACGGCTGAAACCGGGTGTTCCCCTGTCGCGCGCGTCAGCGGAGCTCGATTCGATTGGGCAGAATCTTCGTCAGGAATACCCGGATCAGATGGGAAGGCGCGGGCTCCGGCTCGTGCCCTCGTCGAGCGTGCCCGGTAACCGCGGACTGGTCGCCGCGTTCTTCGGGCTCCTGACAGGCATCGTGTCGCTGGTGCTCCTCGTCGCCTGTGCGAACGTTTCAGGCGTGCTCCTCGCCCGTGCGGCGGCACGTCGTCGCGAGGTTGCCATCCGGTTGTCGATCGGCGCGGGCCGTGCTCGTCTCGTGCGCCAGCTGCTGATGGAGACGACCGTGCTCTTCGTGCTCGCTGGCGCAGTCGGCGTCGGACTCGCGCGAGTCGCCACGTCGCTGCTCGTGGCCTTGTTGCCGGCGCTGCCGTTTCCTGTCGCCGTGTCCCTGCCGCTCGACGGCCGCGTGGTCGTGTTCACCGCGTTGCTGACGCTCGCCGCCGCGTTGCTATCGGGACTTGCGCCGGCGGTTCGGGCGTCGAAGACGGATCCCGTTGCGGAGCTCAAGACGGATTCACATGGAACGTCTGGTGGCTCGCGTCTACGACGGATGCTCGTCGTCGCGCAGGTGGCCTTCAGCCTGACGCTCGTTCTCAGTGCGGGGCTGTTCATGCGGGCGCTGCAGCGTGCGGGCACGCTCGATCCCGGATACGATCCGCAAAACGTCGAGCTCACGCCGGTCGATCTGACGACGAGTCGTTACACCGACGTCAACCGCCCACAGTTCTTTCACGATCTCATCACCCGGGTCCGGCAGATTCCAGGCGTTCAGGCCGCCACGGCCGCGCGCGTGGTTCCCGGCGGCTTCGAGGGTCTCGGCCTGGCCCTGAGCGTTCCGGGTGCACCACCCGCGGAAGAGGATTCATTCGAGCCCGACGGCAACATCGTCGAACCTGGGTATTTCGCGACCCTCCGAATTCCGCTGATTGCGGGTCGTGACTTCACGGACACCGACCGCGCCGGCGCACAGCCCGTCGCGATCGTCGGTGAGACCGCGGCCCGTCACTACTGGCCGGGCCAGAACGCGCTCGGCAAGTATTTGTTGCATCGGATCGAGAAGAAAGACGGCGGATCGGAGATGTTGCTCGTCGTGGGTGTGGCGCGCGACATCAAGTCCACGAGCCTCATCGACGGCCTGTCGGAGTCCTTTGTGTATCTGCCGCTGCAACAACAGTCCTCTGCGCTGACGTCGAGCATGTTGGTTGTCACGCGCACGACGGAGGGGCGGGGAGCGAACCAGATGATCAGGCGCCTGATCGCGGCCATGGATCCGGGTCTCACGATTGCGACCTCGCAGACGCTGAATGAATCTGTGGCGCTCGGCCTCGTGCCGCAGCGGATCGCTGCCACGGTCTCGGGCAGCCTGGGTGCGATCGGGTTGCTGCTCGCGGCTCTCGGAATCTACGGCGTGACCGCATTCACCGTCATTCGCCGCACTCGCGAGTTTGGCCTCCGTGTCGCTCTGGGCGCCGCGCCGCGTGACATCCTGCACGTCGTCTTACGAGAAGGCATGTCGCTGACCGTCATTGGCGCGGCAATCGGCCTGACGCTCGGCGCGGGCGTCGGCCGGATCCTCACGGCGTTTCTCTTCGGGCTTCCGCCACTGGATCCGGTGACGTTCGTCGGCGCGTCGGTGCTCTTCATCGGCACCGGCCTCGCCGCGGGCTACGGACCCGCGAGGCACGCGACGAAGGTGGACCCGCTGATCGCACTCCGGCACGAGTGAGCCGCGAGCCGGGCACGGGCCGCGAGATTTGATAATACCGTCCTACTGTCCTACTGCTCGGTTACGTGACGTTCGTGGATGCAGTCGCCGCGTTCCTGTAGCTTGACGCCGACACGATCTGAGGCTCATCCTCGGTTTTCATGGGACAGAAGCCGTTCACGCCGTCTTCTGGCTCCGCACCTGCCACTGACGATGGGAGGCAGTCGGAGTGCCATCGGGTTCTGTTGCCGTATCGACGGCCGTACGATTGGGGCGCGATGCTCGCTTTTCTCCGCGCGCGAGCGACGCCTGGCGTTGAATTCGTCATGGACGGCACTTACGGCCGCACGATCACCGTGGACGGGATCGCCGGTTGGATCCGGATTTCGCATCAACGATCCGCCGTTCGCCTCCAGGCCGACGTGCCGACCTCGCTGGCGCTGCCCGTCATCGTCGACCGCGTGCGCGGCATGTTCGACCTCGGGTGCAATCCCGCGGCTGTTGCGAAGTGGCTTCGCGTAGATCCACTGCTGCGCGATCCGCTCGCGAGACATCCGGGCATTCGGCTTCCTGGCACCTGGGACGGATTCGAGCTCGCGGTTCGCGCCATTCTCGGTCAGCAGATTAGCGTCCCGGCAGCGACGACGATTGCCGGGCGCATTGCGGCACTGTTCGGTTCGCCAGTCGCGGACGGCCCCGCACCCGGCCGATTGTTTCCCACGGCTGTTCAACTCGCCGATGCCCCGATCGAGCGCGCGGGCGTAGTGGGCTCGCGCGCCGGGACGATCCGCGCGCTGGCGCGCCGCGTTGCCGAGGGTGGCCTGTCGTTCGGAGCGTCGTCCGATCCGGTGATGACGCGTCGTGTGTTGAAAGATTTGCCGGGCATCGGTCCCTGGACCGCGGAGTACATCGCGATGCGCGCCTTCCGCGATTGCGATGCGTTTCCGAGCGGCGATCGAGTCCTGTGCAGGATGGCTGGTGACTGCACCTCCCGCGAGCTCGATCGGCGATCCGCGACGTGGCGGCCGTGGCGGGCGTATGCCGTAATGCTGCTGTGGCAGGCGGCAACCGATGCGGCTGGAGAGACGCGGCGGGGACGCGAACGTCGGCGAATCGACTAATCAGCTACAAACAGTTCTCGAGTTCGAGTGCGAGAATCAGCGTTCGACCTATCGTCTGCATCGTTGCGGCGTCCAGCGCGCCGATGTACTTGACCGCGCGAGCCTTCGATACGGTTTGAACGTTATCGAGGTGCACGAACGACTCGCGGCGCAAGTTCGCCTTCAGTGCAATCGCAACTTCAGTGGGGTAGCCCTTTTCCTTTGACGTAATCTCCGCGACCGTGACATGGCTCACGTGCGGGATGACCGCCTGTCGAGTCAGGATCACTGCCGGCCGCTTGCCGGCGCGCCCTCCCAGATCGATCTCCCACACGTCGCCGCGGTTCATTTGCGGCTCCAGGCCTGGATTCCGATCCAGTCGTCCCCTCGGGCCGGGTCGTCGGAATGTTTCCGGACCGCCGCGATCCAGCTATCTTCGAAACGCTCGACTGCCTGGCGTCGGAGCCACTGTCGAAGCGCCTGCCGCACGATCTCGGATCGCTTCAGCCCCAGCGACTTGGACACTCGATCGACCTGACGGAGCGTCTCATCGTCCACAGTAACCTGAACATTCTTCATGGCAGTATTATGAACGAAATATGTGTATCACATTGCACATTGCCCGCCGCTTCGCACGGCGAACTTCATGACCCAGAAGATATCGACGGCCTGAAACCGAGACAATTCCTTCCGAGCCACCGAGCCACCGAGCCACCGAGCCACCGAGCCACCGAGCCCCCGAGCCACCGAGCCCCCGAGCCACCGAGCCCCCGAGCCACCGAGCCCCCGAGCTACTGAAGCTGGCAGCCGCCCCACCAACTCCAGTCGTCGTACTCTGGACGGAGTAAGATTCTGGCGTGACGACACGCCTCTATCTCGTTCGCCATGGCGCGACACAGTTGACGGCCGAAGATCGCTTCTCAGGCGACATCGGCGTCGATCTCTCGGAGGAAGGACGCGGTCAGGCCGTGCGTCTGGGCGAGCGGCTGCGCCGAGAAGGCATCTCCGGGATTTACTGCAGTCCGTATTCACGGACCGTGGAGACGGCGCGGATCATCGCCGGACCCTGTCGGCTCGAGCCCATGACGTCCGACGGACTGCGAGAGATCAGCCACGGGCACTGGGAGGGGTTGACGCGGCACGAAGTCGAGACGCGCTTCGCGAGCGAGTACGCGGCATGGGAGGCGGATCCCTTCACGTTCGCGCCGGCAGGCGGCGAATCAGGCGTGTCGGTTCTTGCCCGCGCGCTGCCGGCGATCCGCGAGATTATCGTCCGGCACGCGGGCCAGCGCGTCCTCGCCGTGTCTCACAAAGCGACGATTCGCCTGCTCCTCAGCAGCCTGCTCGGTTTCGATGCGCGGGGGTACCGCGATCGGCTCGATCAGCGGCCTGCCTGCCTCAACATCCTGGACTTTCGCGATCCGGTCCGCGCACGCCTGATGCTCTTCAACGATATCTCCCACTATGCAACCGACACGCGCGTTACGGATCAGAGTCTGTCGAAGTGGTGGGACCACGGCGGGCGCGCGTAGGCGAGCAACCGAGCTGCACGCGATGGATTGCCCCTACTGCTCGATGACCGAGGCAGCCTCGCGGATTGTCTTTCGGAACGATCTGGCGCTGTTCATTCAGGACGAGCGGTATCAGGGATCGCTGAAGCACTCGGGGATCATCGTTCCCGCGGCGCACAGAGAGACGGTCTTCGATCTCACAGAGGCGGAGATCGTCGCGACGTTCAGGCTCTTAGCTGTGGTGAAGCGCTGGATGGACGATGAGTTCAGGCCTGACGGCTACAACATCGGATGGAACTGCGGGAAGACCGGCGGTCAGGAAGTATTCCACGCGCACATGCACGTGATCCCGCGCTTCGCCCAGGAACCGCTTGCCGGCCAGGGCATCAGAGCGTGGCTGAAGTCCGGGACAAACAGGTGGTAAAGACGGCGGTAGAATGTCTACCACGATGCCAAAAGACGATCGAGTTGTTCTGTTGCAGGGCACGCTCGATATGCTGATCCTGCGGACGCTCCTCTTCGGGCCCGCCCACGGCCACGAGATCGCCAAACACATCCAGCGGACGACCGACGACGTGCTGCAGGTCGAGCATGGGTCGCTGTACCCGGCGCTCCATCGATTGGAGAAGAAAGGCTGGGTGACCTCCGCGTGGGAGATCGCCAGAGACCGCAACCGAGAGTTCAAGTACTACCGGCTCACGCCGGCCGGGCGCAAGCAGCTCACTCGCGAGAAATCGAAGTGGAAGCAGCTGGCCGACGCCATCGCACGTGTGATGGGTCCCGCGCGAGAGGGGTGAGTACCCTAGCATCATCCCGCGACGCGACGTCAGACGATGGAGCAGATCGAACTCCTGCCGTGTCAGCTCGACCTGACGCCCGCGCACGATTGCGACGCGGCTGCCGTGTCAAAGGTGCACCGGAACATTGCAAGGTCGCCTCGGTGAGGCGATCGAGCGTGAGTTCGTCCCGCCGCGTGAACGTGCCCACCCTGGCGAGTAGGTCGCAGCTAACGAACGGTTTGGCAAGGTAATCGTCAGCGCCGCGCGTCACTTCGCCTTCTACGACAGCGCCCACGCTCCGTTGTCGCGCACGCGGCGGTTGGAGCCCATGTCCGTCTTTCGAGACAGGCTGTGCTCTCCGAGTGACGAACGTGAAGCGATCGACGGTGCTCGTCTCAGCAGTTGAGCTGCGCGAGGTGGTTCCCAACAGCTAGTCGCAAAGTTTGCATGCATGACGTGCTTGGTTCTCGGTGCTTGGAGTCGGAGGAGCGAAAGGTGCAATCGTGCGAAAGGTGCGTAGCGGTCGGTCCCCTGTTCTGATTCTGTCGATCGTTCTCAGTTTCCTCATCGTTCACAACACGCGCGGGCAGGAGCAGACCGCACAACGTTCCGCGGCGATGCCCGCCATCGATCGCGGACTCGTCGCGCGCGTGTATCGTGCGCCCGATAGTCCTGAAGCGCGGGTACGTGAATCGATTCGGTCGCTGAACGGTCCGCCCGAACGAGTCGGCGCATCTGGAGCGCGCTACGTTGCCGGCAAACTGATTGTCAAGTTCCGCGCCGGCACATCGTCGACGGCGCGCGTGTCGGCGCTTTCCGCGACCAGAGCGAGAGCGTCCGAGCAACCGTCATCAGCCGATTTCGAGATCGTGAACATCGATCCGACAGAGGACGCCGAAGCTGCAGCAGCTGCGCTGGCTGTGAGGGCCGGCGTCGAGTACGCCCAGCCCGCGTATCGCGTGCGCGCGTACTTCAGGCCCAACGATCCTCTCTACTCGAAGCAATGGAACCTGCCCGATATCGACATGGAACACGCGTGGGACATTCAGCCGGCAGCAGGCTCGACGATTACGGTAGCGGTGCTCGATACTGGCGTCGCGTACACCAGCACGACGCGTTCGTACAGAGCCAGTGCGTTTCGCGTCGATGCCGACGGCGACGTCTTCGTCGGCGGCTCCAGTGGCACGCTCTATCCCGCCCTTGGCAATTTGAGTCTCTCGTTCGTCGCTGCGCCGGATCTTGGCCCCTCGAGCCGGTTCGTCGCGCCGCGCGACTTCATCTGGGATACGACCGTTCCGGTCGATCTCGACGGTCACGGTACGCACGTGAGCGGCACCATCGGTCAGACGACGAACAACAACATCGGCGTTGCCGGCGTCGCGTTCAACGTGAAGCTGATGCCGGTCAAGGTCATCGACAGCGACTGGGACGTGATTTTCGGGTCGCCGAATACCGGTACCGACGACACCGTCGCACGCGGCATCCGGTATGCGGCGGACAACGGCGCGCAGGTGATCAACATGAGCATCGGCCGGACGGGTCCCGCCAGGTCTGCTCCTGTCGTCGAGGACGCAATCAGGTACGCGGTTGGAAAGGGGGTGTTCGTTGCCATCGCGGGGGGCAACGGGTTCGAGGACGGAAACGAGACGGAGGTTTACGCCGAGATCGCCAACCGCGTGCAGGGTGCCGTCTCGGTCGCGGCCACCGATCGCAATCACAACCGGGCGTTCTACTCGACGACCGGAGGCTACATGGAGCTCGCGGCGCCAGGCGAATCGTTTCGGGGGTTCGGCGACGAGGGGGGCATTCTCCAGCAGACGCTGGATCTCGATCTGGTGGAGACGTTCACGAGTGAGCCGTCACGGTTCATCGCGCCACGATTCGATGCGGTCGCGTACTTCTACTTCACCGGCACGTCGATGGCGGCACCCCACGTCGCGGGCGTGGCCGCGATGCTGATTCAGCAGGGGATCACGTCACCTGCCGCGATCGAAGCGGCACTCGAGAAGTTCGCCACCGATCTGGGCACGCCAGGCCGTGACGACGAGTTCGGCTTCGGCGAGGTTCAGGCACGCAACACACTTCGTGGATTGGGGCTCGCACGATGAAGAGATTCTCTGCGCCGATTCTTCTGATCCTCACCATCGCCGGACCCGTCCTGGCGCAGACGGATGTCGACGATCAAGCGACCTCTCGTCAGCCTCGTCAGCCGCCGATGACGAAGCCCGCCGCTCCGACGTTCTCCATCCGCGCGTTCGGGCTCCTCACTGAACAGGCGTTCGCCGCGCCGACGACGTTCGATGCGATTTTCGGCAGCTCGAACGGTCCGTTCTTCGGCGGCGGCGCGCAGGTCGTGCATCGCGATGGATGGTTCGGCGAGTTCAGCGTGTCGCGATTCAAGAAGGACGGCGAGCGGGCCTTTCGCTCGAGCGGCCAGTCCTTTCAACTCGGGATTCCTCTGACGGCGACAATCACCCCAGTCGAAGTGACCGGCGGCTACCGTTTCACCCTGCGCAGGCACCGGAACATCGTGCCGTACGTCGGCGCTGGGATTGGATCGTACGGTTATCGAGAGACGTCCGGCTTTTCGGATGACGTCGATACGCGGCACGTCGGGTACCTCGCGACCGGCGGCCTCGAGGTCCGCGTCCATCGCTGGGTCGCGCTTGCTGTCGACGGTCAGTTCACGCACGTTCCGGGCATTCTCGGCAACGGCGGTATCTCGGAGGACGTGAACGAGAAAGATCTCGGCGGAACCGCCGTGCGATTCAAGTTCATCATTGGGCGGTGATGAGTCAAAACTCAAAAGCCAAATCCCAAAGCGCAAAGCCACGAGCCCAGTCAGTGCTATCATGCCCGCCGTCTCGCAGGACGGTGATGATGATCCAGTCTCGTGTGTCCACACTGGCCGTGATTCTCGCAGTTGCCGCGCTCGCAGGGTCGAGTCCAACGTCAGCCCAGCGCGAGATCCAGCCGACCAACGATCTCCCCAACCCGTATCAGAGCATCGAAGGCTGGGCCAAGATGCCCGAAGGGCGGACGTGGGGCTCCACGAGCGCCGTCGACATCGATCGAGATGGCACGAGCATCTGGGTCGCGGAGCGGTGCGGCGCGAACAGCTGCGTCGCGAATGCCGCGACGGGAGAGATGTCCGCACTCGAGCCGATTCTCCACTTCGACGCGTCGGGCAATCTGATCAAGAGCTTCGGCGCAGGGATGATCGCCTCTCCGCACGGGATTGCGGTGGATCGCGACGGCAACATCTGGGTGACCGACTACAGCGACAACGCACCGCGGGCTGCTCGCGGCTCCGGGCGAGGCGCGGCGGGCGCGTCAACGCAGTCCGGCACCGCCGGAGGAACTCGGGGCACAGCGCCGGCGGCCGAAGCTGCGGCAGGACAGCAGGCCGGCGGCGCGACCGCACCCACGGGACCGCCACCAGGAGCGACGAAGGGACATCAGATATTCAAATTCAGTCCTGACGGCCGGCTGCTGATGACGCTCGGATCGCCGGGCGGCGCAGTCGATCCGGGTTACTTCTACCAGCCCAATGACGTCCTGATCGCGCCAAACGGAGACATCTTCGTGTCTCAAGGGCACGGTCAGGGGAAGTCCGAGGTGCTGAAATTCTCGAAAGATGGAAAGCTGATCAAGCGATGGGGCCAGACCGGCGCCGGCATTGGCGAGTTCGATCAGCCGCACGCGCTCGCGATGGATTCCGCGGGCCGGCTGTTCGTAGCCGATCGAAGCAACAATCGAATCCAGGTCCTCGATCAGGACGGCAGGTACGTCACCGACTGGAAACAATTCAGCCGACCGAGCGGGCTGTACATCGACAGCGCGGACACGCTCTACGTGGCGGATTCCGAATCCGAATCCGTTTCACGGAATCACGACGGCTGGAAGCGCGGGATCCGCATCGGAAGCGCGAGGGACGGCGTCGTGAAGTACTTCATCCCGGATCCGACCGAACGCGCGACGAACACGAGCGCTGCGGAAGGCGTCGCCGCTGACGCGCAGGGGATTATCTATGGCGCAGAAGTCGGGCCGAAACGGTTGATGAAATACGTGAAGAGGTAGTGAGGTCTGGTCAGCCGATCGCGGATGACTTCTTGCCTTCGACGATCTGCATCAGCTGGAACTCGGGGAGCTCGAGTTGAAAAGTCGCACCTTTCCCCGGCCCTTCGCTGGTCGCGGAAATCGAGCCCCCGTGCAGTTCCGTGAAGTGGCGCGCGAGCGCGAGACCCAATCCAAGCCCCCCGTACTCCCGGTTGTCGGCGCGCTCCGCCTGCCAGAACCGCTGGAACAGGTACGGCAGCGACTCGGGGCGGATTCCAATGCCGGTGTCAGTGACCATGATGCGGATGTTCTGATCCGTCGCGCGCGCCGTCGCAACCACCGTGCCTCCGCGAGGCGTGAACTTCACCGCGTTGGTCAGGAGATTCCAGAAAACCTGCCGTATCCGGTCGGCATCGCCGAGTACCGTGAGTCCCGGCGCGATATCGGCGCGTATCTCGATGTGCTTGGCATCCGCTGCCGGCCTGATGGTCTCGACGGCCTCAGCGAAGACCTCGTCGATGCGGCAGGGACTGCGTTTCAGCCGGACTCTTCCCGTGATGATCCGCGACGCATCGAGGATGTCGTCGACGAGGCGTCGCAGCGCATCCGCGTTCCGCTGGATGACGTCGAGCGCCTTCGCCCGATGCTCGGACGACAAGGCCTCCTCACGCAGCATCGCCGTGTATCCGAGGACGGTGTTGAGCGGCGTCCGCAGCTCGTGCGAGAGCGTTGCCAGGAACTCGTCCTTCAGGCGGCTCGCCTCGTCAGCCTGCCGCCTGAGGCGCTTCTGCTCGGAGATGTCGCGGGCGATCTTGGAGGCGCCGATGATCTCGCCGGTTTTCGACCGAATCGGCGAAACCGTCAGCGAGATGTCAATCAACCGGCCGTCCTTCGTCTGGCGAACGGTCTCGAAATGCTCGATCGCGTTCCCGTCGCGAATTCGGCGCAGCACGGTCGTCTCCTCGTCGCGGCGATCATCGGGAATGATGAGGTCGATCGATCGTCCGATCGCCTCGTGAGGAGCGTAACCGAAGATCCGTTCAGCGCCGCGGTTCCATGTCTGGATGATTCCGTTCAGATCCTTGCTGACGATCGCGTCGTCGGACCACTCGATGATTGCCGCAAGTCGAAGAGCCTGACGCTCCATCCCCCGCCATTCCGCGAGGTCGCGCGCGATCGTCAAAGCGCCAATCACCTGGCCTGACGTGCTCCGAAGCGGGGACACCGTCAACGAGACGTCGACGAGGCTGCCGTTCCTCCGGAGCCGCATCGTCTGGTAATGGCCGACCACGATTCCGGACATGACGCGTGACAGGATGAAGTCTTCTTCGGGCAGCCGTGCGGGAGGCGTCAAGATCGTTAGCGGCTGTCCAACCGCTTCCTCCGGCGCGTACCCGAACATTCTTGCCGCAGCGCGGTTCCACGACGTAATCGCACCGTTGAGATCCGTGCTGATAATGGCGTCATCGGATGACGAAACGATCGCTTCGAGGTGAGCGCCGGGGTCGGTGGGGATTGGCATGCTGGCGATTGCTCGCGCAACGCCCTGCAAGTGTCGAGCCATCCGCCCTACTCCACGCTTTCGGGTGTGTCGCGGACATCGAGCTGGTCTGGCTTCTCGGCACCCGATGGAACATCGGCGCGATCCATTGCAGACATACCGATTTCGGCGCGCGCGCCTTGCGCGCCGCCGGGAATCGCACGCGGATCGGTCGGGCTCACGCGTTCTTCAGCGGCGGCTTGTGTCTCAGGCGCCTTCGTCGGTGCGTATGGTGTTGCGTCACTCGGCCCTGCGGAATCTTGGTCACGTTTCTGTTCCGCCATGCGGTCCTCCTTTACATTTCTTCTCGCCCTGAGCCCTGACCTGGAGTTTCTCGTGTTGCCGCCTCGACGAAGCTCGCAAAAGCCATGTCGCGTCCGACGCTGCTCAGGCGACCTGACGCCGACTGCCGCGTCCCGACCTCAGCACCCCTAGGCCACGGGGCGACCCGCCGGGGTCGGCGCTACGCGTTCAGCGTGCCTTGCCGTAGCGAACCGCAGGCGGGAAGCCGGCGACTACACACATCGTCCAAGCACCTTTGGTACCGGAGCGCCGTTCTGTTCTGCTTGATCCCGCTAGTCCCTGTCCATAAGCTGAGGTTCATGGGAGTTGCGCAGTGGATGCGCGTCCTCGATACGCTCGGTGGTCTGGTGCAGCTGTCGGGGCGCTGGCGCGGATCGGGCACGGATCGCGGGACGTCGATCGCGCCCGGAGGTATGTTCGGTCAGCTCGAGGCACGTCTTGCGGGCGTGCTGGTTTCGGCATTGAAGGAGGCGTTCGATCGCGACAGCGTGCGCATGGAAATGGAGCGGTCGCAGCTCGAGGCCGAACGGCAGCGGGCAGAAGAGGCGCTTCGAGCGGAGTTGCGCCGGCAGGCGAGCGAGCGCGCGCTCGGGCAACTCCAGCTGATCGCGGTGATGGCGGTGAGCATGTGGGCCCTGTCGGCCGCGCTGAGCGTCTGGTTGCCCGGGATGCGTGACGGGATCCCGCGCGCGCTCCTCGGCTCCGGATGGCTTCTGGTGATCGGCGCGCTCGCCGCGGCGTTCGCAGGGTGGCAAAGCATTGCGACGTGGTCGGCCGATAGCCGCGGCAGTCGCGACGCACCACAGCCGATCGCCGCCGCCCTTGCGCCCTGGCTGTTGATTGGTTCTCTGGCCCTGACCGGTGCGAGCCTGTTGACGGCGTTGTGAGCCGGCCCGCAATGTCTGCCATAACAGTCTTCGGTGCGGCCTGGTGCGAGGATACGCGTCGTTCGCTGCGTCATCTGCGTCGTCTCGGGATTCCGCACAGGTTTGAGAACGTCGATGAGGATCTCGATGCGCTCGACCGTGCGAGAGCGTTGAACGGCGGCCAGCGGCGGACGCCGACAATCGATCTCGGTCTGGGCGGCACGGCCCTCGTCGAACCGGATAACGATACGCTGACAGGCGCGCTCGTCGAGATCGACATGCTGACGCGCGACGAAGCGGACGAGCGGCTCGCGGTCCAGAACGTCGGCGACGTCGAGCGCGTCGGACGAACGCTCGCCGGACTCGCCGTCCTCGCACTGGGATCCATCGTCCCTCGCGTGGCACGCTGGCCCGTGCGGCTCGCTGGCGCAATCGTTGCGCTCACCGGCGTGACCGGGTGGTGTCCCGCCTATCAGTACTTTTCGGTCACGTCGCTCGGAGGACCCGGCGATCGGCCTGACGAAGCCTCGCGCGTCGCCTGGCTCACGCCATATCCTGCGGAGTCGCCTTCGCCAACGGCCAGCCCGGTGGGGCAAGGCGGCGGGAACCATCCATGACCGCGACGATCGATCGCGCGCTCGAGGCGCTCGCCACCGCGCAATTCTCCGATCCGTTTTCGGTACTGGGCCCGCATATCGAGAATGGCCGCCTCGTGATCCGTGCGCACGTGCCCGCGGCGGAGCGCATCGAAGTCGTTCGCGAAGACGGGCCGGTCGTGGAAATGACCCGACGTCACCCGGGTGGCATCTTCGAGGCGCGGCTCGACGATGTGGATCACGTCGTCGCGTATCGACTACGCGTTACCTATCCCGGCGGGCACACCGTCGAGATCGAGGATCCGTACCGGTTCGGGCGTGTCATCTCGGATTACGACCTGTATCTGTTCGGCGAAGGCAAGCACACGCGCATCTACGACAAGCTTGGCGCACATCCGATCCGGTTTGGCGACGTTGAGGGCGTGCACTTCGCCGTCTGGGCGCCCAATGCCACGCGGGTCAGCGTCGTCGGCGACTTCAACGGGTGGGACGGGCGGGTTTATCCAATGCGTTTGCTTGCGACGAACGGCGTCTGGGAGATTTTCATTCCCGCCGCCAGGCGGGGCGATCGCTACAAGTTCGAGATTCGCGCGAGAAACGGCCGCGTGATTCTGAAATCGGACCCGTTCGGCTTCGCGTTCGAGATCCCGCCGCTCTCCGCGTCGGTCGTGTGGACACCCGACTACGAGTGGCGCGACGGGGAGTGGATGCGCGATCGGGCGCAGTTCGGCGGCTGGTTCGATCGGCCGATGGCAATTTACGAGGTGCACCTCGGCTCGTGGGCACGGGCGGGTCACGACGGGAACCGGTACCTGACCTATCGTGATCTCGCCGACACGCTGATCCCGTACGTGAAGGAGATGGGGTACTCGCACATCGAGCTCCTGCCGGTGATGGAGCACCCGTACTCCGGCTCGTGGGGGTATCAGGTCATCGGCTTCTATGCGCCAACCAGCCGGTTTGGTCCGCCCGAAGGATTCAAGGCGTTCGTGGACGCGTGCCATTCGAACGGCATTGGCGTCATTCTCGACTGGGTGCCTGGACATTTTCCGAAGGACGCGCACGGCCTCGCGCAGTTCGACGGGACCGCGCTCTACGAGCATGTCGATCCACGTCAGGGGGAACACCGCGACTGGGGCACGTTGATCTTCAACTACGGACGGAACGAGGTTCGCAATTTCCTGCTCGCGAACGCGCTGTTCTGGCTGCACGAGTATCACGTCGATGGTGTGCGCGTCGATGCGGTCGCCTCGATGCTGTACCTGGACTACTCCCGGCACGAAGGCGAGTGGATCCCCAATCGCTACGGCGGCCGCGAGAATCTCGAGGCCATCGATTTCCTGCGACAGCTCAACACGCTGACCCACGGCGAAGCGGAGGGATCCATTTCCGTCGCCGAGGAATCCACTGCGTGGCCCTCCGTCAGCCGCCCGGCGTGGCTCGGCGGTCTCGGGTTCACCTACAAGTGGAACATGGGATGGATGAACGACATCCTCGAGTACGTCCGCAAGGATGCCGTCCATCGTCGCTGGGAACATCGGCACCTCACGTTCTCGATGCTGTACGCGTTCACGGAGAACTTCATCCTGCCGTTCTCGCACGACGAGGTCGTGCACGGCAAAGGCTCGATGTTCGCGAAGATCCCCGGCGACGACTGGCAAAAGGCGGCGACCCTGCGCGCGCTCTACGGCTTCATGTACGCCCATCCGGGCAAGAAGCTGATGTTTATGGGATGCGAATTCGGGCAGCGCCGCGAGTGGAACTACGACGAGAGCCTCGACTGGCACCTGATCGAAGAGCCGTTGCACGACGGCATTCGTCGGTACGTCCAGGATCTCAATCGGGTGTACGCGGCCGAGCGGGCGCTGTACGAGATCGATTTCGAGCCGTCGGGGTTCCAGTGGATCGATTGCAACGATGCCGAGAACAGCGTCGTGTCGCTGATTCGCCGGCCGCGGGATGCCCGCGCGTTCGTCATCGCCGTCCTCAACTTCACACCCGTTCCGCGCGAGGGATATCGAATCGGCGTGCCGGCTGGCGGCGCGTACACGGAGCTCGTCAACAGCGACGCAGAGGCGTACGGCGGTAGCAACGTGGGCAACGGCGGGATTATTTTTGCGGAGCCGATCGCCTCGCACGGACACCCGCACTCGCTGAGACTCGTGCTGCCGCCGCTGTCGTGTCTGTTGCTGAAGCCGTCGCAGGGGTGAATCGTGACAGAAGACTTTGCTGCCGTAGGGCGCGGTCTTCAGACCGCGCCGCGTCGCCGGCCGGCTCACTCCGCCCGCAGGGTAATCATCGGATCGACTCGCGTCGCCCGTCGGGCGGGGAAGTAGATCGCGCCCGTTGCGACACACGTCAGGAAGAGCGCCGCCCCAATCAAGGTCAGCGGATCAGCAGGCGTCACACCGTAGAGCAATCCCGTCAGCGCGCGACCTGCGCCGAGTGCCATTGCAATTCCGAACGCGAGGCCCAGCGCCGTCAGCCTCAAGCCTCGCGTCGCGACGAGACGGAGAACGTCTTGACGGCGTGCGCCGAGCGCGAGGCGGACGCCGATCTCTCTCGTTCGTTGTGCGACCCACAGAGCGATCACTCCGTAAAGGCCGGCGCCTGCGAGAAGCAGGGCGGCGGTGCCGAAACCCGTTAAGATAACTGCCGTAAAACGCGGCTGCGCAAGATCCGCCGACACGAAATCCTGCAGTGCGCGGACATCGGCAACGGGCTGGTTCGGGTCGATGCTCCTCACCTGTAACGCGACCGCACGAGCCAACTTGCCCGGATCGCCAATCGTGCGAACGACGATCGAAAGCTGCCGGTGAGGTCGCTGCGGGAACCAGAAATACGTGGTCGCCCAAGGCCGCGTTGCCAGTCCAATCCAGTGCACGCTTCTCACCACACCTATCACCACACCCGACCGGCTCCAGCCGTCGCCCGTGCGCCAGAGGAGACGCGCACCGATTGGGTCGGAGTCACGCCAATACTCGCGTGCCAGCGTCTCGTCAATGACGAAGACAGTTTCCCCTCGGCTGGTGTCGCGATCGTCAGGAAGGCGGCCCCGGATCAGCGGAATGCCCATCGCCTCGAAATACCTCCCACCCACGACGGTGACGAGACTGCCCGGCTGATCTTCAGGACGTGGTTCTGGGCGTCCCTCGATTCGAAAGATCTCTCCGCGGCCGTCGCGGCTCAAGGGCAGGTAGTCGGCAAGTCCCACAGCCCGTACGCCAGGCAGACGCGTCGTGCGCTCGAGAATGCTGTTGCCAAACGTACGGATGCGATCGTCAGAGTCGGACGTCGAAGGTGCGAGCGTCGTCCGCACCGTGAGAACGTGGTCCGGCTGAAACCCGGGATGTACTCGGCTGAGCGTCCAGAAGCTGCGGCCGATCAGCCCCGCGAGGACGAGCAGGATCGCCCCGAGTGCAATCTCCGACACGATCAACGAGCTCACGATGCGGTTGCGCGTGCCTCCGCTGGAGACGCCGCGATGAGCGACTCGCACCGCGTCGAGTGACGCCGAACGGGTCGACACGAGCGCGGGGAGCAAACCGAAGAAGCAGGTCGCGGATATCGTCACGAGTGCCGAGAAGAGAAGGATTGGCACGTCGACCGCGATCTCTCTCGTCCTTGGAAGGTCGAGACCTGCGGGCACTGCCGAGATCAGCAGCTTCGTTCCCCAGACCGACAGCACCATCCCGAGCGCGCCGCCGATCGTGCCGAGGACGAGACTCTCCGTCAGGACCTGCTTCACGAGTCGTTTGCGCGTAGCGCCCAGGGACAGTCGAACCACGAGCTCCGATTGACGTGCCGTGATGCGGCTCAGGACCAGGTTCGCGATATTGGCACACCCGAGGAGCAGCAGGATCGCAACAGCGCCGAACAGCACGAGCAGAGTCAGGCGCACGTCCTGTACCGTTGCCTCCTGGAGCGGAACCAGACTGACGCCCCAGTGACGGCTGTACGAGGGATGCTGCTGTTCGATACGCTGGGCGATCGAGGCGAGCTCTGCACGGGCCTGTTCAACGGTGACGCCGGGAGCGAGCCGTCCGACAACGTTCAGAACGCCGCCCATTCCCGGTTTGTTATCGGGGACCAACGCGAACGGCATCCATAGCTCCGCGCGCGATTCGGCCAGCTCGTTCGTGCGGATGACGAACGTCCTGGGCATGACGCCGACGATCGTGAACGCCTCTCCGTCGAGCGTGATCGCCTGACCGATGACTGCCGGATCGCTGCCGAGGCGTCGCTGCCAGAATCCGTGACTCAACACGACGGCGCGCTCTGCGCGCCCGAGATCGTCTGCGCCGGCAATCGTGCGGCCGATCATCGGCGGCGTGCCGAGCATCGCGAAGAAGTTTGGTGTCACGTGGTCCACCACTACTTCGAGCGGCTCTCCGCGTCCGGTGAAGTTCGCGGATTCGTCGTACCATCCGGCGATGTCCTGAAAGGTGTGACTCTGGCGCCGCCACTCGTAGAGATAGGTGGCGGAGAGTCGCGCCCCGGAGGTCGGACGAACGACAGCCAGTCGGTCGGGCTCACCGAACTGCAGCGGACGCAACAGTACGGCATCGACGACGGTGAAGATCGCTGTCGTCGCTCCGATCCCCAGCGCAACGGTTGCGATGACGACGGCGCTGAAGCCCGGTGCTCGCCGGATCAGACGTGCGGCATAGGCGACGTCCTGGCGCAGGTCGCTGAGGCGCATCACTTATGTCGCCGCAAGAGCCCTCCGGCAGTACTCCAGGCACTTATGGACTTCCTTGACCGCGTCCGAGTCCTCGGGAATGTCATACTCGAGCTCGATCGATGCAGGGATCTTCCACTTGCTCTTCTTCACGAGCTGCAGGATTTCCTTGATGGGCGTCTCGCCCGTGCCCCACGGCAGATTCAGTGCGCAGTGCTCCGGCTTCGTCCGGTCCTTCAGATGGAAGCTCGCGATCCGAGCGTGGTGCTTCTCGAGGAACTCCATCGGAGTGCCGCCGACGTTGCCGGCTGCGACGTAGTGGCCGAAGTCGATGTTCGCCATATTGCCTTTCGACGCCGCGAAGGCCTGGTCGAAGGCGGTCATGCTGCCCTGCAAGTGCGTGTGGTACGCGGCGTAGATCTTCTTCTTCATCGCGAAGTCGCCGATCCGTTTGAGCTGCGCTGTGTCGGTCGGCAGCTCGAGCGTCGTGTGCGTGCACCCGAGAGCATCCGCGACATTGAAGATGTATTCGAACTCCTCATCCGACATGTTCGGATTGAGCTGCTTCCAGGCGTAGATCGTCACGCCGGCGTCGTTGTACATCTTGCGCAGCTTCTTGAACGCGTCCATCGAAACGGTCGTGCGCCACTCCTTCAGCTTCGCGACCTGTTCCTGCTGCGCCGCTTGCTGTTCAGGCGTCATCTCGCCGCGCCCGCGGCCGCCTTCGCCGGCTGCCGGCGGATCGCCTGCCGCGCCACCACGCCCCGCCGGACAGGGCTGTCCGTTCCAGGAACCGACTGGCGCGGTCTCCTGACCCGCAGCTGCAGCAGCGGCCGGGGGAGCATCTCCTCGACCGCCGCCGGGGCCGCGACCACCGCCACCCGGTCCGCGGCCACCCGGACCACCGCCGCGTCCCGATGAGGGAGCGCCAGCAAAGCTCTCGACCGGGCCGCCCATCAATTCGATTGCGCTGATTCCGGCGTCGACGATGTATTTGAGCGTGGCTTCGGCGCTCTGATCGGGCATGCTGCGGAAGCTGTATGTGATGGTACCGATCTGCACGCCGTCGATGAGCGAGCTTGGCTTCGGCTGCAAGAGCGCACCGAACAACGAGTCGGGCTTCCCGATGAGCGCCGCGGCTGGAAGGCCGGCGAGCGCGAGCTTTCCGAATTCACGTCGTGTGTAAGTCATCGAAGCATCTCCTCTGTCGGAACTGCGAGTGGCTCCGGCTCACGTGGTGGGTTCCGTCATTTCGCGCCGTACAAACTGAACGAGTACAGCATGTCGCCGGCGGCCACCAGCAGGTGCTGCTTGCCGTCGATCATGTTGGTTTGCGGCGCGTTCGAGACGGTTCCGATCCGCGAGCGCCACAGCACCCGCAGCGGCAGGACGTGCCGGCGTCTGCACCTGTTCTGCGAGCGCAGCTGGCAGGACGATCAGCGCCGTGCGCAGAAACTGGAGTGACAACCGTGAACCCCACGGCACGCGCCGTCTGGGGTGAAATGGCCGGATGCCGAATCGCATACGGGTGATGTCCAATCCGAGCGCCCTCATGTGTGGCATGCTCGGCTCAGAAGCAGACGAGTCGATCGCGCCGCTCATCGATCTTCTTGAACGGCACGCCCGGGACCTTCTTGAAATCGTCGAGCGTCTTGCAGGGCCCGCTTTTGGTGCGATACGCAATCCAGGCGGCCGACTCCTTGCGGAACAGTCCCGCGACGCTCTCCAGCTCCACCGAGGTTGCGGTGTTCATGTTGATCGGTTTCGGGGCTTCGCCTTTGTAGTTCTCGGCGAGGTAGTCGATGATTTGCGCGATCTCTTCGTCGGTCGCGCGGGCTCCGAGGCCGATCATCTTCGTTACCTCCGCTTCCCACCCCTCGCGCGTGAGTCGGAGCGATGCCGCGCGCCACGGCTCGTGGCACTGAGCGCAGACGCGAACCGTGAGGTCGCGCGCAGGTCCCTCGGGCATCCCCTTTCCGAGCGCTGCAATCTCTTCCGGCGTGAACGTCCGCTGCGGCGGCGCCTGCTGCGCCGCAACACTGCCTGCAGCGGCAAGTGCGAGGCCGATCCACAGAATTCTCGTCCTCATTGGTTCCTCGATCACAACTCATAGAAGTGGTTTCAAAACCTGTAGCGTCCGCCTTCAGGCGGACTCCTGCGCCGGCTGAAGCCGGCGCCTACGAGGTTTTGAAACCAGCTCGACCCGCTCGGGTTCTCATCGCAGGACGTCCAGAGGTCAGGAGCTGGACGTGGACCACCCCAGAAGCCTCCTGATCTTCTGATCTCCTGTGAGC